>NC_022234.1:676627-1014941 GCF_000463015.1 Variovorax paradoxus B4 | reverse complement strand
TCACCTCGACGCTGATCGGGGCGGCCGTGAAGGACGGCTACATTGCCAGCATCGATGACCAGGTCACCAAGTACGTGCCACGGCTGGCGGGCAGCGCCTACGATGGTGCGACGGTCCGCAATGTGATGATGATGGCTTCGGGCGCGCAGTGGAACGAGACCTACACCAACCCGAACTCCGACCGCCGCCAGTTGCTCGAGGCGCAGATCAGCCAGAAGCCGGGTTCGGCCATGGATCTCATGAGCAGGCTGCCGCGCGCGGCGGCACCGGGCTCCGTTTACAACTACAGCACTGGTGAAACACAAGTGGCCGGCGAGATCGTCTACAACGCCGTCAAGAAACCCCTGGCGCAGTATCTTTCCGAGAAGATATGGTCGAAGGCCGGGATGGAGGCGCAGGCCAACTGGTGGCTCGACTCGCCCAACGGCGTGGAGATCGGCGGCAGCGGCATCAGCGCCACCTTGCGTGACTACGGACGCTTCGGCCTGTTCGTGATGAACGATGGTGTGGCTGCCGGCCAGCAGGTGGTGCCGGTCGGATGGGTCACGGAAGCGGGCACGCCCAAGGTGCTGACCGGTGGCAACTCGATCAACTACGGCTACCTGTGGTGGATACCGTCGAGTGGCCCGTCGGCCGCCGACGGCGCTTTCTACGCGAACGGCATCATGGGCCAGCAGATCTACATCAACCGCAAGGAAAAGGTGGTCATCGTCGTCTGGGGCGCGCAGACCGACCCGGCGGGAAACGGCAGCTTGCCAGTGGTGCCGTTCTTTGATGCCGTGGTGGCGGCGCTCAAGTAGGCGGTGCGAATGTTCAGGCCAGCCGCAGCGCTCGCTCAGATCACGCCGTCGCGCTGCAGCCTGTCCAGCGCTTCGCTGCCAAGGCCCAGGGCGCCGTAGACCTCCGCGTTGTGTTCGCCGGCCGCCGGCCCGGTGCGCGGCGCCGCGGGCCTGAAGCCCGAGAAGCGCGGCACGATCGCAGGGGCGGGCAGCGACCCGAGGTCCGGGTCGGGCAAGCGGATGATGGCTTCGCGCGCAATGAAGTGCGGATCGGCCATCACGTCGTCCACCGCATAGACCTTGCTATGGGGAACGCCGCCGCGGGTCAGGGCTTCGGACAGTTGCGCGAGCGTCTGGCACTCGCACCAGCCCGCGACGATCGCATCGATCTCGTCGATGTTCCGAACCCGGTCCGGCGTGGTGACAAAGCGCGGATCGTGCGCCAGCGCCGGCTGGCCCATGGCCTGGCAGATGCGCTTGAAGATGGCCTCGGACGATCCCACGATCGTGACCCAGTGGCCGTCGGCGGTGCGGTACATGTTGGAAGGGGCCGTGTAGGTGGCCCGGCTGCCGGAGCGGCTGCGGGCCTGCCCGAGCATCTCGTGCTCGACCGGCAGGGCCTCCAGCAACCGGAACATGGCCTCGGTCGCCGAGAGATCGATCTCCCGGCCCGGTGCGTCCGGGTGGCGGTGGCGTTCCGCGATCGCAGTGGAGATGGAAAAGGCGCCGAACAGGCCCGCGATGACGTCGCCGAGCGGGTAGTTCATGTGCTGCGGACTGCGGCCGCTTTCGCCGGTCAGGTGGGCGAAGCCGCTCATCGCCTCGAAGATGCGCGCGAAGCCCGGGCGCTGCGCATAGGGGCCGGTCTGGCCGAAGCCGGTGACGCGCAGGATGATCAGCTTCGGATTGACCGACCACAGCGTGGGCGCATCCAGTCCCCACTTGTCGAGCGTGCCGGTGCGGAAGTTCTCGACCAGAACGTCGTACGACGCGATCAGCCTGAGGAACAGCGCACGGCCTTCCGGCTTGCGCACATCGAGCGACACGCCTTTCTTGCCGCGGTTCGAGACCTTCCAGAACAGCGCATGGTCCGGCGTGGTGGGCGCCAGCGAACGCAGCGGGTCGTTGCCTTCCGGCAGCTCCAGCTTGACGACCTCGGCCCCCATGTCGGCACACAGCGACGCCGAGAACGGCGCCGCGATCACGGTGGCCATGTCCAGGATCCGGATGCCGGCCAGCGGTCCTTGTTGTGCTGCAGGCGGTGGTGTTGCCTCTATGGCATCGGTGCGTGGGGCGTCGGATTGCATGCATCGGAGTCTGTTTGCGCGCTCCATTTGCCGCAACCCATGTTTCGATATCCTGAACGCAGGCTCTGGCGCGCGCTATCGCAGGCCCAGCGAGAACTCGATGCTGTGCGCCAGCGTGAGCAGCCGCGGCGCGACGTCCCGGCGCATCTGCGCAAAGCTGCCGCGCTTCGTTGCCACGGCGCAGTTCAGCACGAACTGCATCCCATCCACCAGGCCGTGCAGCGGCACGGCAAAGCCATGCCGGTTCGGCTGCCAGTCGGCGCGGGCACTGCAGAAGCCGTCGCGCGCCAGTTCTTCCCGCGCCAGCTCCGCTGCTGCGGCGTGGCGTTCGAACTCGGCCGGCGCGGCGACGCGGATCTGGTTCAGCACCGACAGGCGGTCTTCCGGCGCAGCGCGCGCCAGCCAGGCGCGTCCGATGGCGGTGGCCAGCATGGGAAGCGGCGCGCCGATGTCGGGTGTCAGGACGAAGTCTTCGCTGCTGCGCGCGGTCTCCACGTACACCATGTGGATGCGGTGGCGCAGGCCGAGCGAGACGGCGCCTTCGATTTCGCGCGCCAGCGTTTCCATCATCGGCCGCGCAATGGGGC
Source organism: Variovorax paradoxus B4 (assembly GCF_000463015.1). NCBI lineage: Bacteria > Pseudomonadati > Pseudomonadota > Betaproteobacteria > Burkholderiales > Comamonadaceae > Variovorax > Variovorax paradoxus. The sequence continues at coordinate 1,012,268 of NC_022234.1, read as the reverse complement.
GGATGCGCATGCTGGCCAGCAGCGGATGGCTCAGCCCGAGCACGGCCGCCCCCAGCCTGTAGCTGGCCGTGGCCGGGTCGCGCCGCAGGTAGCCGAGCAGCGCCAGCGTGTGCGTCAGGCGCGCGACCGTGGGTTTCGAGAGGCCCGTGCGCTGCGCGAAGTCCTTGTTCGCCAGGCTCGACTCGCCGGGATGAAAGCACAGCAGCAGGTCGATGCCGCTCGCGAGCGTGGTGGCGAACTGGCGGTCCTTGTTGTCGGTGTCGTTCATTGCGCGGCATCCAGGTCGTCTTCCACGCTGCGCGCGAGCGCAACGAGACTCGGGCCCACGCCTTGCTCGAGCTGGCGCGGGCCGAGCCGCGACGTGAGCACGCCGCAATTGAGGACCAGGGTCTCGCCGTCCTGGGGAATGCGGATCGGCACGCCGACCGCCTGCACGTCGCTGCGCCATGCGCCGCGCGACACACAGAAGCCCCTGCGCTTCAGATCGGCTTGCGCCCGGGCGAGGTCGGCTTCGTGGTGCCGCACCTGGCCGGGCTCCGACGCTTCGATCTGCGCCAGCACGGCGTCGCGCAATTGGTGTGGCGCCTGCGCGAGCCAACTGCGCCCCATGGCCGTGGGCAGCATCGGCACGGCGGCCCCGATGTCGGGCCGCCATGCACTGAGGTCGTGCCCGCGGCAGGTTTCGACGTAGACCATTCGCGTGCGATCGCGCATGCCCAGCGACACCGAGCCACCCACTTCGTCGGCCAGCTGCTTCATGCGGGCCCGTGCGACCTGCCGGATGCGCAGGCTTGCCATCAGCGGGTAGCCGATCGTGAGCGCCGTGGAGCCCAGGCGATAGCGCCGGAGGTGCGCATCGAAGACCACCAGGCCGCGGGCCGCCAGCGTGTAGGTCAGCCGCGAGATCGTCGCCTTCGACAGCCCGGTGCGTTCCGACAGCTCCTTGTTGCCGAGGGCGGGTTCGCCGACGGTGAAGCAGTGCAGCACCTGCAGGCCGTGCTGCAGCGTGGTCGCGAAGTCGGGGTCGGGGTGGCGTGCGGCAGGCATGTGGGGCTCGTGGCTCGTGGGGCGCGATGAATGCTACGTCCGGCAAGGCGCGCTGGCGAGCGACGGCATTCAAGATAGAGAAACATCGTTTTCCATATGTCATGCCGCTGCGTAGTCTCCGGGCCCTGGCGAAAAATCAACCGGAGACTCCCCATGCGCAAGATGTTCATGCTCGCTGCCGCCTGTCTGCTGGCAACGGCTTCCGTGGTGCACGCCGACCCGGCTTCCTATCCGACCAAACCGGTTCGCCTCATCGTGCCCTTTGCACCGGGCGGCTCCACGGACGTGCTGGCCCGGCTGCTGGCCGCGGCCCTGAGTCCGGAACTGGGTCAGCCCGTCATCGTCGAGAACAAGGCGGGCGCCGGCGGCAACATCGGGGGCGACTACGTCGCCAAGTCGGCGCCCGACGGCTACACGCTGCTGATTGCGGCGGCAGGCCCCACGGTGATCAACCCGAGCCTCTACGCCAGGATGCCCTACGACCCCGCGAAGGACCTGCGGCCGGTGACCTTGCTGATTCAGGAGCCCAACCTGATGGCGGTCAACCCGAAGGTCCCGGCGAAGACGGTGACCGAGTTCATCGCCTATGCCAGGTCCAGGCCGAAGGAGGTCAGCTTCGGCTCGGCGGGCAACGGCAGCCCGTCCCACCTGGCCGGCGAATGGTTCAACCAGCTCACCGGCACCACGATGGTCCACGTCCCGTACAAGGGCACGGGCCCTGCGATGAACGATCTGCTCGCCGGCCAGATCGCGATGATGATCGACAACATGCCCGCCCTGTGGCCGCATGTGCAGTCGGGCAGGCTCAGGGCGTTGGCGGTGTCCACCGACAAGCGGGCCACGGTCGCGCCCGACGTGCCGACCATTTCCGAGTCCGTCAAGGGCTTCAGCTTCGGTGCATGGAAGGGCCTGATGGTGCCCGCAGCGACGCCCACGGCCATCGTCGAGCGCCTGCACGCCGCCACGACGAAGGCGCTGGAAAAGCCCGAGCTTCGCAATCGCCTGGTGGCCTTGGGCGCCGAGCCGGTCGGCAACACCCCGGCGCAGTTTGCCGCGGTGATCAAGACCGAAACAGCCTCGTGGGCGGCGCTGGTGAAGTCCACCGGAACCAAGCTGGACTGACGCCTCCCCGCGCATCCACCCAATGAAGCAAGGAGCAACACATCATGCAGCGTGATCCCCAAGCGTTCGAGCAATTCCTGGGCCGCTTGCGCAGCTACGTGCGCGAGCGGCTGGTGCCGAACGAAGCGCGCGTGGCCGACGCCGACGAAGTGCCCGCCGACCTGGTGGCCGACATGGCGGCGCAGGGCCTGTTCGGCTATTCGATCCCCGAGGCCTATGGCGGCGCGGGCATGACGACCGAGGAACTGGTGCTGGCGGCGATGGAGCTGTCGCAATGCTCGGTGGCGTTCCGGGCCCGTGTCGGCACCAACACCGGCATCGGATCCGAAGCCCTGGTGGCCGACGGCACGGAAGCTCAGAAGCGGCGCTACCTTCCGCGGCTGGCCAGCGGCGAGCTGACCGGCGCGTTCGCGCTGACCGAACCCGAAGCCGGTTCGGACGCCGTGTCGCTGCGCACCTCGGCGCGGCGCGACGGCGACCACTACGTGATCAACGGCACCAAGTGCTTCATCACCAACGCGCCGATCGCGGGCCTTTTCACGGTGATGGCGCGCACCGACCCCAACGACCTGTCGGCACGCGGTGTCACGGCCTTCCTGGTCGAGCGCGGCATGCCCGGGCTCAGCACCGGGCCGGCCTACAGGAAGATGGGGCAGGCAGGCTCGCCCGTGTCGGAGGTGCACATGAACGACTGCATCGTGCCGGCGGAGAACGTCATCGGCGGGCGCGAGGGGCAGGGCTTCAAGACGGCAATGAAGGTGCTGAACAAGCAGCGCATCCACCTGGCGGCCCTGTGCATCGGGCCGGCGATCCGCATGCTGCAGGACGCCGTGGCGTTCGTGTCCACGCGCAGGCAGTTCGGCCAGGTGCTTTCGGGCTTCCAGCTGATCCAGGCCCTGATCGCCGACAGCCAGACCGAGATCCATGCGGCCCGGGCGCTGGTGCTGGACACCGCGCGCAAGCGCGACGAAGGCATCGACGTGACGATGGAAGCGTCGATCTGCAAGTACTTCGCGTCCGAGATGTGCGGCCGCGTGGCCGACCGCAGCGTGCAGATGCTGGGCGGCTACGGCTACATCGCCGACCACGGCATGGAGCGCTTCTACCGCGACGTGCGGCTGTTCCGGCTGTACGAAGGCACGAGCCAGATCCACCAGCTCAACATCGCCAGGCGCACGCTGGCCAAAGCCGGCTACGGCAGCGAAGGCGCCTGATGTTCGGCTACAGCGACCGCCTTCCGGCCCTGCGCGAGGCGGTCCGGCGCTTCGTCGAGGAAGAGGCCATTCCGCGCGAGTGCCCGGCGCTGGCCCACGATCTGGACGCACTGGAAGCGGCGACCCGTTCATTGCGCGCCAAGGCCATGGAGGCCGGCATCTACGCACCGCAGCTGCCGGTGGCGTGGGGCGGCCTGGGCCTGTCCTGGCGCGATCGTTCGGTGGTGCTCGAAGAGGCCGGCCGGAGCTTCCTGGCGCCATTGGCCATGAACTGCGCACCGCCGGACCAGCCGAACATGATCAACCTGCTCGCCGAAGGATCGCCGGCGCAGCAGCAGCGCTACCTGGTGCCGCTCGCGCGCGGCGAGGCCCGGTCGTGTTTCGCGATGACCGAACCCGAGCCCGGCGCGGGGTCCGATCCGTCGATGCTGCAGACGGTGGCCGCGCGCCGCCCCGGCGGCTGGGTCATCAACGGCCGCAAGTGGTTCATCAGCGGGGCGGTCGGCGCCTCGTTCGCGCTGGTGCTGGCGAAGACGGGCGAGGGTGCCACGATCTTCATCGTTGATGCCGGCAACCCCGGCTATCGCGTGGTGCGCAACATCGCGAGCATCGATGGTTTCCAGATCGGCGGGCATGGCGAGATCGAACTGCAGGATTGCTTCGTCGATGACGGCGCGGTGCTGGGCGAGGCGGGCCAGGGCTTCGCCTATGCGCAGATGCGGCTCGAACCGGCGCGTCTGTCGCACTGCATGCGCTTCATCGGCCGCGCCTCGCGCGCGATGGCGCTGGCGCAGGACTACGCCAACCGGCGCAGCTCGTTCGGGCAGCCGCTCGCGCAGCTGCAGCAGGTGCAGGCGATGGTGGCGGACTCGCACATCGACCTGCATGCCGCACGCCTGATGACCTGGCACGCGGCCGCCAAGCTCGATGCCCATGAAAGCATCAAGCACGAGTCGGCCATGGTCAAGGTGTTCGTGTCGGAAGCCGTGGGGCGGGTGGCGGACCGCGCCGCGCAGATCATGGGCGCGCTCGGCATGTCGGAAGACGCGCCCGTGTCGATGATCCTGCGCGAGATGCGGCCTTTTCGCGTCTACGACGGCGCGTCGGAGGTGCACCGCTCGACGCTGGCCCGCCGCATCCTGAAGGAATCGCTGCGCCCTTGAGGCCGTCACTCGCTGGCGGTCAGCAGGACCGTGCCGTGCGCGAGCACGCGGGTCCGGTCGTCTGATCCTTTCATGCATCCCTGCAGCTCGATGATGCTGCCGCCCTTTGGACGGGCCGCGATCGATGAAACGCTCCACTCGATCAGCACCGTCTCGCTCGCCAACACGGGCCGCAGCAGATCGACGGAGAAGTTGATGCCCAGGACGTTTCCCTTCTTCGCGAAATGCGTGGCGGTCAGTCCCATCAGCAGCGAGGTGGTGTGCGTGCCGCTGGCGATCATTCCGCCGAAGCGCGTGCCTCTTGCGAACGCCGCATCCCCGCCGGGTCAATTTTCGGCGGCAATCAACAGTTTCCTACTCGAGCGGAAGACGAGCCTTCTGGGCGAGCGCTTGCCACCGCGCCAGGTCCCGGGAGACGAAGTCGGTGGTCTGCTGGGCTGTTGCGGTTGCAGTCACAATCCCCGCGCTGGCGAATGCAGCCCGTACTTCGGGGTTCTGCAAGGCCCTGGTGATGGCAGCGTTCAGCGCGGCGATCCGATCCGGCGGCGCGCCAGTGGCGGTCGCAACCGCGAACCACTGGTCGGCGTCGAACCCTTTGAGCCCGGCCTCGCCGAAGGTGGGCGTGTCCGGCAGCATCGCCGATCGCGATGCGGTGGTCACTGCGTAGGCTCGCAGCTTGCCGGATTTGATGTGCGGCAGGACCGGCGTGATGCCAAGTATCCCGAGGGGAACCTGGCCGCCGACGACATCCGCGACGGCCTGGCTGCCGCCCTTGTAGGGGACGTGGACGATCTGGGTCCCGGCCATTTGGTTCATCATCTCGCCCGCCAGGTGCTGGCTCGTTCCGTTGCCCGAGGTTGCGAACGCGAAGGCCTTCGGGTCCTTCTTCGCCGCGGCCAGCAACGCCTCGAGATTGGTCGGTAGCGCGCTGGCCGTGGTGCCGACAAGGACCATGGGGCCCTTGGCGAGCATGGCAACACCCGCGAGCTCCTTGCCCAAGTGCGGCGTCGGAACGTTCGTCAGGATCGGACCTGGCACCGTCACCAGCGTGGAACCGTTGCCGGGAGCCTTGGCTGCGGCCTGCAGCGCGATGGCGCCGGCAGCGCCCGGCCGGTTGTCCACGACGACGGTCTGCCCAAGCGCCTGTTCGACCTGGCGCGCCAACAGGCGAGTCACGACGTCGACGGTTCCTCCCGCTGGCTGTCCGACGAGCCAGGTGATGATCTGGCCCGAGCCAGCGCCTTGCGCGAAGAGCGGTGGCGCCACCGCGATGCAGGCGGTACCGGCGAGGAGGGCGAGCATGCGCCGGCGGCAGGGGATGGGTGCATTCATGGCGGGGAGACGATCGAGGTTGGGAAGGCAATACAGCATCAATCGAGCTGGCCCGGCGGCGTGTTCGGATGCTTCTGGAAACTGTCCTGGAAGGACTTGACCAGCTTGAGCGCGGGGCCGAGGACCCAGGTGTTGTAGACCAGCACGTCCGTCTCTTCCTTGGGGTCCCGCGTGATGTTGAAGAGATAAGGCGACTCCAGCTTGCCCTTGCCTTCGTTCACCTGAGGCTCCCAGTAGAAATGCAGCTTCCAGTCCCTCCACTTGACGGCCCGCAGCTCGTTCTTGATGTAGAACGCAAAGCCCTCGCGCGCCGACTTGTCCTGGTCGCCCAGGAAGAATGGCAACTGGTCGACGCCATCGATCGGGCGGTCCTGAGGCACCGAGACGCCGGCGAGTCCCGCCAGCGTCGTGTAGAGATCGGTCACGTGCACGATCTCGCTGCTCACGCGGCCGGCCGGAATGCGGCCCGGCCAGCGCACGATGAAGGGCACGCGCAGGCTGCCCTCCATGGCCGTGTGGTAGGTCCCGGACCAGGGACCCGCCGTGCCCCGGTAGGGCGCGCGGAATTCGGGGCCGTTGTCGCTGCAGAAGATCAGGAGGGTGTCGTCGGCCAGGCCCAGTTCGCCGATCGCCTTGACCACCTGGCCCACCCGGTGGTCCATCTCCACCATGCAATCTGCAAAATCGCCGGCGCCGGTCCGCCCCGCGAACTCGGGGTGCGGCAGCGTCGGAAAGTGAAGATGGACGAGCGGTAGATAAAGGAAGAAGGGCTTGCGCGCGGCGGCATTGCGCTGCATGAACTCGATCGAGCGATCGACCAGATCCGCATCGATGCCGCGGCGCGCCTCCAGGTCGTAGACCTTCACGCCCTCGGACTGCTCGCCCCGAAGCCCCTGCATGATCCATGGCAGGTCCACCACGCTCGGGTCGAAACCGACGGTCGACGTGAACTGGCTCTCATCCGTGGTGCGCGGAATGCCGTACCACTCGTCGAAACCCCGGTCCGATGGAAAGCGCCCCGGCACGTCTCCCAGGTGCCACTTGCCGAAGTGGGCCGTGGCATACCCCTGGCCGGACAGCAACTGCGCCAGGGTGATCTCGCGGCGGGTCAGCCCCTGAGGAAGACCCGGAGGCACCGACTGCAGGCAGCCTGTGCGGATCGGATGCCGTCCGCTCATGAGCGCCGAGCGCGTTGGGACGCAGTCGCTCTCGACATTGAAGTTCTGCAGCAGCAATCCTTGCTTCGCGAGCGCGTCGATGTTGGGGGTGGGGGCTCCCCGCAGGGCACCGCCTCCGTAGCAGCCGAGTTCGCCCCAGCCGAGGTTGTCGGCGAGGATGAGGACGATATTGGGTGTGGCGCGGGAAGGCATCGTGGGGCTGGCCTGTGGACTGGAACCATGAATCTACGCTGCGTTTGCAAGCAGAGGTATTCCCGGATGGAAGGAATTCCATAAAATCCAGGAATGTCACTCGCGATCCGCGACATCCAATATTTCCTGGCGGTCGCCAAGGCCGGCCAGCTTTCTTCGGCGGCGGAAGCGCAGGGCGTGACGCAGCCTGCACTGACCAAGGCGGTACGGCGGGTGGAACAGGAATTCGGACTCCAGATCTTCGAACGCAGTGTTCGCGGCATGACGTTGACGTCCGCGGGCCTCAGGCTGGCGGAACAGATGCGCAGGCTGCAGGCCAACTACGCCGACACGGTCCTGCTGGCCGACGCCATGCGGGCCCAGCAAGCCGGCCTCCTGCGCATCGGCGTGACCGACACCACGGCTGGCAATCGAATCGCGGCGGTGCTCGGGCCGCTGCTGATGCAACGTCCGGGACTGCGCGTCCGGGTGCGGGTGGACCGCTCGGATGCATTGGCTGTGCAGGTGGTCGAGGGAGAATTGGATCTCGCCCTGGTGCCCGCCTACGAGGGCCAGCCGCTGGAAGCCGAGCGGACCAAGATTGACAACGATCCCATGCTGCCGCTGGTGCGCGCAAAGCACCCGCTGGCCTTGCGTTCGCGCCTGTCGCTCAAAGACGTCGCGAACTTCGGATGGATGACCGGCCCCGTGCACTCGGCCGCATACCGTGCTTTGGAAGAGATATTTGCACGGCACGGTCTTCCCCCACCCACGATCGTCATGCAAGTTCCCTTCGCGTCGGAGATGAACCTCTCCGTGCTCGCGACGACCGACCTTGTCACGCTGGTGCCGCGTTCGTTCATGCGGCATGCGCCGGACCACCGATTCGCCGTACTGCCCATTGCCGCCCTCCGCATCCCCCGCGCGGTGGTGCTGCTCTCTCGGCCCGGGTCGGCATGGTCTCCGCTGATGCAGACGCTGCGCGACAACCTTCTCGCGCTTGGGCGCAGCTGAGAGATCTTCGACCAGCGTTGGTGCCCGAACTTGTGCATCGTTTGGGTTACGCCGCGGAACATCCTGAGAAGCGCTGACCACGAACTCTGGCCGGGTCAGTGAACTGACCAATGCGCCGCATTGCAACTGAACTGGTCGACCGGAAAGGGGGCGGACGGCAGTTGCACCGTCGCTCATATCTTCGGAATGTTGGCTCCACTGACAGACCGCATGGCATGCGCAAATTCCGCGAGGACCGCAGGCTGCGCCAATCCGTCTCGTCGAAAGAACAAGCCGAACGACGGCAGGACGACCTGCGGTCCGACTTTGAGCCTTTGTACGCCGCCCCTGGCGATTTCGTCCGCCGCATGCTCCAGTCGTACCGCGCACAGCAGCGAGGGATCCTTGCGAAGGACGGTGCCGCCGGCCGGAACGCCGCCCAGCATCGTCGCGCGGCTGAACGCGGAGATCAATGCCGCGGTGACCGATGCGGATGTCCGTCGCAGGGCCGAGGCCGCGGGACTGCAACTTCGCGGGAGCACCAGCGAGGACTTCAGCGCGTTCATTGCGAGCGCAACCCGCAAGTGGGCGCAGATCATCAAGACTGCGAACATCATGGCCGAATGATGAGTCCGGCGCATAGGGAGCAGCGGCCGGCCGCACGCCGGAGTGTCTGAGAAGCCCGGTACTTCGTCAGACGGACAGAGTCGCCAAGCGAAATCGGGACCGGGAGGATCGGGTCCTGCGGCGGTCGCCTTTCGCGGGGGTGCCTAGAGATCAACTACCAGCGTCGCACTGCAAGCGCGCGAGCAGCAAGCCATCATCGTCTTGTTGCTCGCCCGCTCGGCTTCGGTAAGGATTTCGTCGCGGTGTTCGGGGATGCCCTCGAGCACATGCACCTCGCAGGAACCGCAGATGCCCTGGCGACAGGAATAGTCGACATTCACTCCAGCCTGCAGAAGCGCGTCGAGTGTGCTCAGTTCGGGCCCCACCATGACGCTGCGTCCGCTCCTGGCCAGGCGCAATTCGAAGCTGCCCGCATCCGGCGGTGGCGCTGCGGCGCCGAAGCGCTCCACGTGAACGCGCGCTGGATCGATGTCCCGTGTCGCTTCGGTAAACGCATCGAGCATGCCTTCGGGCCCACAGCAGTAGAAGTGCGTGCCCGGCACAGCGTCGGACACGAGCGCGCCCAAGTCGATGCGGCCCGCGCTGGCACTGCTGTGCAGGTGCACGCGCTCTCCCAGTTGCCGAAGCTCTCGCGCAAAAGGCGCGACCGCCGCGTGGCTGGTTGTGTAGTGCAGGCGCCATGGCCGGCCTTTGCGCTCCAAGGTCCTTGCCATCGGCAGCAGCGGTGTGATGCCGATGCCACCGGCGAGGAGCAGCGACGGGCCATCATGGTCTGCCAGTGCAAACTGGTTCCGTGGCGCGGACACTTGAATCATGTCGCCGACACGCAACCGGTCGTGCACGTAGGCCGATCCGCCTCGACTGTCCGTTTCACGCTTCACGGCCAGCACGTAGACTCCTTCTTCACCGCTGACCACCGAATAGGGGCGCGTCACGCCGTTGGCGAGACGTACATCCACATGGGAGCCGGGCGAAGCGGGCGGGAGCGCGCGATCCTCGATGTGGCGAAGTTCGATGCTCAGCACGGCCGGCGATTCCAGGCGCATGGCAGCCACCTGGACCGCGAAGACGCTCTCACCCCGGCCTGCGTTTTTCTCTTCTTGCTTCTGCATTTCTTCCCGAGACCGCGGCCGAGAAGGACCGGTGGCCTTCAGCCTTCCTCACTGTTGCACTGTAAGGCCGGCGGCCTTGATGACCTTGCTGAACTTGGTCACATCCTTCTCGAGCCATTTCCTGGCGTCCGAGGACCCCACGAAAGTGGGCTGGACGTCAAGGTCGTTCAGCTTCCTGACGATCTCTGCGTCCTTCATCGTGGTCTGCAGCGCGGCTTCGAGTTTCGCGACCACGCTCGCAGGCGTGCCCGCGGGCGCCGACAGAGTCACAAGCTGTTCGTTGTCGTCCATCTCCGGGTAGCCCTGCTCGCCGGTGGTTCCGACCTGCGGCATGGCCTTCAGGCGCTCGTGCCGCTGAACGGCGATGTTGCGAATACCGTTGCCCTCGAAGTTCCGCACGATCGAGCTGTACGGCAGCGCGCAGGCCTGCACTTCGCCCGCCCGTAAGCCGGTCAGGGCCGGGGCAACGCCGTTGTAGGGCACATGGATGACATTCAGGGCGGTTCCCGTCTTGGACTTCACCAGGCCCTTGAACATCTCGAGCTGCAGATGATTCAGCCCACTCACGCCGGTCGTGCAGAAGCTCAGGCCGCCCGGCCTGTCGTGTGCCAGTTTCACCAGCTCAGGCAACGTCTTGACCTGCGCCGACGCGTTGACCGCGAACAGCGAGGTATAGATGGCCACGCCGCCGAGCGGCGTGTAGTCCTTCAGCTGGTACTCGAAGTTCGGCACGATCAGGTTCAGGAAGCCGAACGCGGAACCGGACGCAATGAACAGGGTGTAGCCATCGGGCTTGGCCTGGGCGACGTAACGCGCTCCGACCGCGCTGCCCGCGCCTGGACGGTTCACGACCAGCACCGGTTGGCCCAATAGGTCGCGCAGCTTTTCCGCAATGACGCGGGCGGTCGCGTCCAGACTGCCGCCGGGCGCGAACGGAACGATGATGGTCACCGGCTGTTTGGGATAGTCTGTTTCGGCAGCCTGTCCCACGCCTGCGCCGAGGGCGATGGCGCCGGCCAGAAAAAGATTGCGGATCAGCGCCCGCGCGCCGAGGGGAAAGTGAGGGAATTTCATCGTATGTCTCCTGGTCTTGTGTATGGACGCGTCGGGTGTCGCCGGGTCGCAAATCCCGGGGTGGCCCTCAGGTGGCTGACAGGTCCTTCGGTCGTGCCGTGCCTATCAGTTCTTCCGACTCGGTGGGGTCGAGGCTTTCAGGCAGCACGGCCTGCGTCGCACGCACGCTGTACAGGTGCGGCATGTCCGGGCCCACGGGGCGCTGGCCTTCCGCGCAGGCGAGCGCCGCGTCGATAAGCAAGCGGCGCATCGCGACCACGGCGCGATCGCTGGTGCCGAGATGCTCGCGCGTCCTGTCGACGATGGGACCGGCCGACTCGGCGACCATTGCATCCTGTGCGCGGATGCCCGCGATCCCGGTGAAGGACACGGTCTTCTGCAGCTGCCGATCGATGAGGTAGTCGTTGTCCAGGCGCTCGGTCGGCCGCGTGGTGCCTGGAACGACCCTGCGGTGCGCGTAGTCGCCGTTGCGCCACGCCTTCAGCTCCTTCTCTTCCAGCGGACGATCCGGTCGGAAGGTGGCACACAGCACCCAGCAGCGCTCATCGTTCATCGGCACCCACATGCGCACCAGCCGGGCTTCGGCAGGATGCGGCGGAATCATGGTGTAGAAGGGCAGCAGGAACTGGTTCAGGCGCCAATAGCGCTGGCTCTCGTCGACGCGGCGCCCGTTGCAGGCCATGAAGCCCGATGGGCTCGGCACGATCTTCCAGAGTGGCGCCTTGTCGTTCTTGAAGAACCGGCCGGTGAGGGCGCGATCATCGTCATTCGTCCTGTCGACGAGGCTGTGCAGGAAGCCGACATGCGCGCTGTCCAGTTCTCCCTCCATGGCCTGGGCGTAGTTGCAGTCCTGTTCCCAGCGCGAGACGTAGACGTGCGAGGAGGGCAGCCCGAGCCACTCGAAGTCGGGCAGCGGAGGCTCCTTGTCGGGCTCGCCCATGTAGACCCAGAGCACGCCCCCGGCGATGCGCGCCGGATAGGCGCGCGCGCGCACCTTGCAGCGCATGGGACTGTCGGGTGCCTCGGTCGGCATGTCCAGGCACTGGCCATCCACGCCGAACTTCCAGCCGTGATAGACACAACGCACGCCGCCTTCCTCGTTGCGGCCGAAGAAGAGACTGGCACCGCGGTGCGGGCAATGCTGGTCGAGCACGCCGATGCGGCCTTCCGTGTCGCGGAACACCACCAGCGCTTCTCCGAGCAGTTGCAGACGCACGGGCGGCTCGTCGGTGCCAGGTACCTCGGCCTCGGTCATCGCCGGGGTCCAGAAGCACCGCATCAGCTTCCCCATCGGGGTATCGGGGTTGGTGCGCGTGAGGAGGTCGTTGTTTTCTTTGCTGAGCATGATTGACGTGGGTACCGTTGTGGAGTGGTATTTCAGTCCGAGAGGTCGGCCTCGAAGGCGTCGTCGCCCAGCCTCGGAAGGTTCTCGATCAGCTTGTGCAGGTCCGCGCGCAGGCGTTTGACCTGTGCGGCGCTCATGCCATCGGTCAAACGGGCTTCGCGCTGCTGCGATGTGCTGTACAGCTCCTGGGAGAGGGAGCGACCCGTCTCGGTCAGGCTGATCGTCATCTCGCGTCCATGCCGAGCGAGTGTGACAAGGCCCTGCTGACTGAGGACCTGCAGGCTCCGACTGGCCGCGGCCTTGTCGACGTCCGCGGCAGCGGCAACGAACGCGGCGCTGCATTCGTGCTCGACACCCAAGGCCAAGAGAAGCCGGTACTCCGTCGTCCCGATGTCCCAGCGCTGCATGTAGAAGCTCGATGCGCTGCGGCTCAGGCGGACGGACAGGCTCGTGACCAGCCATCCGATGAAATCCGTTGCGAGCGCGGGCAATGGCCGCTCCATCACGGGATCGCTGGTGTCAGAGCGCCGCTGCGCGACCTTTTCCACTGCGCGTGGATGGGAAGCGCGGCGAGGTGCGGCAGGTAATTTCTTGGCTGGCATCGTAGGGGCAGGAGATGAACGCGATGACTATTGTTGATCTATCAACGTTGATATGTCAACGATCGGGTTTTCCCGCATGTTGCATCGCGCAGCGCGCAATCGACGCCGCCTCGCCGTCGCAAGCGGCCTGCGTGAACCTGATGATCGAGAATATGCCCACGCCGAAGGCGAAGCGGACGTTCCCACTCAAGGGTGGGCGGCTGGCCCCTCGACGAACACGTCGGAGTGGAAGTCGCCCGCGTCGAGTCTGCGATGCCGCAGCGCTGCGTTGCGCACCGCGTTCACCATCGCTGGTGAGCCGCAGCAATACAGCTCATGTCCCCGCAGGTCGGCGCACGTGGCGAGCAGCGCCTCGTCGGCTCGGCCCGCGAAGTCGCCGTCGCCTGCCGCGCCGTCGTCGCTCAGCGCACTGACGAAGCGCATCCTCGGCCATTGCTTCTGCCAGCGCGCGACTGCCGGGCGCAGGTAGATGCCGTCGGCCTGCCGCGCCGCCCAGATCAGCGTGATGGGCCGGTCGATGCGCCGCTTGAGCATGTCGTCCAGGATGGACTTCACCGGCGCGAAGCCGGTGCCGCCCGCCACGAACACCACGGGCCGCGCCTGTTCCTGCTGCAGCGAGAACGCGCCAAAGGGCAGCTCGATGTCGAGCAGCTCGCCTGCCGCCAGCTGCGACACGCGCGCGCTGAAGGCGCCGCCCGGCACATGGCGCACGTGCAGCGTGACGGCGTCGCTCTCGTGCGGCGCATTGGCCATGGAGTAGCTGCGCGTGCTGCCGTCGGGCAGCGAAAGCTGCAGGTACTGTCCGGCCCTGAACCTGGCGCGCTGCCCCGCGGGCAGGCGCATCTGCAGCACAGACACGTCGAGCGCGGCCAGCTCGTTGCGGAACACCTTCGCCGTGAAACGCTTGCGCGCGTCAGGGTCGACGCGGCGCATCGCGGTCGGCGCGATCTCGATGTCGCCGCGCGGCGCGCACATGCAGAACAGCACCTGGTTCGGCAGGCAGGTCTCGTTGGTGATGGCGCCCGTGCCGATGGCCCCCACCTCGCCGCGCACCACGGCGCCGGCGCAATTGCCGCAAACGCCCTTGCGGCACGAGTAGGGCAGCTCGATGCCGGCGCGCGCTGCCGCATCGAGCACGCTTTCGTTGTCCGCGCATTCGAAGGCGACGTCGCGGCCGGCGATGAAGATGCGATGGCTCATGGCCGGCCTCCCGAGAGCAGCGCGATGGTGCGAAGTACGGCTTTCGGGTCGGCCGCGCCACGGCCCGCGATGTCCATGGCGCTGCCGTGCCCCACGCTCGACAGCAACGCATCGGCGCCGATGCTGAGCGCACTGGCGGCCTGCGGCGCGAGCAGCTTGACCGGGATGTGGCCCTGGTCGTGCAGCATTGCCACGTAGAGGTCGTGGCCGCCGTGCCCACGTTGGGCCAGCAGCATGTCGGCACCGGCCGGGCCGTGCATGCGCAGGCCCTCGGCGCGCAGCGTGTCGACGGCGGGCACCACGATGGCGGCGTCTTCCGGCCCGAACAGGCCGCCTTCCGAGGCGTGCGGGTTGATGCCGAACACGCCGATCGAAGGATCGGCCACGCCCAGCAGCGCGCAGGCTCGCGCGCCAGCCCGGACGGCTTGCGCGACCAGTGCCGGTGTCAGCCGATAGAGCGCGGCGCGAACGCTCTCGTGCAGCGTGGCATGCACGATGCGCAGGCCGCCGCCCACCAGCATGAGGAACACGCGGTCCTCGGGCACGCCGCACACGCGCGCGACCAGAGACGGGTAGCCGCTGAAGGCGATGCCGGCCTGGTGGATGGCGGTCTCGTGGTGCGGGCAGGCGACCACCGCATCGACCTCGCCGCGTCGGCAGGCCTGCAGCGCGGCGGTGGCGGAGGCGACGGCCGACGCGCCCGCCGCCGCATCGATGCGGCCGGGCACCGCGGCGCTCGCGGGCAGCTCGCCCACGCTCACGAGCCGCACGTCGCGTAGCAGCGCAGCCAGGCTGAGTTGTGCCGCCGTGCGCTCGAACACGCTGGCGGGGCCGTAGAGCGTGAGGCGCGCGCGGTCGGCTGCGGGCAGTGCGGCGAGCGCCTTCAGCGCAATCTCCGGACCGATGCCGTTCGGATCGCCGGCGGCCAGCGCGAGTTTGCAGGAGGGGGCGCGCATGGTCACAGCGGCAGCGCGAGCAGGGTGTCGATGACCGTGCTGTCGCACACCGCCACGCGCGATTGCAGGCGCAGCTGTCCTTCCTGCCGGACGAAGCGGTCCTGGTAGACGCCGGTGGCGAACACCTCGGTCTGGCCCGTGGCCATGATGCGCGCCACGATGAAAGGCGTGCGCGCCTCGGCGCTTTCGGCCTGCGCGTTCTGCAGCCGTGGCATGCCCAGCAGGTGCCGGTAGCGCTGGCGTTCGTAGATGTTGGCCTCGCGCAGCGCGGCGATGCGGTCTTCGAGCATCGCGCGCGAGTCGGCGTAGACGATGCCGGCCGCGAGGCCTTCGCGCTCGTTCTCGATGTGGGTGATGCGGTAGTGGCATTCTTCGGTGAAGAAGCCGGGCCATTGCTCCAGCGCATCGCTGTCGATGGTGTCGGCATAGGCCGCGTTGAAGGCGCACAGCGCCAGCAGGTCGATCATCGTGGGTTCTCTCTTTGCTTCGCTAGCGACTCATGCGCCCATGTGCCGGCGGTAGGCTTTCCAGAAGCCGCGCACCGAGGCCTCGGTGGCCCGGCCTTCGCTGGAGGCCGTCGCGTCACCGCCCATTTCGACGATGGCCTCATGGTCGGCCGCGCCGGCGATGCCGCGCTGCACGAACCCTCCGACCGCGCCGTCCTCCATCGAGATGAAGCCGGCCGGGCCGACCAGGTTCGATTGCTTGAGCCGTACCTTGCGCTGCTCGGGGGTGTCGTCGGCATAGCCGATGTAGGTCCAGTTCAGTTCGGTGCGCGTCGTGCCTCTGGGCAGTACCTGGCGCACGGCCAGGCAGTTCTGGATCTGCTGCAGCACGAAGCCGGGGAACACCGACAGGATCTGCAACGTCACGCCGTCGTCGTACTCCTTGAAGCCGGCCAGGACGCTCGGGTCCTTCAAGCGGTAACGGTCGTTGTCGGAGCGAAGGGCCTGCTCCCTGTATGACGCATCCTTCTCTGCGGCCGTGTCGATCATCGAATAGCTCACATGATGGCCGCCGCTCCCGTCGACGATCACGCCGCCTTTCTGCGACAGGCGGTTGAGCTCGAAGGTGGTGAAGAACAGGTGCAGCAGGCTGGCGTGGTAGCTGTCCTTGACGTTCTCGACGTAGAGCTTCCAGTTGTTGGGCAGTGCCTGCGTGAAGCGGCCGATGACCTCCACCGGCTTGTGCAGCACGCGTTCGATGCGCTGGCAGATCTCGTCGCCGAGATACTCTTCGATCGATGGCACGTTCTCGCTGAAGCTGCCGAAGACCAGGCCGCAGAAGCTCGCGATGCGCAGCTTGCGCGGGCCATGCGCTTCCTTGCAGAAGCTGGCGGGCATGCCGCCCTGGCCCTTCACGCCCTTCTCGAACGCCACGCCGGTCAGATCGCCCTGGCGGTTGTAGCTCCAGGCGTGGTAGACGCACTGGAAGTTGTCGCTGCGGCCCGATTTCTCGAGTGCGATCAATGCACCGCGGTGGGCGCAGCGGTTCTCGAAGGCGTAGATCTCGCCGTCGTCGTCGCGCACCACCACCACCGGCGTTTCGCCCGCAAAGGTGGTGCGGTAGCTGCCGGCGTCGGGCAGCTCGGCCTCCAGGCAAAGATAGTTCCAGACCTCGCCGCGAAAGATGCGCGCCTGTTCGTCGGCCGCGAGCTGGGGGTCGCTGTAGACCGCAAACGGGATGCGCGTGAGGCCGGGGCCGGACCAGTGGACCGGCTGGGATTGGATGTCGTTGTGCATGGGGAGATCGCTTATTCCATGGTGACCTTGGCGGCCTGGATGACCTTGTGCCACTTGGCCGATTCCGCCTGGATGAACTGGCCGGTGCGCGCGCTGTCCCAGCCGCGCGGCTCGGCGCCTTGCTCGGCAAATTTCTGCTTCACGTCGGGCAGCGCGAGCGCCGCGGCCATCGCCTTCTGCGTGGCATCGACCGTGGCCGCGGGTGTGCCCGGCGGCGCAACGACCGCGAACCAGGTGACCGCGTTCATGGCCGGCAGCTTCTGCTCGGCGAAGGTGGGCACGTTGGGCAAGGCCTTGGTACGCTGCTCGTCGGCTACGGCCAGGATGCGGACCTTGCCGGTGCGCTCGAACTGCAGCGACGAGGAGATGTTGTCGAAGAACACATCGACCTGCCCGCCGATGAGGTCGACCAGCGCGGGCGCGGTGCCCTTGTAGGGCACGTGCGTCATCTCGGTGCCCGTGAGTTGCATGAAGAGACTGGCCGTGAGGTGCGACGTGGTGCCGTTGCCCTGCGAGGCGAAGCTCACCTTGCCGGGGTTGGCCTTCAGGTAGGCGACGAACTCGGCCACGCTGTGCACCGGCAGCTTGGGGTTGACCACCAGCACGTTGGGCACGGTGGCCAGCACGGTCACGGGCACCCAGCGCGTCGGGTCGAACCCGAGCTTCTTGTACAGGTGCTGGTTGATGGCGATGGGTGCGGGCGGCGAGGCCAGCAGCGTCTTGCCGTCGGGCTCGGCGCGGAACACCACGTCGGCGCCGATGTTGCCGCCCGCGCCGGTGCGGTTCTCCACCACCACCCCCGCGGGGTACAGGTCGCGCAGCTTGTCGGCCACCACGCGCGGCAGGATGTCGGCGGTGCCGCCGGCGGGGAAGGGCACCACGAGGCGTGCAATCTTGTTGTCGTTCTGTGCCTGGGCCTGCGCCATCAGGCAGGCGCAGGCCAGCAGCGCAAGCGCGCGCCGGGTGAGTCTCTGGAACATTGGTTGTCTCCGTGTTGTTCGTGCATCGAGGGGATTCCAGTGTCTCTTTGCCAAGGCGCGTGCAACAAGCTAGATTTGCGCAATGCGCAAGAACCAGGCGAATTCCCCCAGCGAAGAGGTGGTGCCCGACAAGAATTTCGTGGCCTCGCTGCAAAAGGGCCTCGACGTGCTGACCTGCTTCGGCCGCCAGCACAGCCGCCTCACGGTGTCGGAGGTGGGGCGGCTCACGCAGAGCTCGCCCGCGTCGGCGCGCCGCTCGCTGCTCACGCTGCAGACGCTGGGCTATCTCGACAGCGACGGCAAGCGGTTCTGGATGCTGCCGAAGGCGCTGCTGGTGGCGCACGCGTATCTCGCGTCGCGGCCCGCGCCCTCGCTGGCGCAGCCGCTGCTCGATGCGCTGTCGGAGCGCACGCGGGAGTCGGCGTCGTTGGCCATGCTGCAGGGCGACGACGCGATCATCATTGCGCGCTCGACCGCGCGGCGCAGCCTGAGCACGGGGCTGGGCATCGGCTCGCGGCTGCCGGCGTACTGCGCGGCATTGGGGCGCGTGTTGCTCGCAGGCTTGCCGCCCGAAGAGGCGGCGCGGCGCGTGCGCGCCATGACGCGCCCGCGCCTGAGCGCGCGCACCGTCACCGATGCCGGCGAGGTGCTGGCGCTCATCGCGCGTTGCCGTGAAGAAGGCTACGCCAGCAACGACGGCGAGCTCGAACTGGGTGTGCGATCGATGGCCGTACCCGTGTTCGACCGCTCGGGCCAGGTCATGGCGGCGATGAGCATCGCCGTGCGCGCCGAACGCATGACGCTGGCGGAAGTGCGCGAAACCTTCCTGCCGCCGTTGCGCAAGGCCGCTGGCAGCCTGGTGGCGCGGCTGCACGCCGCCTGAACCGCGCACGCGGCATGCGGAACTGCGCGTGTGTCGCCCGTGCTGCTATTCGGCCTTGACGCCCGCCGCCTTCACCACCGGCGCCCACTTGGTGATCTCGCTGCGGATCGTCGCGGCGAAGTCCGCCGCGGTGGAGCCGACCGGCTCCACGCTCAGTTCGGCCAGCCGATGGCGCACGTCGGGCATCTGCATCACCTTGACGAGGTCGCCCGACAGCCTGGCCGCCACCGGCGCTGGCAAGCCGGCCGGCGCGACGAAGCCGAACAGGCTCTCCAGCGAATAGCCCGCGATGGTTTCGCCGATGGTGGGGTAGTCGGGGTAGATGCGGCTGCGTTTCGCGTTGGTGATGCCCAGCACCTTCAGCTTGCCGGCCTTCACGTGCGGCAGCGCCGAGTCGAGCAGCACGAAGCCGACCGGCACGCGTCCGCTCAGCAGGTCGTTGTAGGCCGGCGCACTGCCGTTGTAGGGGATGTGCACCATGCCGGTTTTCGCGCGCACGTTCATGAGTTCGCCCGCCAGGTGCGTGGCGGTGCCGATGCCCAACGAGGCGTAGCTGACGGCGCCGGCCTTGGCGCGCGCCTTCTCGATGAGCCCCTTCACATCGTCAGCCGGAAACGACGGGATCGCCACCAGCGCGATCACCGGAAAGCCCAGCAGGCTCAGCGGCGTGAAGTCCTTGACGGCGTCGTAGGGCAAGTCGGTGCGCAGCGACGGGTTGATGGTGAATGCGCTGATGACGATGCCGAAGGTGTAGCCGTCGGCTGGCGCGCGGGCGATGGCCTGCGTGCCGACGATGGTGCCGGCGCCCGGCTTGTTGTCGACGATCACGCTCTGGTTCCAGAGCTCGCCGAGCTTCTGGGCCATGAAGCGGCCGATGACGTCGGTGGCGCCGCCCGGCGGCAGCGGGATGACCATGCGCACCGGGCGCGAAGGAAAGTCGGCCGCCAGCGCGTGGCGCGACAGCAGCGCCGAGGCGGCGAAGGCCGTGGCGGTGCGAAGCACATCGCGGCGCGATGGCGCAAGGGGGTGAAGGGTCACGGCGTCTCCTTTGTCTTCAGATAGATCCATGGTCGTGCCTGGGCATCGCGCGCCTGGAATGCGTCGATCTCGGCGCTGCGCGCCAGCGTCAGCTCGAGGTCGTCCAGGCCGCGCAGCAGGCCCTCGCGGCGCCGCGCGGGCAGGGCGAAATGCAGCGCGGCCATGCCGGGCGCATGCACCGTGCAGGCAGGAAGATCGACTGTGACGGGCGAGGAAGGCGTTCGAGACACCGCATGCGCCAGTGCCTCTACTTGCGCGCGCGCCAGCTGCACTGGCAACAGGCCGTTCTGGAAGCAGTTGCCGTAGAAGATGTCGCCGAAGCTCGGCGCCACGACGCACCGTATGCCCAGCGCCATGAGCGCCCACACAGCGCCTTCGCGCGAGCTGCCGCAGCCGAAGTTGTCGCCCGCCAGCAAGATGTGCGCGCTTCGGTAGGGCGTGCGGTTCAGAACAAAATCGGGGTCCTCGCTGCCGTCGGCACGAAAGCGCAAGGCAGCGAGCGCGTGCGGCCCCAACTGCTCGCGGGGCACGCCGCTGAAAAGCGGCTCGACGCGGATGATCGTGTCGGTGTCGATGTTGTCGAGCAGCAGCGGCGCGGCCACGGCCTGCAGCACCGTGAACGGTGTCATGCGCGTGCCTCCAAGGTGCGGTGGTCGACGATGCAGCCTGCGACTGCGGCAGCCGCCGCCATCTGCGGGCTCGCCAGGTGGGTGCGCGCGCCCGGGCCCTGGCGGCCGACGAAGTTGCGGTTCGAGGTTGACACGGCGCGCTGCCCCGGCGGCACGGCCTCGCCGTTGCCGGCCACGCACAGCGAGCAGCCCGACTCGCGCCATTCGAAGCCTGCATCGCAAAAGACCTGATCGAGCCCTTCGTCCTCGGCCGCGCGCTTCACGAGTTCGGAGCCGGGCACGACCCAGGCCCTCACGCCCCCGGCCACGCGTCGGCCCCGCACAATATCTGCGGCCAGCCGCAGGTCCGAGATCCGTGCGTTGGTACACGAGCCGATAAAGACCCAGTCGACAGGCGTGCCCGCGATCGGGTCGCCGGCACGCAGGCCCATGTAGTCGAGCGCGGCCTGCTGCGCCGGGCCTGCGGGCACGGGCACCACGCCGCCGACACCGAGCACATCCTGCGGGCTCACGCCCCATGTGACCTGCGGGTCGATACCCGACGCATCGATGCGTACTTCTCGGTCGTATGCCGCGTCGTCGTCTCCGCGCAACTCGCGCCATTGCGTTACCGCGCGTTCCCACAGCGCTTCCGCCGGGGCGTAGGGGCGACCGCGAAGGTAGTCGAAGGTGCGTGCGTCCGGCGCGATGATGCCGAACCGCCCGCCCATTTCCACCGACAGGTTGCACACCGTCATGCGCGCTTCCATGTCGAGCGCGTCGATCGCCGGGCCGGCGTACTCGACCGCGCAGCCCGCGGCCCCGGTGGCGCCCAGGCGGCCGATGGTGTGCAGGATCAGGTCCTTCGCGCTCACGCCGCTCGGCAGCGCGCCGTCGAACCAGATGCGCATCTGGCGCGGGCGCTGCAGCACGATGGTCTGCGTGGCCGCGACGTGCTGGAACTCGGTGGCGCCGATGCCGAACGCCAGTGCGCCGAGGGCACCGTGCGTGCAGGTGTGGCTGTCGCTGCAGACGATGGAGGCGCCCGGCAGGGTCAGTCCAAGTTCGGGCCCGACCACGTGCACGATGCCTTGGCCGGCCTGCCCGAGGTCGAACAGCCGGATGCCCTGGGTCTGGGTCTCGTGGCGCAGGTCCTTGAGGTATCGCAGCGCGTTGGCCGTGTGGCCGGTTCGGCCTGGGGCGGTGGACACGGTGTGGTCGGGCGTCGCGAAGGTGAGTTCGGGGTTGCGCACCGCGTGGCCGCGCTGGCGCAGCGCGGCCAGCGCCTTGCTGCCAGGGTCGCTCACCAGGTGGCGGTCCACGTGAAGCAGAGAGAAGCCGTCGCCCAGGTCCACCACTACATGGGTGTCCCATATCTTGTCGAAGAGCGTGCGGCCTGCCATGTGTTGTCCGGTGGTCTCGTGGTGATTGCAGCGGCCCGGAGTGGCTGCTTGGTCTTATTGTATTTACATCAATACATTTAGCAAGGTGCAGGGCTGCTAGCAGTTAAGATTTCCGCATGGACCTCAACAGGCAACCCGGCGTCGCACTGCACCACCAGATATCCACCATGATCGAAGACATGGTGGCCAGCGGCCGGCTGCGCGACGGCGACCAGTTGCCCACCGAAGAAGACCTGGGTGCGCAGTACGGCGTGTCGCGCGTGACGGTGCGGCGGGCCTTGCAGTCGCTTGAAGCGCGCGGCCTGCTGAAGCGGCAGCGCGGCCGGGGCACCTACCTGTCGGTGCCGTTCCGGTCGGCACCGCTGCCGATGCCCATGAACGCGTTCCTCTCGGCCATGGCCGAGCGCCGCTCGCGCAGCACGCCCAGCGTGAAGGAGTTCGGCTTCGTGCCCGCGCCGCTCGACGTGGCAACGGCGCTGCAGCTCGACGAAGGCACGATGGTGCTGAAGGTGGTGCGCGTGCGCGCGACGGGACGCACGCCGATCCTGCACAGCGTGGTCTACCTGACTGAGGACGTGGGGCGGCTTTTCACCAGAGCCGACTTCGGCCGTGCGGCGCTGACCGAACTGCTGCAGGGCAAGGGCATCCGCTACGAGCGCATCGAGATGGTCACGCGCGCTACGCTGGCCGACGTGACGCTGTCCAAGCTGCTCGACGTGGGCATCGGCTCCGCGCTGGTCGATGTCATGCGCATCGGCTATGACGAGGCGGGTCGGCCTTTCGAATTCCAGATTCTGCGCGGGCCTTCTGACCGCTTCCACACGCACGTCACGATCAAAGGTTGAGTGCGGAGCACTTCATGCGTGCTGGCCGGTGCCGCAGGGGCGATACTTCATAAACCAAGCCGGCGACGGGGCAGCTCCCGATAACCGGGGATTTCAGCTACCTGTGGGCTGACCGACGAACGGTAATGGGGTGTTCTCGTGACCTACGTTATCAGGAGTTAAGACATGAGACTGAACCAACGACCGATAACTGGGTGTTCTCGCGACTTGAGGCGTCTAGCCAACCGACAGTCATAGGGTGTTTACGTGCCTGTGGTTATCGTCGGTTGGTCTCCTGCCCGTGAACAGAGCCGTGTCGCGTCAGAGGCCACGCGTACTCGCCTGATCGGCCATGGACAGGCCTCGCATCTCCTGGAATGCTGATGCCCATTCGACCGGCCGAAGCTTCGAAGCATGTATCGCCAATTCGAAGCTGGCTATTTGGGCCCGCATGTGCCGCGCACGTTCGCCACGGAGATGCTGCGAAGGAGAGATGTCGGGCCTCGCCGTTCTTTGGAACTTGAGGTATGTAAGAGGCAACCCGCACCCTACGCAGAGCCACCGTTCTACTGTCCAGAATGGTCTACACAGTTGTGCCAGCCAGAGCGAACCGCAAACGCCAATCGGTTGATGCATCGCTAGAGAGCGGGTACCTGATTCTTGGAGATTCCATGTTCTTGCTGACCGAAGAGCAACGCACTCAGATGCTCTCCAACGGCGCGGCCCGCACCCGAGGCGAGCACACCGATCCCTATCCCGTTCTCAAGCTTTACACCCCGGATGGTGGCCTATCGTGGGTCTTGAGTGAATTGGACGTAGACGGAGACCTGGCCTATGGGCTTATTGACGTTGGCACCGGATTTCCCGAACTTGGCCTAGTGAGTCTGTCTATGTTGGCGAGCATCAAAGGGCCGAGGGGCATGTCAGTGGTGGCCGAGCCGCACTACAAGGCGCGCAAGACGTTGTCGGCCTACCTAGGAGCCCGTCGGGCTTAGCAGTCTTCCGGCTGAAGGCGCTATCCGAGACAATTGCTGCTGCACAACTGAGAGTCCGCCCTGATGAGCCGCTTCGTACCTGTAGACCGAGACACTGCGTACCTGTTGCCGCCGTCGGTGGACGAATGGTTGCCTGATGATCACTTGGCGCGCTTCGTGGTCGAAGTCATCGAGCAGCTCGATCTGAGTGATCTGACCCGCCAATATGCGGGGCGAGGCTCGGCCGCTCACCATCCGGCGGTGCTGCTGGGCTTGCTGATCTACGGCTACGCCAACGGCATTCACTCCAGCCGCAAGATCGAGCGCGCGACTTACGACTCGGTGGCGTTTCGCTACGTGGCGGCCAATACCCACCCCGATCACGACACGCTGGCGACATTCCGCCGCCGCTTCCTGAAGGAGGTCGAGGCGCTGTTCGTGCAGGTGCTGGTGCTCGCACGCGAGATGAAGCTGCTCAAGCTCGGCCACATCGCGCTGGACGGCACCAAGATCGGCGCCAGCGCCAGCAAGCACAAGGCGCTGTCCTGGGCGCACGCCAACAAGATCGAAGCGCAGTTGCGCCGGGAAGTGCAGGCCCTGCTGGCGCTGGCGGAGACCAGCGACCGTACAGCGCTACCCGATGGCATGGACGTACCAGCGGAGATTGCCAGGCGTGAAGACCGCCTGAGCGCCATCACGCAGGCCAAGGCCAAGATCGAGCAGCGTGCGGGCGAACGCTACCAGGGCGAGCAACAGGAATTCGAGGGCAAGCAGGCCAAGCGCAAGGCTCAACGTGATGCAGGCAAGAAGCCACGCGGCAAGGACCCCGAGCCGCCCCAGGCCGGCCCCAAGGACGGCGACCAGGTCAACCTCACAGATGAGCAGTCGCGCATCATGCCGGTGTCCGGCGGGGGCTTCGAGCAGAGCTACAACGCGCAGGCCGGCGTGGACACCGACACGATGATGGTGATCACCGCGCACGTCACGCAGGCGTGTAACGACAAGCGCGAAGTGGTGCCCACGCTCAAGCAAATCGATACGCTGCCCGAGGCGTTAGGCACGGTGCACACGCTCATCGCCGACAAAGGCTTCTTCAGCCAAGCCAACGTGGTCGCGTGCACGCAGGCGGGGATCGAGCCGCTGCTGGCGATCAAGCGACAGTCGCATCACGAACCCCTGATGGAGCGATTTGCATCCGACCCCGATGCGCCGCAGACGACAGATGCGGTCGTGAATATGGTTCACCGGCTGTCCACGCAAGTCGGCAAGGCACTGTACAAACTTCGCAAGCAGACGGTCGAGCCGGTGTTCGGCATCATCAAGCGGGTGATGGGCTGGCGTCAGATGAGTATGCGCGGGCTGGCCAAGGCGCAAGGCGAGTGGAACCTCGTGACCATGGCATGGAACATCAAGCGCATGCACGTGCTGCGAGCCACTTGAAGGAAAAAAAGTGCGCCCCGATCACGCAAAAATCGAGTCGCCGCGCGACCCCATGCGCCCTCACAGTGCCTCGGCAACCATCAGGGGTGCTCATTCAGCCCGACGCCATCCAAAAAACTCCGTCGCTGCCATCATTCAGATTCGTTCGAGCTCAAGTCCGACGGTCTCCTAGCCGACGCACAACATGACGGAATGATCACTGACTGACGCCGTCTGAGTTGCCTAGATCGACTCGTCTCAAGAGGATTGCAGCGGCGGCGAACCGAAGGCCCGAACGGCGGCAACGGACTGAATTCATGGTGCAAGGCCTACTCGGCGAAGTACCCCCGAAATTCGCACACCGCCCCTTTCTGCGGCGCCATGTATCGCGACCGATCGTTGTGCTGGTCCAACATAAATGCTCCCGGTGTAATGCCTGCGCCTTACATCCCCGGACGTCAGTTTTCAAGTATGTCCGATTCGTGAATAAGTACCGCGCGAACGAGGACGCTGCCCTCCCATAATCGGCCCGCCGAAGCATCCTGTCACAGAAATAACGATGCCCGGCAGCCAATCCAGAGGGAGCACCAGAACATGAATCGCCATTTGCATCGCATCGTCTTCAACGCCAGGCGCGGCCTGCGCATGGTGGTCCAGGAGACGGCGAAAAGCACAGGCAAGGGCTCGTCCAAGGCAACCACCGTGGCAAGCGCGGCCGGCGCCAGCGCGGCCGCCTTTGCGCCGATGCTCGTGGGTGCGGCGCTCGCGGGCATGCTGTGGGCGCCACCGGTGCAAGCCCAGATCGCCGGCGCGCCCAATGTTCCGGCCAACCTGCGCCCCACCGTGCTGGTGGCGCCCAACGGCGTGCCGCTCGTCAACATCCAGACGCCCAGCGCGGCCGGCGTCTCGCGCAACGTCTTCAACCAGTTCAACGTGGCGCCCAACGGCACCATCCTCAACAACAGCCGCACGAACGTACAGACCCAGCTCGGTGGGATCGTCCAGGGCAATCCGTTTCTTGCCACCGGCCCCGCGCGCATCATCCTCAACGAAGTCAACGGCGGCAGCCCGAGCCAGCTGCGCGGCTACATCGAGGTGGGCGGCACGCGGGCCGAAGTGATCATTGCCAACCCCGCCGGCATCAGCGTTGACGGCGGCGGCTTCATCAATGCGAGCCGGGCCACGCTGACCACCGGCACGCCGCAATTCAATGCCGTGGGCGGCCTGGACAGCTTCCTCGTGCGCGGCGGCACCATCACCATCGACGGCGCGGGCCTGGACGCCAGCAAGACCGACTACGCCGCCATCCTCGCGCGCGCCGTGCAGGCCAACGCCGGCATCTGGGCCAGCGAACTGAAGGTGGTGACCGGCGCCAACACGGTCAGCGCCGACCACAGCCAGGTCACGCCCACCACGGGCACCGGCACGGCGCCCACCTTTGCCCTGGACGTGGCCGCGCTCGGCGGCATGTACGCCGGCAAGATCACCCTCATCGGCACCGAGGCCGGCCTGGGTGTGCGCAACGCCGGCACCATCCAGGCCGCGCCGGGCGCCACCGCGCTGATGGGCGCGGGCCAACTGGTGGTCACCAGCGCCGGGCGCCTGGAGAACATCGGCACGCTCCAGGCCACCGCCGATGCGAACCTCGCGGCTTCGGCGCTCGCCAACAGCGGCCGCATCAGCAGTGGCGGCAACCTCAAGCTCACGACCCAGGGCGACCTGGCCAATGCACTCAACGGCGCGGGCGGCACGCTCGAAGGCGCGCGGCTGGAGCTCGCCAGCACCGCGGGCGACATCGACAACCGCGGCGGCACCCTGCGCCAGACCAGCAGCGCCGGCCTCGGGTTGAGCGCGCCGGCCTTGAGCAACACCAGCGGCGGCGTCATCGGGCTGGGGCCGGTGGCGGCTGCGCCGCCCACGCCGGGCACCGGCACTGGCGGCGGCACGGGCGGCACAGGAACCGGAACGGGCGGCACGGCCAGCCCCGGCACCCCGACCGCAGGCACGGACACCGGCTCCGGCGGCACCATCGCGCCGGCACCGTACGTGCCGCCATCGCCCGGCACCGTCACCGCGGCCGGCACGCTCCGCAACGATGGCGGCAAGATCTACGCGGGCGAGCCCATCAGCCTGCAAAGCGCCCACATCAACAACAACGGCGGCACCCTGAGCGTCGCCAGCATGGCCGTGAGCCAGCCGAGCTTCGACAACCACGGCGGCACGCTCAACGTCAGCAACGGCTTCAGCGCCAACGTCGAGCGCTTCGACAACACCGGCGGCACGCTGAACGCCGGCAGCCTGAACATCGCCACCACCGGCGACCTCATCAACGTCGGCGGCACGCTCACCAGCGCCACCGATGCCACCCTGACCGTGGGCGGCCAGGCCGACAACACGCGCGGCACGATCTCGAGCACAGGGGCGCTGGCGGCCAACGTGGCAGGCGCGGTCCACAACACCGCCGGCAAGCTGGTGGCCAACCAGGGCGTCACGCTCGGCGCCGGCAGCCTGGACAACACGCAGGGCAGCATCCAGTCGGCGCAGGCCGGTGTGCAGCTGGCCGTGGCCAACCAGTTGCAGAACGGCAGCGGCGGCACCGTCGGCGCCGCCACCGACCTGGGCGTGCAGGCGGGTTTGCTGCTGAACGCCGAGGGCGCCAGCCTGCGCGGCGCGAACGATGCCTCCGTCGCGGTCGGCGGCACGTTGCGCAACGACGGCAGCATCACGGCCGGGCGTCACACGACGCTCAGCGCCGGCAGCCTGCAAGGCAGCCGCACCGGCGTGCTCGGCGCGGGCATCCAGGGCGACGGAACCCTTGGCGCGGCGGGTGACCTGGTGGTCACCGCCACCGGCGCGCTGGCGGCCCACGGCACCACGCTTGCAGCCGGCCAAGCGACGCTGCAGGGCGCGAGCGTCGATCTGTCGGCGAGCCAGACCAGCGCGGACAACATCGCCATCACGGCCACGCAAGGCAACGTGCTCACGGGTAGTAGAGCCACCGTCGTGACCCCCGGCACCTTGCGCATCACGGCCAACACCCAGCCGGACCAGACGCTGGTCAACGACGCGGGCATCCTCAATGCCGGCCAACTGGACCTGAATGTCGCGAACCTCGCCAACACCAACGGCGGGGAGATCGTGCAGACCGGCACCGGCGCCACCACCGTCGCCGTCGCGGGCACCTTGAACAACGATGGTGGTCGTATCGCGAGCAACGGCCAGGACCTGAGCCTTGGTGGTGCGACCATCACCAACGCCGGCGGCAAGATCGAGCATGCCGGCACCGGCAAGCTCGCCATTGCGGGCGGCAGCTACAGCAGCACCGATGGACAGATCACGGCCAACGGCGCACTGACGGTCGCCATGTCGGGCGCCTTCAATCAAGACGGCGTCAAGGCCGCGATCAGCGCCCAACAGATCAGCATCGATGCCGGTTCGCTCGGCAACCGCGCCGGCAGCCAAATCGTGCAGACCGGCACCAACGCCATGCGCATCACCGTGGTTGGCGCGCTGGACAACAGCGGCGGCACGCTGGCCAGCAACGGCGACACGACCGTCGCGGCCGGCAGCCTGGCCAACCAGGGCGGCACCATTCGCGCCGCCGAGACCTCCGACCTTGCCCTGATCGTGGACGGCCTGCTCGACAACAGCCACAAGGGCGTGATCGGCGCGGGCGGAAACACCACCATCGCGGCCGGCAGCCTCAACAACGACGCCGGCAGCACAACCGCGGTCGGCGACCTGACCGCCACCATCGGCGGCGCCGCGACCAACGTGGGCGGCACGCTGGCGGCCAACGGCCGCACCACACTCGTGGCCGGCACGCTGGACAACACCGGCGGGACGGTGGCCGCCGTCAATGGCAACCTGAGCGTCACGACCATCGGCACGACGACGAACAAGGGCGGCACCTTGCAAGCCGGCGCCACGACGACATTGCTGAACGGCGGCCTCAACAACGCCGGCGGCCAGGTCTTCGGCAACAGCCTATCGGTCGACACGCGGGGCCAGGCACTGGACAACAGCGCGAAGGGCACGCTGGCAGCGATCACCACCGTCAATGTGAATTCAGGCGCGCTGAACAACGATGCCGGCCTGATCCAGTCCGGTGGTGCCATGACCATCGATACGAATGGCCAGGCACTGACCAACACCAGCGCCGAGGGCTATCGTTCCAAACCCGAAGACGCGCCGGGCGGCATCACGAGCGCGGACACGCTGACGCTGACGAGCGTGGGCGATCTGAACAACGCCGCCGGCTTCATCGGCGCGAAGAACGCATTGGACGCCAGCACCCAGGCCTTCACGAACACGGGCGGCGGCCAGGTGCTCGGGCAGTCCGCGGTCACGCTCGACACCCATGGCGCTGCCTACGACAACACCGGCGGCCAGACGCTGGCGGTCGGCAACCTCGGCATCAACGCCGGGACGCTGACCAACACCGGTGGCCTGATCCGCTCGATGGCGACCACCACGCTCCACGCCGGCAGCGTCGTCAACACCGGCACCCAGCGGATGGAGCAGGGCATCGAAGGTCAGAACGTCGACATCACGGCCCAGTCCATCGCCAATGCCTCGGGCGCCATCCGTGCCGACCAGAACGCCACCCTGACGAGCAGCGGAACGATCGACAACAGCGCGGGCCTGGTGTCCGCCGGCGACACACTCACGATCAGAGACCCCGCCGCGGCCAAGACCCTGTCGGTGGTCAACACCGGCGGCACCCTGGTCGGCGGCAAGAACGTCGTCCTCGACGCGGGCTCGGTCACATGGGACGGCAAGCTGCTGTCGCTTGGCGACATGAGCCTGGCGGTCACCCAGGACATCACCTTCGCGGCGGGCAGCGAGACCGTCGCCAACCACAACCTGACGGTGTCGACGACCGGCGACATCACCAACGCCGGCCGGCTGGCCGCGGGCAACGACCTGACGCTCTCGGCGAAGGACATCAACAACACGGCCACCGGCGACATCCAGGGCAAGACCACCACGCTGAACGCCACTGGCACGCTGACCAACCGCGGCGTGATCGACGGCGGCATCACGCGCATCAATGCCGGCACGTTGAACAATGTGGGCACTGGCCGAATTTATGGCGACTGGGTGGCGATCGGCGCCGGCACGCTCAACAACAGCGCCGAAACGGTTAACGGCGTCGCATCGGCCGGCACCATTGCCGCGCGCGAGCGCCTCGACATCGGCGCCGGGACCATCAACAACCGCGACGGTGCCCTGATCCTCAGCGCCGGCAATCTCTATGTGGGCGGCGAACTGATCGACGGCAAGGCCAGCAAGTCAGCCAGCGTATTGAACAACCACGCGGCGACCATCGAGGCCGTGCAGGACATGGATATCAAGGCCAATGTCCTGAACAACACCAACGGCGGCGTGACCTGGACGACCCAGACCACCTCCGACGGCAAGCAGCACACTGAATATGCACTGCCCGGCAGCTCGACGCGCTACGACCCGAGCCAGCTGGTCTTCGTGACGGTCCAGGGGCCCTCGGTCGACTTCGAGCACCTGATGGGCTATCTGTGGCCCAGCTTCGTCAGCCACACTGCAGGACCCGTCTCCGGCCAGTTCTCGGGCATCCTGGTGCCCTCGGCCAGCTATCCGCTGTCCCGCTACGGCACCTACTACGCGAACCCGCCGCGCAACAGCCGCGATCTCACGGGCACGCGGCAAATCAACATCGATCAGACCGAGACGTACACCGAGCCGGGCGCCTGGTACGCCCGGACCGACCCGATCTGGGCGGCCTTCGGCGTGACGCCGCCCGCAACCGACATGCCTGCCGACGCAATTCAGGCCCAGGCCTATCTTGACGCCCACCAGCGCCTCGACGCCGCGACCGAGGCCTTTATCCGAGACGTCTACGACAACTACGCGCGCTCCTACTACGCCTGGGTCTATACCGAGTCGACCACCACCCCTGTGCTGCAGACGTCGTCGCCCGGCCGGATCATCGCCGGCGGCAAGATGAACATTGCCGTGGGCAGCGGCACCAACGACATGAGCCAGATCCTGGCCGGGGGAGCGCTCACCGTCACCGGCGGGAAGATCGAGAACAAGAACGTCGAGGTCTCCGGCGCGCAGACGCGCACCGGGGTGCAGCTGTTCCAGGCGGGCCTGGGCGACGGCGAGCAGATCTCGCCTTACAACACCAGCGTGCCCACCACCGTGACCCTGGCGGCGGCACGGCAGGAGGGCAATGTCTCGGTGATCGGCAGCGGCGGGTCCACCGGCACCCTGACCCCCGGCCACACCAACCAGGGCGTACCTGGTGCGAGCGGCGTCAACGCCGGCGGTCCCACCGGCGTGGCCGGCGGGACTGGCACGCCGGTGAATGGACCAGGTACGGCCTCGGGCGGCGCAGCCGGCCCCGTTGTTCACCCAATCATCGAGGTGAACCTGGCGGCCAGCTCCGGAGCCACGCAAGTCGTGCGCACCACTTTGCCGGGCCTCACGGTGCCCACCGCCAGCCTGTTCCGCACGCATCCGGAAACTTCGAGTCATTACCTGATCGAGACCGATCCGCGCTTTGCGAACCGGCACAACTGGCTCAGCAGCGACTACCTGCTGAACAACTTGGGGCAAGACCCCAACAACACGCTCAAGCGCCTGGGTGATGGCTACTACGAGCAGCGCCTGATCCGCGAGCAGGTGGCCCAGCTGACCGGCTACCGCTACCTCGATGGCTACGACAGCGACGAACCCCAGTACACCGCCTTGATGGATGCCGGACTCACCTTCGCGCGGCAGTACGGCCTGCGGCCGGGCATCGCGCTCAGCGACGCCCAGATGGCGCAGTTGACCAGCGACATCGTCTGGCTGGTGGAGCAGACCGTCACGCTGCCCGACGGCAGCAGCCAGCGCGTCCTCGTGCCGCAGGTCTACGTGCGCGTGAAGAACGGCGACATCGATGGCTCGGGCGCCTTGCTGGCCGGCAAGGAAGTCAACATCAAGCTCGATGGCGATCTGGTCAACAGCGGTACCGTCGCCGGGCGCAAGACCGTCAGCATCACGGCGGAGAACATCCAGAACCTGAACGGCCGCATCTCCGGCGACAGCCTCGACCTCAAGGCCCGGACCGACCTGAACAACATCGGCGGCACGATCGACGCGGCCAGCCAACTCAAGATCGAGGCCGGGCGCGACATCAACGTGCGCAGCACGACCAGCAGCAGCGGGCTGGCTCTGGACCTCACGCCCGGGGCCGTGAGCCTGCGCGGCGCCACCATCGTCGACCGGGTGGCCGGCCTGTATGTGAGCGACCCCAAGGGCGTGTTGGTGGCGTCGGCCGGCCGCGACGTCAACCTGATCGGCGCCCTCGTCGCCAACAGCGGCAAGGAAGGCACGACCGAGATCGGCGCTGGCCGCGACATCAACCTGGGCACCGTCACGACTGCAAGGCAGGACACCACGGTTCGAGACGCCGGCAACTACCGAGCCGAAGCCAGCACGCGGGAAGTCGGCACCCGCATCGAGACCAGCGGAGACATCAACCTGCACGCCCAGCGGGATGTCAACGTGCGGGCGGCCACCATCAACAGCGCGGAGGGCGCACTGGAGGTCGCCGCCAAACGTAACATCACCATCGATGCGGGCCAGTCGACTTCGGCCCTCAATGCGGGACGCCGCACCGAGGAGAGCGGCTTCTGGGGCAGCGACCGCAGCATGGAGCAAGGCACCTATGGGTCGACCGGCGTCATCGGCAGCAGCCTGGGTGGCAAGACCATGGTGCTGGATGCGGGCAATGACATCCGCATCCGCGGCTCGAACGTGGTGAGCGACCAGGGCACTGAGCTCTGGGCCGGCAACAACATCACCATCGAAGCCGCGACGCAGACCCGGGACAGCCAGTATGTCCGCGAGGAATCCAAGAGCGGCATGTTTGACGCGAACTCGGGCTGGACCTGGGGCCAGCAGGACGCGCGAAGCACCAGCAACCGCGCGGCGAGCACGGCCGTGGGCAGTACCGTCGGGGCAATAGCGGGCAATGTCACCATCACCGCCGGTAACCGCTACAGCCAGGTTGGCAGCGATGTGGTAGCGCCGGGAGGCGACGTCGACATTCAGGCGCGCGATGTGCAGATCGTCGAGGCGCGCGAGAGCAGCCGCAGCGAGAGCACGCAGAGCTTCTCCCAGAGTGGCATCACACTGGGGATCAAGGCGCCGCTGATCGACATGCTGCGGAATCTGGAGGACACCACCCAGGCGATGCATGACACCAAGGACGACCGCATGCAGGCGCTGGGCGCTGCCAGCATGGCGCTCAGCGGCTACTCGGCGTACCAGGACATCTCCCAAGCTGCGGTCACCGGCAGCGGGAACGCCAATGGTGCCGTCAGCATGGGAGGCACCCTCACCCTAGGCAGCAGTTCCAGCGAGTCCACGCGGACGGAAAGCAGCAATACGTCGGCCGGCTCACGCGTGGAGGCTGGCGGCAACGTCACCATCACCGCCACTGGCGGCGGCCGAGACTCCAATGTCCTCGTGCGCGGAAGCGAGATCAGCGCCGGCAAGAACGTCAACTTGGCGGCGGACAACAACATCACGCTCGAGGCGGCGGCCAATTCGAGGGAGCAGAGTTCCACCAGCCACAGCAGCAACGCCAGCATCGGCGTTGGCTTCACGTTCGGGGAGAGCAATGGCCTCACGATCGAGGTGGCGGCCGGCCGTCAGAGCGGCCGTGACAACGGCACCGATGGCGCATGGACGAACACCAACATCCATGCGGGCCAGCAAGTGAATATCACCAGTGGCGGAGATACCAGAGTCCGGGGCACCACAGTTTCGGGAAACCGAATCAATGCGGATGTGGGCGGCAACCTGCACATCGAGACCCTCCAGGACACCAGCACCTATCACAGCCAGAACAGCGGAGGCGGCTTCAATGCCACCATCTGCGCTTGGTATTGCTATGGCGACAGCAGCGTGAGCGTTTATGCCAACAACATGCGCGGCGACGGGAATTTTGCGAGCGCGACGCAGCAAAGCGGGTTCCTCGCGGGTAACGGCGGCTTCGGCGTCCATGTGGCGGGCAACACCAATCTTGTCGGTGGTGTGATCACTAGCACTGATGCGGCGGTCAATTTGGGTAGGAACAGCTTCGCGACAGGCAGTTTGACGATGACCGATCTGGTCAACCACGACACCTTCCAAGGCAGCGGGTACAGCGTCAACTTCAGCACCAGCACCTCGGGGTCGAGTTCTGGCAGCGCCGGCATCGGCAGCAACGATGTCAATCAGTCGAGCCTCACGCAAAGCGGGATCTCGGGCATTGCAGGCAACACGGCGGCTCGCACCGGAGTCGACGGCACCAACGCGCTGCAAAGGACCAATCGCGAGCGGGCCATGAGAGATGTTCAAGGGCAAGTCCTGATCACAGCGCAATTCGGATCACAGGCGTCAAGTGCATGGGGTCAGTATGCGAACGAGCGATTGCGGAATGCCACAACCGACGAGGAGCGGGCATGCTGGGGGAGCAGCGGCACATGTCGCGCTTCCGGGCACATGGTGATTGGAGGGCTGACAGGGGGTGCCGGGGGCGCCATTGGCGCGGTTGCAAGTACGCAGGTCGCCTCTTACGTTGACCAGACCGTCAGCGCGTTGGGGCTCACTGGTGCTGTACATGATTCAGTGGTGGCGGGGCTGACCATGGCCATCGGTGGTGCGCTAGGTGGTACATCAGGAGCCGCTGGGGCATTGAACGAGGTCACGAACAACTATCTGACGAGCACTCAATGGGAGGCGCTCGCGGAAGACATCAAACGATGCCAAGCGCGAAACTGCACGACCGAGGAACAGCAGGTCATACGTAACAGCTATCAGGATCTCAGCAATCAACAGAATGTGGCGTTGGCCAACTGCGCGAAAACTGGCAACTGCATTACCTTGCGAGAGGAGGTGATCAATGGAACGCAGGCGATGATCGATCTCGCGGATGACGGAAAGCTGCCAATCGGCGCCGCAACCGGCAATGATCTGGGACAGTACGCAGGGCAGCGGCTGGCGAACGACCCCGCTTATCGAGAGACGGTCAGGCAATCGATCGATGTGCTGAACAATTGCAAAGCGAATCCCCAGCAATGTACACAGCAAGCGATCACCGCTGCCGCATTGATTGTGGCCCCACTGCTGGGGCCGGCTGGAGTTTCGTTGACTTGGGAAGGACTTGCCGTAGGCGGGACAATTGGGGCAACGGCAAATGTGGGTGGCCAGTTGTACGCAAATGGCGGAAGTGTTAGTCAGGTCAATCCACGGGATGTCGGGATGGCGTTCTATACCGGGGCGCTCACTTATGGGGCAGGATTTATGTCTTCGATGTTCGTTAACACAGGGGGCGCGCTCGTCGGATCGGGGATGAACACAATCTATATGAATCAAGCGCCTTCCGCTTCCGGAGGAAGCATCTTTGGGGCTGCGCTGGGGACAACGCTTGGTTATCCAGTCGCCGCAGTCACGCAGAACGGATTGAATGGCTATTTCAATGCATGGTATCGGCCAATGTGGCAAGACCTAGGTTACACGATGCAGAGTTGGCTGCAGCCTAGTGTTGTGCCCGGGGTGGGCGGCGCCAGCGTTGGCAGCTTTTTGCAGGAGCTGGCCAATGCGGGAGTTAATAACCCAAATGTTCCACAAGGTACAGGCAGCCCAACCAGAGGTGGGAGATGAACACATCGCGAAGTCTAGGCTTGAGAATGTTTGGAGTTCTGTTCTTGACCTGCCTCTTCATCATCGGCGTCGGATTTTCCTTGGCTGCTTTGCTTGCCATGCCCTTGATTCGCTGGGCAATCCATGGGGTTCTCTATTTCCCCGTTAGCTCGTCAGAACTTCGCAGTCTGTTGTTTGTCATTCTCGGCGTGACTGTTGTTGCAACGGTCGTCATGTGGTTGGCCGGAAAGTACAAGGGACAGTGGTGATCTTCTTGCCTGACGGTATGTGGCTGGGGTTATGTGACTGGTAGGCGAGCACAAAGAGCATTGGTGAATTTCGGAGTTCCTGCGCGCTATGGTGCAGATCAAAGGATAGTGAGGGAGAGAAATTGAAAACAAACCCGTGTGCCATGCTGGCCGGTGTGCTGCTGGGCGGCCCCTTGTTGGCTCAAGCGCAGGTCTCCAGCACGCCGCAACCCTTTGTCGAACAGCAACGCCAGCAGGAACGCGAACGCGCCCTGCGCGAGCAGAACGAGCGCACGGTGGACCAGCGGCTGCAGGCCGCGCCACCCGCGCCTACCCAGCGCATTCCCGAATCCGAAGCCCCGTGCTTTCGCATCGACCGCGTATTACTGGTCGGCGAGCAGGCCGAGGCCTTCCAGTGGGCGGTGGCCGATCTGTCCGGCCCCGAGGGCAACGATTCACCACTGGGCCGGTGCCTCGGCACGCCGGGTGTGAACGTGGTGCTCGCCCGCGCCCAGCAGGCGGCGATTGCGCGCGGCTTTGTCACCACCCGGGTACTTGCTGCGCCGCAGGACCTGTCCACCGGCACCCTGACCTTGTCGCTGGTGCCCGGGCGCATCGCGGCCATCCGGACCACGCCGGATTCTTCCTCCACGCTGCTGGGCAGCGGCGCCTTGCTGGGGTCCGCCATCCCCGCCCGCCCGGGCGATTTGCTGAACCTGCGCGACATCGAGCAGGGCCTGGAGAACCTCAAGCGCGCCCCCACGGCCGAGGCCGACATCCAGATCGAACCCTCCACCGCACCCGATGCCAAGCCGGGCGACAGCGACCTGGTGGTCAAGTACGTGCAGGCCAAGAAGTGGCGCCTCACCCTGAGCCTGGACGACAGCGGCACCGAGGCCACGGGCCGCTACCAGGCCGGCGCCACGCTGTCGCTGGACAACCCCTTCGGGCTGAACGACCTGTTCTATGTCAGCGCCAACCACAACCTCAACGGCCACGTCTTCAGCGACCCGGCCAAGGGCACCGAAGGCCAGACGGTGCACTACTCGCTGCCCTACGG
The DNA here is from genome assembly GCF_000463015.1 of Variovorax paradoxus B4. Taxonomy (NCBI): domain Bacteria; kingdom Pseudomonadati; phylum Pseudomonadota; class Betaproteobacteria; order Burkholderiales; family Comamonadaceae; genus Variovorax; species Variovorax paradoxus. Next base: position 975,294 of record NC_022234.1, on the reverse strand, counting down.
CTACTGGATGCTGGGCCTCACGGCCTCCAACAGCCAGTACCACCAGCGCGTGGCCGGGCTGAACCAGGACTATGTCTACGCGGGCAAGACCAACAACGCCGAGGTCAAGCTCTCGCGCCTGCTGTACCGCGACCAGAGCCGCAAGACCACGCTGGCGCTGAAGGGCTTCCGGCGCGAATCGCGCAACTTCGTGGACGACACCGAGGTCGAGGTGCAGCACCGGGTGGTGGGGGGCTGGGAGCTCGGGCTGAACCACAAGGAGTTCATCGGCGACGCGACGCTGGAAGGCACGCTCGCCTACAAGCATGGCACGGGCGGCTTCGGGTCGATCGCAGCGCCGGAGGAGACGTTCGGCGAGGGCACCTCGCGCATGCGGCTGTACACGGCCGAGCTGAGCCTGAACGCGCCGTTCAAGCTGGGCGAGCAGAAGCTGCGCTACTCGGGCCTGGTCCGCGCGCAATGGAACCGCACGCCGCTGATGTCACAGGACAGGTTTGCCATCGGCGGGCGCTACACAGTGCGCGGCTTCGACGGCGAGACGAGCCTGATGGGCGAGCGCGGCTGGCTGATCCGCAACGACATCGGCTGGGCCATGGGGCAGAGCGGGGCGGAGCTGTATGTCGGTGCCGACTACGGGCATGTCGGCGGGCGCTCCACCGCGGACCTGCCGGGCCGCAGCCTCGCGGGCGCGGTCATCGGGGTGCGGGGGCAGTGGAGCAAGCTCAGCTACGACTTCTTCATGGGGGCGCCGATCCGCAAGCCTGAGGGGTACCGCACGGCCAAGACCACCTTCGGCTTCAATCTCAACGCAAGTTTCTGATTTGAAAATTCAAGGGAAAGCGAAGTGAACCATCTCATTGACGTCGTCCACCGACCAACAGCAAGGCCAACAATGACACTGAATGGCAGTCTCATGAAGGCGCTGGCAGCCTTACCTCTGGCCGCAGCACTTTGGGGTTGCGCCTCCCCTGCAACTCGCGTTCCAGTCGAGACGATTCGCGCCAATTACCAGAACCAACTGGTCAAGCCAGGAGAACCGTTCGCCACACTGAGCGGCTATCCCTACAGGCACTACATGGATACGGCATGGGCTGCTTACGTTCCCTCTCGTGTCGACGGCACTGTCACGGGCATCAGACAGTTCGGAGGCGCAAGCGCCGGCCTCTATAGCCCTCACGTCTCTCTTGTCAAGCTCAAGATTCCGCCGGGACGGCACGACGTGATGGTCTCCGGAGGAAAGCTCACGGGAGAGCAGACTTTGCTCAAGAACATCGAATTCAAGGCCGGGACGAGCTACGTGATAACGGAAAAGACAAGTGAAAAAGGACAGCGGCTCGTACTGATATCGGCTTACCAGGCGGACACGCGGTTCTCCATTGGTGAGAAGGAGCATTACCTTGTCGAGTCACCGGCTCTAGCCGTGGCCCCCTTGGGGAGCACAGAATGAAAAGGTTTTTCCTCCCCCTGCTCGCCGCCGTGCTTGCCGGGTGCACTGCAATGCCGTTGTACAGAAGCATTGACGAGCTCAAGGCTCGCGCAGAGCATCGTGTGACCCTCACTACGGAACGTGACTTCGTCTTGGTGTACCGCGACGTTGGACGTCAAGCCCGCAGCGCATCCGAGACCATCAACAAGATGCTTACCGGCGCCGCAAGCATCGACATGCGAGAAACTTCGGAGCTTGACCGAACCGGAGGTCGAGGCACCGTGACGATGCGGCAGGGCTATACAACGCGCATCGCCCACTACGAGATCACCAAACTGCCGACGGGCGGTACGGAGGTGAAAGCATGGTGGTCGCGCTTCAGCCCGATCTCCATCGAATTCTTGAAATCCGCAGTAGAGGGGAAAACGCCTACGGAGGGCACGCTTGAGTCTTCCAAGTAGTACGCGGACCGTGCAGTCATTTTCTAAATTGTCCGAATGAGAGGGAGCGTAAGCGTCAGCTCACGGCCCTCTTGACCGTGGCCGAACAATCAGATGTCGAAGACCTGGCGCAGCATGTGGAACGGCACTCGCCATGAATGCCCGTTGCCCGTGTCGACGGTGGCGGTGCGCTGGTTGATGCGCACGACGACGCCTACCTGCGGCTGGAGGTACCTGTCGTCGAACGAGACCTTCTCGCCGCAGCGGAAGTCACCCCGTGAAGGCATGCTCTGCGGTGGTGCTGCGCGCGCAGAAGCCGTTGCGGGCGGGCTTGCAGGATCCGGTGGTTCGACGGCGACATAGGGCAGCTTCCACTCGCGTCGCGTGCCTTCCTCGTGCAAAGTCACCTGCGTGTCCTTCATGGCGACCACCTTGCCATGGCGCATCTGGCCGTCGCGCCAGTCGAGGAAGCGCACTGTCTGGCCGAGATTCATGTTTCTGCGCACGGCGAGGATGCGTCTGGGATCGGCCAGCATCCGTTCGATGATGGCGCTCAGCTGGAACAGCTCCAGGCTGCTCGCCCGGTTGAGCGCATCGATCAGCTTCGGGTCGGTGCCTTGCGGGTTCACTCTGTCGTCCTCTTCGCGTTGTCCGGTTGCAAGCGCCCGGGCACGAGGTGCTCAGGCGGCCAGTCGCTGCTCGATGTGCTGCGGCCCACCGATGTTCCACGGCAGCAACTCGTCGATGCGGTTGATCGGATGGTCCGCGATGCGCCCGAGCACATCGCGCAGGTAGGCCTCGGGGTCGAGCCCGTTCAACTTGGCCGATTCCACCAGGCTGTAGATGGCCGCAGCGCGCTCGCCCCCGGCGTCCGAGCCCATGAACATGAAGTTCTTTCGGCCCAGGCCGACGCCGCGCAGCGCGCGCTCGGCGGCGTTGTTGTCGATCTCGATGCGCCCGTCGTCGCGGTAGCGCGTCAGCGATCCGAGCCGCGTGAGCGTGTAGCCGATGGCGCGCGCGAGCTCCGACTTGGCAGACACCTGCCCGAGCATTCCTCTCAACCAGGCGAACAGTTCCTCAAGCAACGGACCGGCCCGCGCCTGGCGCTCCCGGCATCGCTCGGCCGGAGGGCGCCCCCGTATGTCGGCCTCGATCGCATACAGCGCACCGATGCGCCGCAGCGCTTGTTCGGCAACCGAGCCCGGCGCCCGACCCTGGCTCTCGTGCAGATCCCAGAACGGTCTGCGCGCATGGGCCCAACATGAAGCCTCGATGATGGCGCCGCCGGCGTAGAGCTTGGCGAAGCCCGCATACGCATCGGCCTGCAAGACCCCCTTGAAGTCCTTCAGGTGCGCCTGGGGATGCTCGCCCTTGCGGTCGGGCGAGCAGCGCAACCACGCGGCCGGCGCGTCGGTGCTCGCCGAGGACCGATCGTCACGCACGTAGACCCAGAGCCTTCCGGTCTTGGTCCGGCCGCGCCCGGGCGAGAGCACCGCCACGGGCGTGTCGTCGGCATGCAGCTTGGAGCCCGCCAGCACGTAGCGCCCGAGCGCGGCAACCAGTGGGTCCAGCAGCTTCTCGCTCTGACCGACCCAGCCGGCCATGGTGGAGCGCTCAATGGGCACACCTTCGCGGGCGTAGATGCGGCTCTGGCGGTAGAGAGGTTGGTGGTCGCAATACTTGGCGACCAGCACGTGGGCCAGCAGCCCGGGACCGGCCACGCCGCGTGCGATGGGCCGGCTCGGCGCTGGCGCCTGGAAGATGGATTCGCACGCCATGCAGGCGAGCTTGGGGCGCACGTGGCGGATCACCTTGAAGCGCGAGGGCACGTATTCCAGTTGTTCGGAGACGTCCTGGCCGATCTGGCGCAACCGGCCGCCGCACGCGCTGCAGCCACAGGCCTGGCCGGCGGCGTCGCGCCGTGCATCCGAAGTCTCGGGCCGGTACACATGGTTCTCGCGCGGCAGGTGCGCGGGCAGGCTGCGGTCGAAGCCTTCGCTGTTGGCGGCTGGCGCCTTGGGGGTCTGCGCGATCGGCGCAAGCTCGTGTATCGGCAAGTCAGCGATCAACGCGATCTGCGGGTCGTCCAGCTGTTCGCTGGAGGCACCGAAGCGGGCCCGGACCTGGCGCAGCAGCTGCACCTTGAGCTTGTCCACGAGCAGCTTGAGCAGGGCCACTTCCGCGTCACGCGCCTGCACGACGCGCAGCAGCGAGTCGACGGTGTGGGGTGCGTGGGCGGTGTTCGGCACGCCCTCTACTATGCCATCGGCCTTGCCCGGAATTGACCGAGACCCGTGCGTTCAAAAGACGAATTCTTGAGCGCGCCTCAAGCCGCGAGCACGGGCTGATCGGTGCGCGTCGGCATGCGCCAGTCGATGCCTTCGAGCAGCATGGACAACTGCGCCGGGGTCAGCGAGACCTTGCCCGACACAGCCTGCGGCCAGACGAAGCGGCCTCGCTCCAAACGCTTGGCCAGGATCAGCAGGCCCTGGCCATCGAACCATAGGACCTTCAGCATGTCGCCGCGCCGGCCGCGGAAGACGAAGACGTGGCCGCAGAAGGGGTTGGCCTCCAGCGCCGTCTGCACCATCGCTGACAGGCCGTTGAATCCCTTCCTCATGTCGGTGTGGCCCGCGACGATCCAGACGCGGGTGCTCGTGGGCAGGCCGATCACGCCAGCGCCTTCAGCGTCTGCAGGACATGGCGCACGCTGGCTTCGTCGACCGCGCCGCGCAGTCGAACCCGCGCACCGCCGACGTCGATCTCGATGGTCCCGGCAGGTTGGCGAGGCGCCGCCACCGTTGGTGAGGGGCATGGCTCAACCGGCGCGGCTTCAATGGTGACGGGCAACAGCATCGGCGAGGGCTCGGACGGCGCCGGCGTCTGGGGCTGCTCTTGTGCACTCAGATGCATCCGGCGCCATGCGAACAGGAGGTTCGAGTTGATGCCGGCCTCCAGCGCGACGGCTGCCACCGACGCACCGGGAACCAGGCTGCGCGCGACCAATTCGCGCTTGAACATCGGGCTGTGCTCGCGCCTACGGCGTTTGCTCGGGGTGTCTTGATCGTTCATTGATGTGCATTAGCAGTTCTTGATGCACACGACCGCCGCGCGCACCGAACCGCCAATCCTGCTCAAAGCCGTCAACAAAAAAAGAGGGTGCTGAGACGACGCTTACGAGGGAGCGCCATGAAACGCATCATTACCGTCTGCGCCATCGCAGTCATGCTCGTCGCTTGCGCAGGCCGGCCCAAGCAAGCCGCCAATGAAGAGCCAGAGCCGCTGTCACATCCCCGGGTCGAGATCGTCTACAACGCCAAGTCCGAACTAGGAGTTCTGGATACCGGCGCGACCCCGACGGTCGGGCTCGGCGGTTTGCTCGGGCCGGTGGGAGTACTGGTGGCGATTGGCGCGGACGCTGCGAGTCGCAGCAACTCGATCAACCAAGTCGCGAGCCGCAGTAAACGCTTTCAACAGGCCATAGAGGAAAGCCAGGGCGAGTTGACGCTTCATCGGGAATACGCCGAACGCCTGGCCGAGGCCATGCGAGCGACAGGTCGCGAAGTCAAGCTCACGTCAAGTGATCGCGCCACGGGCGCTGCGCGAAAAATGGAGCTCGCCGGCCTGACGGCTACGCCGGGTTATGAGGTGATGCTGCTGCGCATTACTGCCGGCTACGGAGCGCCAAGCTTGACCGCGGACTTCCGGCCCATCATTGTGGTGGAGTACGCATTGCGCGACGACAAGCTCCAGCCCATCACGTGGAACTCCGTCACGTCAAACCGGGGCGGTCCCAGCTACTTCGCCTATGACACTTTGTTGAAAGAAAACAAGGCGGCATATGAGGGCCTGCGCCAGGAACTGTTTGCCACCGTGGGGCGGGTGATGAACAACGATTTTCCGAAGCAGGAATAGCTACCTCGAGAAGCATCCCTTCTGCGTGGTTGCGCAGGGCCTTCCTGTTCAGACTGGCCAGCGGCACCAGGAAGCGGGCGAAAGCCTCCCACTCCCGCAGGATCGGCTCAAGGTTGCCCTCGATGAACTCTCCAAGGCCGGTGAGGGGACGTGGTCGGTCATGCTTGGCCCCGTTATGGAGAAGGTCAGCGTATCACCGAAGGTCGGAGGAGCTCAAAGGCTGCGAAGTCGGCGGTGCGCCGCTGGTGGACAATGACGACTGCCAACGGTCGCATGATTAATCTAGCCTCGAGGAAACAACAATGGGACTACTTGACGGAATGCTTGGAAATGCAGCCAAGATCGACCCGGCGAAGATTCAGCAAGAGTTCGGCCAGATACTGGCGAAGGGGGAAGTGGTCGAGCACGCCTACCAGCTAATCCGCGACTACTTCGTGTTCACCGACAAGCGTTTCGTCTTGGTTGACAAACAAGGCATCACGGGGAGCAAGATCGAATACCACTCGATTCCCTACAAGAGCATCACCCACTTCAGCGTAGAGACCGCCGGTACATTCGATCTCGATGCCGAACTCAAGATATGGATCTCGGGAACGGTTGCTCCGATCCAGAAGCAGTTCAACAAAAAGCTCAGCATCTACGAGGTGCAGAGCGTATTGGCCGGCTATGTGCTCAGGTGAGTCGGGATTCGGTCAAGAAGAATAGAGGGGCCGAACTTCAACGACACCACTGCTATGAAAGCTCACGGAGTCGCATGAATGTCAGGGGGACATGACTGACCAACCGCCGATAATCTGTGATTCTCGCGACTAGAAGTGGTCGACCAATCGACGGTAATTGGGTGTTGACGTGCCTGGGGTTATCGTGGGTTGGGCGTCCCCGCCTCATCGTTCGCGAAAGCGGTTTGTATCGGAACCGCTTTGGCAGGGCAGGGCATCGCTCCGCAATCAACTTACGGAATCTCGCGCGGTAAACGGGTGCTTCAGACTGACTGCGGTCAGTTGCCATCAACGGGTCGGCAAATGAAGCCGACCGCAAAGCAGTCTCTAGCCGTCGCTTGCAGCCAGACGCGCTTCGTCAGTTCCGCCACTGAGCGTTTTTTTTTTGTTGCCGGTGCGCGAGAAATCTGAAGGCCGAGGCCTGCGAGGCAGCTTCGGCAAGGCTTGTCGAATCAATAGGAGCGCGCTGCTTGACGTCCGTCGCACGGACTCGGCTCGACTGCAGCTTGGTCAGCCTGAGCGCACTATTGCCCATTGCGGCCCAGCGCATTACGCTGCATAGGATGTATGTTCCTCATCCCAGCCTTGCCCTGCATGCTCTGTTTCACGCAAAACCGTACCAGGGCGCGGCACCGGAGAAGGCGCACTTCGTCTTCGTGGGACTGGATGCGAACTACGCGCCGGAGGTGGAGCGGAGCGCCTCCTTCGCCCTTATCAAGGAGTACCACGCCGACGGCGTGAGCTTTTGGCAGCGCCACGGTGTGCACCACCCATTCCTGCATCCGGGTTACGCGGGCGACCGCCGCGGTGGTGGGGTGCCCTATCACCGAAACTTTACGAGCATCGGATTCACGTCGCAGGATGCACCTTGCGTGTCCTTTGTGGAACTGCTGCACGTTCCCACCGTTGGCACTAGCGCTCTAGACCCCGACGACTTGGACGAAGTGCACCTCGGTCGACTGGCTGCACTCATGTGCGACGGCCAGCCGCGCAATGTCTTCCTCTGCGCGGACGCCGTGCGGCAGCTTCGCAGAAATCCGAAGTTTAGTTGGCTGCCTCGTGTGATTGCAGGTGAAGTTCTTCCGGTGCTGTGTCGCACGGGCAAGACGACCATCTATCAGAACCTGCACTTCTCCTGCCGCGAGCAGCAGCGGCGGCGGGCTGAAGCAGTGGTCATCGGGGCCCTTGCTCGAGCTCAGCCTTATGTGGAGGTACGTCCGCTGGGCTGACGTGTGTCATTCCGTCAGTGGGACCAACTCGCCCGTACAAAACGAGCCCGCGCCATGGCTGCTGTTGGCCCGACACCTGTTCGAGGCTGAATGGCGGCAATTGCTGCATACCTACCGCTCGCAGGTAGGAGCTGCCAACCTGGGCGTAGCATATTCCTACCGTTTGCGGTGGTTCTCAGCCGCCGATAAGGGGGTATTTACGTGCCTTTGGTTATCGTCAGTTGTTTCCTCGGCCCCGAGTTTCGGCGTTGCTCCGGCCTGCGTTCTTCGATGGTCGTAATAGTCCGGCGATCGCGCGGACAACCCGCCTCCTTGTGCTGGGAGCGAGTCGGGGACCGGGTATTCGTCCGCCCCCCTATCGCGAGCCGTGCAAGACGAAGGTCTGCCATCCCCGCATATGGTCGATGAAGCGTTCGCTCAACCCACGCTCGCGCAAGTACTCGGCAGGCACTGGAAGCCTTGGACTGTCGTACGTCGGGTTGGCCTTGACCTGCAGAGGAAAGTCCCGCTGAAGAATGCCAGCGCGGGCAATCAGCACGAAGTCGCAGCCCTCGTCCAGCAACTCGCCGGCACGCTTGGCACTCATGATCTTGCCGGCTGTCCCCAGGCGAACTCCCTTACGAGGCAATTCGGTGAAGAGGCTAAGCATCGTCTTGCCACGGAATGGCCCTTCTCTGACGACCTGCGCAGAGTCCCACAAGGCCAGGTCAAGATAATCGATCAGTTCGCGATCAAAGATATAAGCGGTGACCTCGAGCAGTTCCTCCAGGCGCAATCCGTACCGCTCGATCGACAGTCGCCAGCCAATCTGAAAATCAGGGCCGCATTCCCGGCGGATGCCTTCGATCACCTCCAGGGTCAGGCGCGCCCGGTTCTCGAGGCTCCCGCCGTATTTGTCCTTGCGATCGTTCAGGAACGGCGACATGAACTCCGAAAGGATCCAACCGAATGCGCCATGCACCGCGACGCCGTCGAACCCTGCCAGTTGCGCCCTTTTCGCGGCAGCGATAAAGCTGTCGCGGATCCGCTCCACCACTTCGGTCGAGATCGCCTGAATGCCCGGCAAGGTGTCACTGGAAGCAGGAGCTGGAATGCCCCCCAGCAGCGGGTTGGCACGGTGGCCCGCGTGGTGCAGCTGAACCGCCGAGAGGCCACCGCCGCTCCGAATGGTTGTGGCCATCCGGGTAAGGCCTGGCAGGTGTTCATCGCTGTGGATTCCCAACTGCCGCGCAAACGCAATGCCGCCCGCTTCCACGGTCGTGGCACAAGTCTGGATCAACGCGTAGCCACCTTGAGACAGCTGCTCCATCCAGAAATGGTCGTACACGGAGGCAGTGCCGTCGAGCTCGCTTTGCTGGTTGGTCAGCGGCGCCAGCATGAAGCGATTCCTCATCGCCGGACCGTGCAGGAGAGTGAGCGGTTTGAAGAGATCAGAAACAGACACAGGAAAGCTCCAAAAATTGGTTAGAAATACAGATCGGGATCGGGCAACGACCGTTGACCAGCCGCACCCGAACTAGAACTGCGTCCGCGGCGGATGCAATCGCTCGAACGCGCAGGCTGCAGATGCCTTGAATTTGAGTGCGGCATGCGGCGCGTGGAAGGAGGCAGCCTTGGCCGCTCCTGCAACACCGTCGGATCAGCCTTTGATGTCGGACTTCTCGGCGTTTGAGAGGTCCCAGCCACCGCCGAGCGCTTTGACCAGATCAACGGTCGCGCGCGCGCGCTCCCCCTCGAAATGGATGCGCGACTGGCGACTGCGCAAGCGGGTGCGCTCGGCATCGACCACGACCAGGTAGTCGACGTCGCCTTCGTCGAATCTCGCTTTGGCTGATTGCGCAACGCCAGACGATGCGTCTTCCGCTCCCCGCTGGTGAACGATCCGCTCGTCAAGGGTTCTGATCGAGACCAGGGAGTCTTCAACCTCGCGGAAGGCCTGGAGCACCGTCTTGCGGTATTCGGCGACTCCCTCCTCGTAGACGCCGCGTACGCGGGCCACTTCGGCACTTCGCCTTCCTCCATCGAAGATTGGCATGCTCAAGGCCGTTCCCACCAGAGGACCCAGCAGAAACGTTCGTTGGGACCAGTTGGCCAGATTGCCCAAGTCGGCCGACTCGTAGCCCAGGGAGCCCGTCAGCGAGAGCGCCGGAAAGAATGCTGCCCTCGCAACGCCGATGCGCGCGTTCTCCGCGGTCATGGCGCGTTCGGCTGCTGCGATGTCCGGCCTGCGCTCAAGTAACGTCGAGGGCATGCCTGGCGGAAGCTGGACCGTGACGTTGTCGAGAGGCTTTGCCTCGACGGAGAACGCTGCAGGCAGCTTGCCCAACAGGATCGCCAAGGCATGCAAGGCCAGGGCATGCTGCCGTTCGACAGACAGCTGCTCCGAGCGGGCCGAGAACAATTCAGTCTTCACCTGGTCGACGACATAAGGGGCCACAGCGCCCACATCGAGCTTTCGCTCCAACAGCGACATGGCGTCTTGTCTCAGCTTCACGGTGTCCCGAAGCAGGCGGAGCTCGCCCTCGAACTGTCGCAGGCTGAAGTACGTCTTGGCGACGTCGGCCTGGACGAGCAACAGCATCTGGTGCGCCAGCGCCTGCTGCCGGGCCGCATCGGCACGTGCGGCGGCAACGCCTGAAGAAACCCGGCCGAAGATGTCGACCTCGTAGGCGACGGAGGCCTGTGCGCGCCACAGCGTTTGCGTGGACCCCGGTGCGCCGTCTCCGCGCCCCGCAGCCGTGCCGCTGATGCGCTGCCGAGTGGGACCGAAACCGACGCCCACTTCCGGAAGCTGCGCCGACTCGCTTTGCGAAATCAGTGCGCGTGCCTGCTTGAGCCTTGCCATCGCGATGGACACATCCGGATTCGCCTTGAGCGCCTCCTCTTCGAGTTGCACAAGGACAGGGTCGCCGAAGACTCCCCACCATGGAGATGGCGCCTGCTGGTCTGCCGGTTCGGCCGGCCGCCACCGACCTGGGTCTTCCGTGGGCTGGAGCGCGAGCGTGCGCCCCTCGTACTCCGCGAACGTCGCGGGAATGTCGATGCCGGGACGATTTTCGACGGGCGTGAGGGAGCACGCAGACAGCAGGAACAGACTTGCTGCCAAGGCAAGCGCACTTCTGGACAGTTGCTGGATCGCTCGGGTTGGGTGGGTCATGCCTGAACCTCCGGCTGTTGATTTCCAAGGTGATGCGGGGCGATCACGGGCGCCTCGTGATGCGCGGCAGATCGAAGCGGCCTTCCTCCGCTAAGCGCCCGGGCCAGTACGTAGAAGAGCGGTGTGAGAAAGAGGCCGAACAGCGTGACGCCGATCATTCCGAAGAACACCGAGATGCCCATCGCCTGGCGCATTTCTGCACCTGCGCCTGTCGAAAGAACGAGTGGGATCACGCCCATGATGAAGGCCAGCGACGTCATCAGGATGGGCCGCAGCCGCAAGCGACAGGACTCGATCACGGCCTTCAACGTGGACATCCCCGCCATCTCGAGCTCGCGCGCGAACTCGACGATCAGGATGGCGTTCTTCGACGCCAGGCCGACAAGCACGATGAGTCCGATCTGGGTGAAGATGTTGTTGTCGCCCTTCGTGAGCCACACACCAAGCAGCGCGGAGAAGATGCTCATCGGAATGATGAGGATGATCGCCAGCGGCAGCGTCAGGCTCTCGTACTGGGCCGCCAATACGAAGAACACCAAGAGAACGCAGAGGGGAAGAATCCAGACTGCGCTGTTGCCGGCAATGATCTGCTGGTAGGTCAGGTCGGTCCATTCGAACGTCATCCCTGGTGGCAAGGTTGCAGCCGCAATCCGCTGGATGGCCTCCATTGCCTGGTCCGACGAGTAGCCCGGCGCGGGCTGCGCCACGTCGCGACGTGAAGCCGTTGTAGCGGGTGACCTGGTCGGGTCCGTACGTCTGGCTGACCTTGGCGAACGACGCGAGCGGAACCATCTGCCCGGACTCGCTGCGAACGTGCAGTTGCCCGATGTCTTCCGGCTTGGAGCGGAACTGGCCGTCGGCCTGCATGCGCACCTGGTACACGCGGCCCAGGAAGTTGAAGTCGTTCACATAGTAGGAACCGAGGAAGGACTGCATCGCACTGAAGGCCGCTGGCGTATTCACACCCAGCTGCTGTGCCTTCGCACGGTCGATGTCTACCTTGAGCTGGGGCGCGTTCACGTTGTAAGTCGAGAATAGCGGGCCGAGCTCGGGCGCTTCGGACGCCTTTTTGATGAAGGCTTGTGTCGCCTTGTAGAGCTCGTCGTAACCCAGGTCCGCCCGGTCCTCGATCTGCAGCTTGAAGCCGCCCAGGGTTCCGAGGCCGTAGACCGGCGGTGGTGGAAAGATCCCGGTGAAGGCGTGTCCGATGCTGCCGAACTCACGGCCGAGGTCGGCCGCGACCTGGTCGGCGCTGATCCCCTTGCGCTCCTTGAACGGCTTGAGCAACACAAATGTCAGGGCCGTGCTCGAGCTCTTGGTCACCCCATTGATCGAAAGACCGCTGTAGCTCGATGTTCCGAGGACGGCAGGGTGCTTGAGCGCCATGGCATTCATCTTGTTCATGGTCGCCTCGGTGCGGTCCAGCGTCGAGCCCTCGGGCAGTTGCGCCAGGCTCACGAGGTACTCCTTGTCCTGTGCAGGAACGAACCCACCCGGGACATGACCGGTAAGCCACCAGGTTCCCCCCAGCAAGAGCGCGTACACGACGAGCAACGCCCCCTTGTGCCGCAGCAGACGGCCGACGCCTCCTCCATATGCCTCTGAGGTGCGGTCGAAGGTGCGGTTGAAGCGCCCGAAGAAGCGGCCGAACACCTTCTGCGTTACCCGGGTCACCGCGTCTGGCGCATCGCCATGTCCCTTCAGCAGTAAGGCCGACAGCGCCGGAGACAGCGTGAGCGAGTTCACCGCCGAGATCAGCGTGGAAATGGCGATGGTCACCGCGAACTGCTTGTAGAACTCGCCTGTCAGGCCGCTGAGAAAGGCCAGCGGAAGAAAAACAGCAGACAGCGTCAATGCGATGGCGATGATGGGCCCGCTGACCTCGCGCATGGCCTGGTAGGTCGCCTCACGGGGACTGAGCCCGCGTGCGATGTTCCGCTCCACGTTCTCGACGACCACAATGGCATCGTCCACCACGATGCCGATGGCCACTACCAAGCCGAACAGCGACAGCGTGTTGATCGAGTAGCCCGCCAGCAGCAGGAAGGTGAACGTGCCGACGATCGAAATGGGAACCGCGATAAGCGGAATGATGGAAGCGCGCCAGGTCTGCAGAAAGAGGAACACGACCAGCACCACCAGCGCCACGGACTCCAGCAGCGTTTCGATGACCGCGTCGATGCCGGACTGAACCGCGCGGCTCGGCTCATAGACGATGCGATAAACCACGTCTTCGGGGAAATCATTCTCGAGCTCCTTCATGGCCTTGTGCACGTCGCGGGAGATCTGAAGCGAGTTCGCGCCAGGTGATTCCTGCACGGTCACGGCGACGGCGGGCGAGTTGTCCAGCGTGGCGCGGATGCCGTAGTCTTCGGCGCCGAGTTCCACGCGCGCCACGTCGCCCAGGCGCGTGATCGCTCCACGGGCATCGGACTTGATGACGATGGCCTTGAACTCCTCGGGTGACTTGAGCCGGCCGTCGGCGTTGACGTTGAGTTGGAAGGCGGTGTCCGCAGAGGTTGGTGCACTTCCGATCGTTCCGACAGCGGCCTGGATGTTCTGGCGTCGAATGGCGTCGGCGACATCGTTCGCACTCAGTCCCCGCTCGGCCAGGGCGGCCGGATCCAGCCAGACACGCATGGCATAGCCGCCGGGGCCCCAGATCGCCACGTCGCCGACGCCCGTGATCCGGGCCAGGCGATCCTTCACATGAAGGATGGCGTAGTTGCTGATGTAGTTGTTGTCGTAGGTGCCCTTCGGCGACACCATGTGCACGGCGATGGTGATCATCGGCAGGTTCTTGACCGCCGTCACGCCCAGGCGCTGCACGTCCTCGGGGAGTCGCGCCTGGGCTTGGGACACCCGGGTCTGCACCAACTGTTGGGCCCTGTCCGGATCGGTTCCCAGCTTAAAGGTCACGGTCAGGTACAGGTGACCATCGCCGCTGGCCTTCGAGTCCATGTAGAGCATGTCCTCAATGCCGTTGACGGACTGCTCCAACGGTGCCGCGACGGTTTCCGCGATCGTCTTGGCGTTAGCGCCCGGGTATTGCGCGTGCACCACGACCGACGGCGGGATGACCTGCGGGTATTCCGAGACCGGCATGTTGAACGACGCTACGAGCCCTGCAAGGAGAATCAGCGCAGACAGGACGCCAGCGAAGATCGGCCTGTCGATGAAGAATTTCGAGATGTTCACGACCTGCCTCCGTTGGTGGCGCCGGCGGAGGCCTCCGGGGCCTCTGCAGCGACTGCGGACACCGACGCACCGGGGGACGCGCGGAAAGCGCCATCCACAATGACCTTGGCACCCGGGGCGAGCCCGCTGCGCACGACCCGCTGCGTTCCTTGCAGCACGCCGAGGTCGACGACCCGGCGCTCGACCTTGTTCTGCGCATTGACGACGAGAACATACTTCCGGTCCTGGTCGGTGCTGACGACGGCCTCGTCCACCAACACGGCGTCATAGGGGGCACCGCCTTGCAGACGGATGCGCGCCCGAAGACCGGGAAGCATCTCGGGATTCACCTTGTCGATGCGCGCACGAACCCGCACGGTTCCCGACCGGGTATCCATCTGGTTGTCGATCGCTTCGATGGACGCCGCGTAGGGAAAGTCGGTGTCGGTGGCCAAACCGACCTTCACTACAGGCTGCGTGCCCGCCCTCAGCGAAGGGGCGATGATCTGGAGGTAGCTCTGCTCGTCCACGTTGAAGGATGCGTAGAGCTTGCTGTCAGAGACGATCCTGGTGAGCGGGGTCGCTTCCCCGCCTGCCGTCACCACATTGCCCGCCGTGATTTCCGCCCGGGAGATCCGTCCCGCAATAGGCGCGCGAACCTGGGTGTAGCTGAGCTGCAGTTGAGCCTGCGCGAGAGCGGCCTGCGCTCCCTTCAGTGACGAGGCAGCCTCGCGCGCCGCATTGTCGAGCGTGTCGAACTCCCTGCGCGCGATCGAATTCGATTCCAGCAGCCTCTGTCCGCGGGCGCGCTCCGTGTCTGCCAGCCGTTGCCGTGCTTCGGCACCTGCCAGGGTGGCCTGCGCCTGGCGCACCTGGGTCTCGAAGGGTGCTGGGTCGATGACGAAAAGAACGTCACCCTGGCGAACATGCTGGCCCGGCTTGAAGTGCACCGCGAGCAGCGAGCCCGGTACCTTGGCGCGAACGTCGACGAGGTCCACGGCTTCGAGCCGCCCCGTGTAGTCCTGCGCATCGGACACCGAGCGCTGCAAGGCTGGCCGGTACTTGACGATGGGGAGTGCGGCGGCGGCTTGAGGATGCGCTTCGGAACCGTGCTTCCAAAACATGCTGCCAGCAACGACCACCGCAACGGCAGTCGTGACGACCGCCAGGTGCTGCTTCTTGAGGGTTTTCATGCGACGTGCTCTACAAAATTGAACGGTTTGCAGTCTGTGCGCGCGGCGCATGAAGATCGAGTCCGGAACCTGGGTTACTTTGTTGCCGCCGTTGGAACAATCACTTGTCATCGCCCCCTGCCAATGCGATAAAAATGGAATTTCTCGCGGTGCGAGCCAGACCTAGTTCCGTACCGTGCAATAGTCGCCCTACAAGGAGAGAACCCCGTGGACCGCCTCCAGTCGATGCAGATCTTCGCCCGCGTGGTCGAAATGCACAGCTTCACTCGAGCTGCGGACAGCCTATTCCTGCCCAAATCCCGGGTCACGCGAGCCGTGAAAGATCTGGAGAAGTTCCTGGGCGCCCGACTTTTGCAGCGGACCACGCGCCACATCAGCCTGACCCCGGAGGGCACGCTGTACTTCGAGCATTGCAAGCGGTTGCTCGCGGACATCGAAGGCGTCGAGTCGAGCTTCCCGGGACGGGCCGGGCAGCCTCGCGGCTGCCTTCGAGTCGACATGACGCTCTCGCTCGCGCGCTTGGTCGTCCTGCCTTGCATCAAGGACTTCCAGACTCGTTTCCCGGACGTCGAACTCACGCTGACGGCGTCTGACCGCACGGTGGAGCTCGTGCAGGAGGGTATCGATTGCGTCATTCGAGCGGGGACGCCCGAAGACTCCGCCACGCTCGTTGCCAAGCGCATCGGCTCATTCGAGTGGGTGACCTGCGCCTCGCCGGAATACCTGGCCCGTCACGGCCCGCCTGAATCTCTGGAGGATCTGGCGAATCACGAGGCCGTCGGCTACCTGTCTAGCCGCACCGCGCGCACGATGGACTGGAATTTCGAGGTGAATGGCGAGCACCGCAGCGTCAGGATGCGAGAACGTCTCATCGTCAACGACACGGATGCGTACGTGACATGCGGCCTCGAAGGCCTCGGCCTCATCCGTGCCGGCAGCTACATGGTGCGTCCCTACCTTCTGAGCGGCCGCCTTCGGCAGGTGCTCGCCGACCATGCGTCGCCGACTGTGCCGCTCTCGGTCCTATACCCCCAGAATCGTCAGTTGTCCCCGACCGTGAGAGCGTTCGCAGACTGGGTTGCAGAAGTCGTGCGCAAGGAGGAAGCCGGATGGCGGGTCGACTCCTACGAGTCCGCGCGATGGCAAGCTTAGGCCCAGGATACGCCGACGCTCGCTTTCATATGTCGTCATGCGGCTGGTCGTGCACGCCCGTTGTTCAGTCGCCTGAACATTCAATTCGTCGTCGGAGCCTTTATCGAGTTCTGGAACATGCTCAGAATTCGTGCTCAAGGTCGTGGGTGCGACGACGCTGTGTCGTTTGACGCTCGAAGCCGCCTGGCGGGAAAGGACGCGGTGAAGCCCATGGGTCGATCACCAGACCGCCACGAAATTCGACGAGAGGGCACCGTTGCGCGCGTTCGCGTGTCAGTCAAAAAAGGAATCTTTCATGGCCGCGTATGACTACGATCTGTTCGTGATCGGAGGTGGCTCGGGCGGCGTGAGGGCCGGGCGTATTGCTGCCGCGCTGGGCAAACGTGTCGCGATCGCGGAAGAGCACCGGTTCGGCGGCACCTGCGTCATTCGGGGCTGCGTTCCCAAGAAGCTTTTCGTGTACGCCTCCCAGTATCGCGAGCACTTCGAGGATGCTGCAGGGTACGGATGGAAAGTCAGCGAGACCACGTTCGACTGGGACACCTTGCTTGCCGCCAAGGACAAGGAAATCCTAAGACTCGAAGGCTTGTACCGGCGTGGGCTCGAGAGCAACGGCGCCCGGATCATCGACGGCCGCGCCGAGTTGGTCGACGCGCACACCGTGCGCCTGGTGCAGACCGGCCAGACCGTCACCGCCGACAGGATTGTCATTGCCACAGGCGGCACGCCGAACCCCCATGCAGCGCTCCCTGGCCATGAGCTGTGCATCTCGTCCAACGAAGCTTTCGATCTTCCGCAGCTGCCGCGCTCGATACTGATTGCCGGCGGCGGCTACATCGCGGTCGAGTTCGCCAACGTGTTCCACGGCCTTGGTGTGGCTGTAACGCTCATCTACCGCGGCAAGGAGATCTTGTCGCGTTTCGATCACGACCTGCGCCAGGGCTTGCACAAAGCCATGGTCGACAAGGGCATCCGCATCGTTCTCACCGACGTCATGGAGAAGGTGGAACAGAAGGTTGACGGCAGTTTGTTGGTCAGAACGATGTGCGGCGAGTCGATCTCGGTCGACACCGTCATGCTGGCGCTCGGCCGCGAGCCGAACACGCAGGGGTTGGGCCTGGAAGCTGCCGGTGTGAAGGTGGATGGGCTTGGCGCGATCGTCGTGGACGATTACTCCC
The DNA here is from genome assembly GCF_000463015.1 of Variovorax paradoxus B4. Taxonomy (NCBI): domain Bacteria; kingdom Pseudomonadati; phylum Pseudomonadota; class Betaproteobacteria; order Burkholderiales; family Comamonadaceae; genus Variovorax; species Variovorax paradoxus. The sequence continues at coordinate 957,708 of NC_022234.1, read as the reverse complement.
GCACAAATGTGCCCAACATATTTGCGCTGGGAGACGTCACCTACCGGGTGCAGCTGACACCCGTCGCCATCCATGAAGCCATGTGCTTCATCGAGACCGAGTACAAGAAAAATCCGACCTCGCCCGATCACGACCTGATCCCCACGGCCGTTTTTTCGCAGCCGGAGATCGGCACGGTGGGTCTGTCGGAGGAAGACGCCGCCGAGAAGTATCCCGAGATCGCGGTCTATCGCGCCGAGTTCCGCCCGATGAAGGCGACGCTCTCGGGCCGCACGGAAAAGATGCTCATGAAGCTCGTCGTCGACGCCGCAAGCCGCAAGGTGGTCGGCGCCCACATCCTCGGCCACGAGGCCGGCGAGATGGTGCAGTTGCTTGGCGTCTCCCTGAAGGCAGGGGTCACGAAGGATGATTTTGACCGGACCATGGCCGTCCATCCCACTGCAGCCGAGGAACTCGTGACCATGTACCAGCCGAGTTACCGCGTCAGGGGCGGCGTGCGCGTTTGAACCTTGATGGCTCGATTGCGCCTTGCTGTGCGGACTCCTGTCACCCGATTCGCTCAGGACCACGGATGAACAAATTTTTGGCGATGGAAGTGTTTGTCCAGGTCGTGGACACCGGCGGATTCACCCGCGCGGCCGAGAACATGAAGCTTCCCAAAGCGACGGTGTCGACCTTGATCCAGTCGCTGGAAGGTTCGCTGTCGGTCAAGCTTCTGAACCGGACCACCCGGCACGTCAGCGTTACCGCTGAAGGCGCCGCCTTCTACGAACGCTGCATGCGCATTCTCTCGGAGGTGCGCGAAGCCGAGGACTGCGTGTCTCAAACAAGGGGCAGCCCCGCGGGAAGGCTGCGTATCGACGCCCCCACCGGCCTGGCCAGCGAGGTGATCATTCCCGCGCTTCCCGACTTCGTCGAGCGGTATCCGGACATCCGGCTCGAACTGGGTTGCAGCGACCGGCAGGTGGACCTGGTCGAGGAAGGGGTAGATTGCGCGATTCGCGGAGGCCGTCGCCTGACCGATTCCAGTCTGATCGCGCGCCGCGTCGGCACGATGCACTACACCACTTGTGCCTCGCCGGCCTACCTCAAACGCCATGGCCGGCCCATGCATCCCAACGATCTGGTACACCACAGCTGCGTCAATTATTTCTCCGCACGTTCGGGCAAGATGTTCGATTGGTACTTCAAGAAGGACGGCGAGAAGATCCAGGTCGCCTTGTCCAGTCACATCGCATTGAGCGACAGCTATGCGTACACGGCTGCAGGCCTGGCCGGGTTGGGTATCGTGCAGATGGCAGACTTCCTGATGGCGGCTATGCTCAAAGACGGGCGGCTCGTATCCGTCCTGGACGACTGGACCAACGAACCACTGCCGATCCACGTGGTGTATCCGCAGAACCGCCACCTTTCGGCCAAGGTGCGTGTGTTCGTCGAGTGGGTAGCGCAACTGTTCTTGAACCACGCCACCATGCGCTGACGAAGGGCTGCCACCCGCCGGCACAGGCAAGATACTTGCGGCCACCGGGGACGAAGCCAAAGGCGCTTCTTGCAGCGGCTTACTTGCCGGGCAGTTGCTGGTACGTTTCGACCACGCGGGCCGAATACGTGAGCGCCGCTCCGGCGTTCATCGCAATGGCCACGCCCAGTGCCTCGGAAACTTCCTCGAGCGAGGCGCCAGCCTCCGCGGCCTTCTTGGTATGCACGGCGATGCAGCCATCGCAACGCGTGGTGACGGCGACGGCGAGGGAAATCAGTTCGTGGATCTTGGGCTCCAGATGGCCGGTCTTTGCGGCGGCGTTGTCCAGGGCCGCCATCCCGCGCATCACGTCGGGACTTTGCTTGGCGAAGTCGCCCACGCGCTCCAGCAAGGACGTCCGGTAGCCGTTCCAGTCTTGCATCATGATCCTTGTTCCTTTTCTAGGGTTGTGGGTGCCGGCGCCAACCTGGCGTCCGGCGGGAATGGAAGAAATTTCGCTGTCCCAACTCACGGCGGGATGCCGCGGGCAGCGGCCAGTCGCTCAATCAAAGGCTTCGCTGCACATCATCGTCTCGTAGTCGGTGTAGCCCTCAGCTCCCTGGCTGTAGTAGGTCGCCATCTCGTCCTTGGTCAACGGTGCGCCGTAGCGCAGGCGCCAGACCAGGTCAGGGTTGGCCAGGAAGGGACGCCCGAAGCTGATCGCATCGGCCAAGCCGCTGTCGAGGTCGGCCTTGGCGCGCGCCACGTCGTAGTCGCTGTTGAGCACCAGGGCGCCCTTGAAATGCCTGCGAATCTGAGGCGACAGGCGGGGGACGTCGGTTGCGCCAAATGTCCCGTCCGGGCCAGGCTCTCGCAACTCCAGGAAGGCGATACCGATAGCGTTCAGCATCTCCGCCGCGGCGGTGAACAGCGGCGCCGGGTTGCTGTCGTCCACGCCGTAGCTTTCGCCATTGGGCGACAGGCGGACGGCAGTGCGATTGGCGCCCACCTCGTCCGTAACGGCCTGCGTGACCAAGCGCAGCAACCGCACCCGGTTGTCGATGCTGCCGCCGTATTCGTCAGTCCGAGCGTTGGTGCCGTCCCGCAGGAATTGATCGAGCAACTGGCCATTGGCGGCGTGGATCTGAACGCCGTCGAAGCCCGCGGCCATGGCGTTGCTTGCGGCGCTGACATAGTCGGAGATCAGGCTTGGGATTTCCTCGGTCGCCAGCGGTCTTGCGATTTCGAACGGCATCTTGCCTTCATAGGTGTGCGCATCTCCCGGCATGGCCGTGGCACTGGCCGATACAGGCTGACGGCCCGTCACGGCCGAGTGGGCCATGCGGCCCATGTGCCAAAGCTGCGCGAAGATGAGCCCGCCTGTGTCATGCACCGCCTGCGTGACGGGCATCCAGGCCTTGACCTGCTCAGAGGACCACAGTCCTGGTGCATAGGGCCAGCCAACGGCCTGGCGCGAAATGCCAGTGGCTTCTCCGATGATCAACCCGGCCGTGGCGCGCTGCGCGTAGTAGTCGGCCATGATCGGCGTCGGCACATGGTCGCGGGTGGCGCGCGCTCGGGTCAGCGGCGCCATGAAGGTGCGATTGGACGCGTTGAGCGCGCCCAGCGCGAGGGGATCGAAAAGTGTCGGCATGAAGGTTCCTCGGGAGGGCTTGGATTTCAGTCGTTCGCCAGCAGGCCTTCGGCTTGCAAAGCCGCGCGCACACTGGCCCGTTGCTCCATGCGTGCCATGAACTTCTGGATGGAGGCATAGCCGGTGACGTCGATCCTCACCCGCGATGGCCATGACAGGACGTTGTAGAGATACGCATCGGCGACCGAGAATTGCGCGCCCAGGACGTAGTCGTTCCGGGACAGGTGTTCGTCGATGTATTCGAACTTGCTGGTCAGATTGCCATCCGCAAATCTTTTCTTCGTTGCTTCATCGAGGAATGGCGAAAACATCACGGCCATGCCCTTGTGCAGATCGCTTGCCACGAAATTGAGCCACTCCAGCGCCGTGTAGCGCTCCCGCGTCCCGAACGGTGGGAGAAGGTTGGCGGCCGGATTCTTGTCTGCGATCCACTGCAGAATGACCGCCCCCTCGGTGAGCAGGTCGCCGTCGTCCATCTTCAGCACAGGGATGAAGCCCTTGGGCGACACCTTCAGGTAGTCGCCTGCGACCGTCGTCTTGGTTTTGAAGTCGACTTTGATCAAGTCGTACGCCTGTCCGGCCTCTCGCAGTGCGATTTGCGAAGCAAGCCCGCAGGAGCCAGGGGAGTAATACAGTTTCATACTAATAAAAGTCTTGGTGGTTGAAAGGCGCAGCCGTTAACAGCGGCCTGCTGGACTGGAAAATTGCCTAGATGCTTGGGTGCGCCGCGGGGACGTCCATGCGGCAGCTCCAAGGGCGAAGACGTCGCCCTGGGAGATACGGTTGAATTTTTGAGAGCCCGGACCAGGGCGCACGACGCGTGCGGGTGGCGTGGTCGTGCAGCCTGGGGCTGGGAGCGCTGACTATTTGCCTTGCTGTAATGACTCGAAGTCTTTGGCGTCGTGGCGCTCGCGAAGGAAGGTGCCCGGTTCTCCGGAAACGCGGTTGACGACCCTGCCGCGCGCAACTGCGGGGCGAGTTGCTATCGCCCTGTACCAGCGCAGCAGATGCGTATATTCCTCGACGGCCAAGAACTCGTGCGTGTTGTAGACGCCATAGAGGCTGCCTGGATACCACGGCCAGATCGCCATATCCGCGATCGTGTACTGATCCCCAGCGAGGAACTCGTGCGTGGCCAGATGCGTGTCCAGCACATGCAGCTGCCGTTTGGTCTCCATCGCGTACCGGTCGATCGCATACTCGATCTTTAGTGGTGCATAGGCGTAGAAGTGGCCCAGTCCTCCGCCGACAAAGGGAGCCGAGCCCATCTGCCACATCAACCAGTTGAACGTCTCCGTCCGCGCCCGACCTTCGGTCGGCAGGAATGCGCCGAATCGTTCTGCAAGATGAACGAGGATGGAGCCGCTCTCGAAAACGCGCGTGACTGGATCCGTGGAGTGATCAACGAGCGCCGGAATCTTGCCATTGGGATTGATGCCCACGAAGCCGCTTCCGAATTGATCGCCTTTGAAGATATCGATCAGCCACGCGTCGTATTCGGCTCCCGGATGCCCGGCCGCCAGAAGCTCCTCCAGCATGATTGTGATCTTCTGTCCGTTCGGGGTTCCCTGCGAGTACAGCTGCAGAGGATGCTTGCCGACTGGCAACTCCTTCTCGAACCTGGCGCCGGAAACCGGGCGATTGATGCTGCCGAACGTACCGCCATAGTTGTTCTTCGGGCTCCAGACTTTGGCCAGAACATAGTCGGCAGGTTGATTTAGAACTATGGAATCGGTCATCGGTTGCTCCGTGTGACACAGGTATTCGGAATTAGGCGGTTCGAGGTGGCGAATTCAATGGGTGAGCATCTAGTGACTTGCATACTTTGATCGTTGCGTTATTCAGACGGGTCGCCGTCACTCTCGGATTGCGTTGTCGGCACTGCCGGGTCGGCCAACCATGAGCACAGCAATGCCGGAAGTGAGATCTCCGCTGCTCAAGCCTTTTTGATACTTTTCAAAGAATATTTAGCAGATTGACTGGTTTCGCATTGCATGCAAAAAATTCTACAGAGACGGTTAAATTGATAAACCAGTTGAAGACGAATTCACCGTTCAGCCGGCGGAACAGTGCTAATGGCTATGCGGCAGGCTTTCGATCTCGGTGCGCTGGTCTTGACTTCGTAGGATGCCCTCCGTAGGTGCATAAGCATTCGCAGAACGCGCGGCGACCGCCTCAAGAGAAGCAGGATTTCGCAAAATGTGGGCGCCTTTGGCATCTCGAAGCTCGAGCGCCGAGCCGGGACTTGCGTCTGGCGAGCCTGCTTCGCGCCACTGCAGGCTGCGCCGGCATCGCGTGGCACGAATGCAAGATCTACTTGCTCTTCGAGGTATTCCGGTACCGAGACGCTCAAGCCAATGGTCGTGGCCGGATCCGTCGGAAGGCCAGGATAGGGGGTTCGCGATTACAGGTTGAGTTCTCTAGTCATCGTATGCTGTTGGCTAGTGTCGTGAGTTAGAAGTTCGCAGACAAAATCTCTCGACGCTCGCGAGGATGTCATCGGCGGTCTTGGACCAGACGAACGGCTTCGGGTCGTCGTTGTTGCTCTTGATGTAGTGCCTGATCGCCTGTTCGAGTTGTCGTGTGGAGCGATGCGTGCCGCGACGGATGTACTTTTGCGTCAGGGTGGCGAACCAGCGTTCGACCTGGTTCAGCCAGGACGCAGAGGTCGGCGTGAAGTGCACCTGAAAGCGCGGATGTCGGGCAAGCCAGTTCCTGATGGCGGGAGTCTTGTGTGTTCCGTAATTGTCCATCACGAGGTGGATGTCCAGCACTGCCGGCACGTTGGCCTCGATGGTGCGCAGGAACTGCAGGAACTCGGTGCTTCGATGGCGGCGATGCAAGTCCCCGATGACCGATCCAGTGGCGATGTCCAACGCCGCGAAGAGCGTGGTCGTGCCGTGGCGCTCGTAGTCGTGAGTTCGCCGCTCAGGGATGCCTGGGGCCAGGGGGAGCAAGGGCTGCGTGCGATCCAGCGCCTGAATCTGATAAACATCTAGCCCGAGCGACTCCACCGTTCAACGGCCAGTCACTCGCTCGCGGCAGCGGGTGGCGCTTCTTGCTTGCGCGCGATTCACCATAGGGCGCCTACGAAGGAGATCGATATGGAACTGTACGCGGCGATTGACTTGCACTCGAACAACAGCGTCGTGATGGTGATCGATGCGCAGGATCGGACAATGTTCGCCGAGCGCCTGCCCAATGATCTCGGTGCCATCGTGGCCGCTCTTCGATCTTGCTCGGGCACGTTGCGCGGCGTGGCGGTGGAGTCGACCTACAACTGGTACTGGCTGGTCGACGGACTGCAGGATGCCGGCTTCACCGTGCACTTGGTCAATACCGCCGCGGTCAAGCAGTACGATGGACTCAAGCATGGAGGTGATTTCAGCGATGCGCGTCACCTCGCTCACCTGCTGCGTCTGGGCATTCTGCCGGTGGGTCATATCTACCCTCGCGCGCAGCGCGCCCTACGCGACCTGCTGCGCAAGCGCAGCCAGCTCGTGCGACAGCGCAGTACCCAGATCCTGAGCATCCACAACCTGATAGCGCGCAACCTCGGCGCGCGCATGAGAGGTGACTCGATCAAGCGCATGGAGCCAAAGGATGTCGATGCCATGGAACTGCTTGAGGAACAGAAGCAGGCCCTGAAGGCAAACCTGGCGGTGATGGATTGCCTCGACGAGCAAATCCACCAACTCGAGCGGAGCATCTTGGCCAAGCTCAAGTTGCGCGAAGACGTCAAGGCGCTCAAGACCGTCAGCGGCGTCGGCGACATTCTGGCGCTGACCATTGCGCTGGAGGCCGGAGACATTGACCGCTTTGCTGGCCCCGGCAACTTCGCGTCCTACGCGCGCATGGTCGACAGCCGTCGCGAATCGAATGGCAAGAAGAAGGGCGAGGGTAATGCCAAGTGCGGCAACAAGTTCCTCGCCTGGGCCTTCATCGAGGCGGCGCATTTTGCAGTGCGCTTCGACGCCACCATCAAGCGCTGGTACCAGAAGAAGTGCGCGAGTCGCTTGAGCGTCATCGCGATCAAGGCGGTGGCGCACAAGCTAGCGCGGGCCTGCTATCACGTGATCAAGCATGGACAGCCATTCGACGTTGCGAAAGCGTTCGGATGAGGCGCTCGAAAGGAGCTGAAACGATCAAAGGGACGACGTCGGACAGTGTTGTAGAAGAGCAGGAAAAACCACGAATCTGATTGCACGCTGACGTCGATCCCGCCCAACTCGACAAGTTCGTTGCGCCCGTACCGTGAGCCACAAGGAGTTGGATCACCATTCGGTGAAGCCATACATCTGTGCGGCCAGCTGGCCTGGCTGCAAGGCATGGACACGGTGGGGAACAGAGGGTTTTCTGGGGCTGCCAAGGCAGCCAGGGGCCAAGCACCGCTGAGGCGCGCAGGCCTTGATCCTGATGGGTGACTGGTGCGCTACGGCGTGACCACCGTTTGAGAACCAAGTGCGTGTCGAAATCGAAGATTGGGATTACAGGGATTGGAAGGAACGAGTGAGCGAAATGGCGGGGCGTCCGCAGAGATGTGCTCGGCCCTCTTGACGCGGGGGCTAATGGGTGGCTCTTCTCGTCCACGCACAGGACCATCGCCATGAGCGGCGGGTCCAAGTACAGCCCGACGATGTCGCGCACCTTCTCCACAAACAGCGGGTCGCTGGAGAGCTTGAAGGTCTCTTGGCGATGAGGCTGGAGCCCGAAGGCGCGCCAGATGCGAGACACCGCCGTTTGCGACAGCCCGGTCTCGCGCGCCATGGTGCGGGTGCTCCAATGTGTCGCCGCGTCGGGAACGCTCTCCAGCGTCTTGGCAATCACGGCGTCGACCCGCGCGTCGTCGATCGTTCGCGGTGCTCCAGGCCGAGGGGCGTCCAGTAGTCCGTCCAGCCGGTGCTCGACGAATCGGGCGCGCCACTTCGAAACCGTCTGCTGCGTCACGCGCTGGCGACTCGCAACCACCTTGTTGTCCACGCCTTCGGCGCAGGCCAGAACAATGCGAGCGCGCAACGCCAACGCCTGCGCGGTCTTGCGCCGCAGCGTCAGCGCCGTGAGCTGCTCGCGTTCGGATTCGCTCAGCACCAGTTCTGCCTTGGGTCTTCCTCGCATGGCCGCCTCGTCGTGTGCATACGGTACACGATTGATTCGGCTCTTCTCGATTAGTTCAACGAACTTCTAAGGAAGGTCTGAACAGGTCACCAATTGGCGTGCGATGAAGGCCAATGGTGTGCACGGAGACGAATCGCACCGCCAGATGCGCCGAATCGACGAGGTCTGCCCCTCATCCAGCGCCCTCAGGCTGTTTGCGGACACACCTGTCCCATCACCGCCATCAGTTTCTTGCGCGCCATCCACAGATTGGACAGCGCAAACAACGTGATCACATGCGCCGTGTTCTTGGCCAGCCCCTTGAACCTCACCTTCACGAGACCGAACTGGCGCTTGATCACCCGGAACGGATGCTCCACCTTTGCGCGCACTCTGGCCTTCTCATATTCGTTCTTGCGCGCTCTGGCCTTGGCACGTCCCTCGGGCATCTTCGCCATGTCGCTGGGCCGGCCCGCAATGTGCCACTGCACATCGCGCTTCACCCGCGCCTGCGCGCCCCGGTAGCCCGAGTCGGCCCACACCTGCTCTTCCTTGCCATGCAGCAAGTCATTCACCTGTTCCACGTCTGCCTCGTTGGCTGCGGTAGTCGTCACCGTGTGCACCAGTCCCGACTCGGCATCCACCGCGATGTGCGCCTTCATGCCGAAGTGCCACTGGTTGCCCTTCTTCGTCTGATGCATCTCGGGGTCTCGCTCGCCCGTGCTGTTCTTGGTGGAACTGGGCGCCGCGATGATCGTGGCGTCCACGATGGAGCCGCGCTTCAGGAGCAACCCCTTCCTGGCCAGGTGGGCGTTGACCTGCTTGAAGATGTCTTCGGCCAGATCGCTGGCTTCCAGCAGGTGACGGAAGTTCAGGATGGTCGTCTCATCGGGGATCGCCTCCAGACCGAGTCCGGCGAACGTGCGCAGCGAGGCGATCTCATACAGGGCTTCTTCCATCGCCGGGTCGCTCAGAGCGAACCAGTTCTGCATCAGGTGCACGCGCAGCATGGCTTGCAGCGGGTAGGGCCGACGGCCTCGGCCCGCCACTGGATAGTGGGGCTCGATGACCTTGAGCAGCGCTTTCCACGGCACCACCAGTTCCATCTCGGCAAGGAAGACTTCGCGCCTCGTCTTCTTCCTCTTGCCCGCTTGCTCCGCATCCGCAAAACTGATCTGACTCATTGCTCATGCTCCTTTGCAGGGGTCAATCCTTCATGCAAGAAACGTGCTCTTGTTCAGACCTTCCCTAACTCACGACACTAGGACACGATTGATGAAATCATCGCTGGGTCTTTATGACGAGAGTGCGTGTTGCCGCCTACGCGGCGGGCGGTGTTCCCCATTGGGCGGCTCACGCGCCAGGGCCAACGGTTTTTAACCAACCAACGGTAATGGGGTGTTTACGTGCCTTTGGTTATCGTCGGTTGGTCTGCGGCACCGGGCGAGGGGCATCACCGTGTAGGTGTGTGGCCTCAGCGTCCACGCCAAAACCGCCACCACCGGGGTCGTGTGGCCCTCATCTCGAGTGGCCTCATATCGAGGGTGTCGTAGTTGGTGAATGGCGCACCGGCACGCCTTCGCAATTCAGTTTCGAGTTCGTGGGCTATCCCGCGCGCGTGAAGCTCTCCCGCGAGCGCTTTCCTGCGCCACTCGATCGCCATCGCACTCAATGCTTCGTCGGTCCACTCCTGGTTTGTGATCATGAGTAGATTCTGCCGCTGCTGCTCATCTCTTTTACCCCGACTGCGCATGCGCTGTCGCGCGCAAGCCAATACTCAACACGGTGCCTCTGCATCATTCCGCTTTCGTAAACGCCCGTCTTGGCCAAGCGGCCATTGAGGAGTGACAGCGGTCGGCATCGAGGCGTTTCCCTGAGCAATTTCTTTCTTCCCCTTGCCTCTACCAGCGCCGAACCGCTGTCGAAAGCCAGTGTGCGCGGCGCAAGTGAAGCCAGAGTGAAGTCTGTGCAGGAGTCCCGTGAAACGATACCGGTCGTCTTGCAACAAGCCACCCTCGGATGGGAAAAGCATGCGCTTGCATGCAGCGAGGCGTGCTTGAGGCCATGCCCTCTTTCCGATTCGATCGCCGACAGCAGCGATACTCCATCGAAGCGACGGCCCCTTGCGAAACAGGGAAGACGGCTTGTGACAGGCTGTTGAGCGAGTTTCAGCAACTGAATGAGCGCTCCAGACAGCTCATACAACCGCGCAATCACACTCGACACCTCGTTGACGTGGTGCCGGTACGACATCCCGCCCGGCTTCTTGAGCTGGCATCAGCGGCTCTTCAATTCCCTCCAGCGCCCCAACAACAATTCGGACCCAGCCGATCAGCGCGCAGGATCCATGCGCAGCCGGTACGCCACGCCATCGCGGCCGGGGTCGGCGCCGCCGTGCAGGCCATCGGCCTGTACCTGCACGCCGTGCACCCAGCCGATGGTGTAGTTGTACGGGTTGCGGCCAATGGCGTAGCCCTGTGCTTCCAGTGTGCGCGTGACGGAACGCGGAATGCGGTTACACACGTCGATGGAGTTGCTGGTGGACGAGAAGCGCGGCGCCGACACGGCAGCCTGCACCTCCATGCCGTGGTCGATCACGTTGAGCAGCACCTGCAGCACGCCCATCGCGATCTGCGTGCCTCCGGGGGCGCCGAGCACCACGTCGAGCTCGCCGTCCTTGAAGGTCATGGTGGGGCACGACGAGGTGAAGCGGCTCTTGCCGGGCTGGATGCTGCCTGCGCGGCCCGGGCGCGGGTCGAACACGCCCATGCAGCCGTTGTAGAGGAAGCCCATGCCCGGGGTGATGATGCCCGAGGGCATGGCGAGCGAGTGAGTGAGGGACACGGCGTTGCCGTCAGCGTCCACCACGCTCAGGTGGGTGGTGTCGCGCGGCACGGGCGCACCGGGGTTCACGCGCTCCACGTTGAAGCGATGACCCGTGTGGATCTGCTCGGCCACTTCGCGGGCCATGTCCTTGGACAGCAACTGATCCAACGGCACGTCGAAGAACTTCGGGTCGCCGATGCAGCGGTCCTTGTCGATCGTGGCCTTTTTCATGGCCTCGCACACCTTCTGCAGGTAGGCGGGGCCGTTGTGCTCCAGGCTCGCCAGATCGAAGTGCTCGAGGATGTTGAGCATCTCCAGCAGCATGGCGCCGCCGCCCGGAGGTCGGTTGGTCGTGATGGTGCGGTCGCGGTAGCGGCCCACCAGCGGCGGGTTGCGCTGCACTTGGTAGCGGGCCAGATCGTCGCGCGTGATCAGCGCGCCCAGCGACTGCAGGTGCGCCACCATTTTTTGCGCCAGGTCGCCCTGGTAGAACGGGCGCGCGCCTTCCTCGGCAATCTGGCGCAGCACGGCGGCCATGCCTTCGTTGCGCAGCGGCGCACCGATGGGCTTGGGGCGGCCGTCGGGGCGGCAGTACAGCTGGCGGCTGTCCTCGCAGTACTGCAGTCGCTCCAAGTTGCCGACGCGGCCCATGGTGGGCTCGTCGATCCAGAAGGCGTGCATGCCGGGTCGCACAAAGTAGCCCTCCGCCGCCCATCGGATGGCGGGTTCCACCACCTGCTGCCACGGCAAGCGGCCATGCGCCTGGTGCATGGCCTCCAGGCCCTTGAGGGTGGCCGGCGTGCCGATGGACTGGGGGCCGATGTCGTTGACCCGGCCCTTGAGGATGAAACCAAAGCCGTCTTTGGTCTCGCCCTCCAACAGGTGCTCCCACATGTCTTCCCTGGCCGCCAGCGGCGCGGGCGAGTGGAAGTCGAAATATTCATGCACCTGGGCGCCGGGCAGGTACACGGCGGCGGTGCCAAAACCTGCGATGCCGCACATCAGCGGGTCGACCACCGTCTGGGCCAAGGCAGTGGCCACGGCGGCATCCACCGCGTTGCCGCCTGCGCGCAGGATGTCAATGCCGGATTCGGCGGCCTCCGGCTGCGGGCAGACCACCATTGCTTCTTTTTTCATGAGGTGTGATGACGAACCCCTTGCTGCATCGGCGATACGGCAAGGGGTGAAGATGGAAGGAAAAAGGGACGGCGCTTGCGCAAGCCGCCGGCTTACTTGGCGCTGAGATTCAGCGCCCCGAGCGTGGGGCCCCAGGCCTTGGCGTCACGCGCCGCCGTCTCCATGACCAGCGCGGAAGCGCCCGACATGGGAATCACGCCCATGCTCTTGAGCTTGGCCTGCACGTCGGGGCTGTTGTGAAAGGCTGCCGTCGCTTTGTTGAGCTTTTCCACGATCTCGGGCGGCGTGCCGGTGCGTGCCACCACGGCACTCCAGCCCATGTTGTCAAAGCCCTTCACGCCCAGCTCACCAAGGGTGGGCACATCAGGCAGCTCAGGGGTGCGCTGTGGCGACAACACGGCCAGTGGATTGAGCTTGTGGTTCTTGATGTGGGGCAGGGCCGTGCCATACACCGGTGCCATCACTTCGGTCTGCCCACCGATGGTGGCCAGGATGCCGTCGGCCTCGCCCTTGTAAGGGATGTGGGTCATCGAAATGCCCAGGGCATTGGACACGAGCTCGACCGCCAGATGGGTGGAGTTGCCCAGTCCGGCGGACGCGAAGTTCAGCTTGCCGGGCGCCGCCTTGGCTTTTTCCGTCAGATCCTTGAGCGTCTTGATGCCCGTGGCCGGATTGGCCGACAGCACGAACGGCACCGTGGTCAGCATGGTCACGCCAACAAAATCCTTCTCGGGGTTGTAGGGCAGCGGCTTGTAGGTGAATTGGTTGAGCACCATCAGCGACACGCTGCCCAACAGCAGGGTGTAGCCATCGGCGGGCGCATTCAGCGCGCTCTGTGCGGCAATGAGGCCGCCCGCACCGGGCTTGTTCTCCACCACGATGGTGGCGCGAATGGCCTTGCCTGCGTGCTCCGCCCACATGCGTGCAATCGTGTCGCTGCTGCCGCCCGGGGCCTGCGATACGACCAGGCGCACGGGCCGGCTGGGGTAGGAGGCTTGCGCGTACACGGTGGTGGCCGTGGCGGCCGCGACCGCGACGCCCATCAGGATCTTGTAGACGTTCGTGATTGCTTTAGGCACAGGGATTCCTCTGAGGGTCTGACACAAAAAGATGAAGTAATTTTCATGACAACCCTGCTATCCACCTAGTGAAAATGCAAAATGGATATATGAAGATTTACTCATGATTGAACGTTCAGAAGGCCTCTCCTGGGCGCGGGGCATCAAGGTCCGGCATCTGGAATCCTTTCTGGTTCTGGACGAGGTGGGCACGCTGACCGAGGCGGCGGCGCGGCTGCACATGACGCAATCTGCCATGTCGCACTGGCTGGCAGAACTGGAACGCGTGGCGGGCACGCCGCTGATGGTGCGTGGGCGCAAGGTGCAGCTGACGCCTGCGGGGCATCTGCTCAAGCGGCTGGCCATCACCGTGCTGGGAGATGTCGTCCGCACCGGCCGCGAGATGCATGCGGCGGCCGCGGGACGCGTGCCGCGTCTGAACGTGGGCAGCGTCTGGGCGGGCATCGCCGGCGGCCTGCCCGAAGCCGTGACCGCGTTCCAGCAGCGCCATGCCGATGTGGCCGTGTCCATTCACGACGGGCTGTTCGACGACCTGCTCAAGGGCCTGGACACGCGTGCCATGGACGCCGTGATCGGCGTTCTGGATGCAAGGGCGCACCAGCCGCAGCTGGCGCATCACGTGCTCTTCGACGACCAGGTGAGCATCGTCATCGGCCAGGGCAGCAAGCACTGGGACAGCGACCAGCCGCTGGGCTTTGCCGACGTACTGCGGGAGAAATGGGTGATGCCGCCCCTTGGCACGCTCACTCGCATCCAGATGGATGCCTATCTCATCGAGCAACAGGCATCGTGGCTGGTGCCCAAGGCAGAAACCGCCTCGCTGGCCATGATGCAGGCCCTGCTGCAAAAGGGCGACTATGTCGGCGTGTGTGCGGAATCCATGGCGGACTACATGGCCTCGCTGGGGCTGTTCCGGAAGATCGCCATTGATTCGAACATCCGCTTCGGCCCCATCACCGTGGTGTGGAACCGCGAACACGTCTCGGCCACGCTCATGGACTTCATTGCCTGCCTGAAGGCGCATGCGCGGAGCTTGCCTGCCGCGCCAGTGCAGGCGCCGCCCAGCGCGTAGCCCCCGCGCCAGCGCTGTGGTCGTTGTCGCTGGTTTGGGGATGGTTGGCGCAATCGGGTCATGCTTTCTGACCCTCCTTTCTTCGTTGCAGCCTGTTCACAGGCATCGCCCAGGTGGCAGCAGGCATCTCCGCTCCATGATCGCGAGGGCTCGCGCATCTTCACGCTCAAAGGCGGGCTTGTCACAAGCTAAAAGAATCGCGTCCAAGACCGCATCCTCAGCGGCTTCGTCAGCGTTGTCCCGACAGGCAGCGAGGAGTTCGATCTCGGTCTTCGCCTGTCGAGACGATTTGGATGACCCCCTTCCCAGGCACGGCCTACGTGCGCACCGCACCTCGGTGGCCTGGCTCGAGCATTGCCCAATTTAAAGCTCAAGTGAGGCATCGCACGCCCGATCAGTCGACGGCAATAGGGTGTTTACGTGCCTTTGGTTATCGTAGGTTGGCGTCATGGGCACCGCTCGGAGTTCAAGCGACACGGCCGGGAGAGATCGTCCAAGCTCACCCACCCGCCCGAGACCGCACGCGCCTCTACACCCCAATCATCCGGACCTTTCTTGTCGATACGGTGGCTCTCGTCGAGGGCTCGAGCGCTAGCGAGCCGACGTATTCTTCAGCGCGAAGCGAAGCGGAAGACTTGCAAGTAGAGGCTGATCATCAAGGCTTCGGGCACCGCAGCCAAGCGCTGGGCGCTGCGCCCTCGAACCTAGCAACGGGCCGCGCCCGTGTAGATAAATCCTGCCAACACTTGCGTTGTCAACCACGCACAAGTTCTAGAGTCGCGCTATTTGCAACCGAAGCCGGTCCAGGCCTTCTTCGGTTCCACGAATGCGCTCGGCGCGGTCTTCATGCCCGTTCAGGTACGTGAGCTGCTCCTTGTAGACCATGCGCGTGCCGCGCTTGTGGGCAAAGAATTCGACGGTCACGAGTGAGACCGACAGGCGGCGTGCGTCGAGCCGGATGTCATAGGCGAAGACGATGCGCCGCGAGGGCTCGATGTCGAAGAACACCTTCTCGATCTGCTGGATGCGCCCGTCGGGATAGGCGACCTGATGCATCTCATGCCCGAGCGGCCGGAAGTCCAGGCTGTATTCGGTGGTGTGCTCGGCGTGGCAGTCGGACCAGCGGCGCTTTGCCTGGGGGTCGGACCAGGCATGGAATACCGTCTCGGGCGCAGCATCGAACTCGCGTTCGATGACGAAGTCGGTGTGCGTGCTGGGGATGTGCTTCATGAGGTGGCCTTGCCTTTCTGCTCGGCCAGGTAGGCATCGAGCTGGTCGAACTGCGCGTTGAGCAGCGTCTTGCGCTTTGCGACCCATGCTTCCATGGCATCGAGCGCCTTGGGCTCGGCCGTGTAGGTGCGCACGCGGCCGCTTTTGCGGGAGGCGACGAACCCGCCTTCCACCAACACGGCCAGGTGCTTGACTGCCGAAGGCAGCGCAATGCCAAGCGATTCGGCCAGCTCGGACACCGAAGCCGGTCCTCGGCTCAGGCGATCGAGCATGCCGCGGCGGTACGCGTCGGCCAGCGCAAAGAACATGCGGTCGAGGCGGGCGGGATCGGCGATCGCCCGCATCTCAGACGCTCGCCGGATCGAAGAAGCGTCGGGACAGGCCCGCACGCCCAGGGTAAAACTTGAAGTAAGGGCGTGCCTGGTCGATGGTGGTCGCCACCGACGAATGATCCATCAACCGCTCGAAGTAGGCGGCCAGGTGAACATGCTGCGGTGATAACGGCACGTAGGTCACGGCATAGAACAAGGCTGGTGCTGCGGCGCAGTCGGCCATGCTGAATGCGTCGCCGGCAACCCAGGTCCGCCCCTCAACATGACGGTCGATAAAGGCGTAGGCCGATGACAAGCCATCTCGCGCCCTGGCCACCCCGCGAGCGTCGTGTTCACCTTCCGGCCGCAGAAGGTCGTCGGTCAGCGCTTGCATCGGCGTCATCACGTGCAGGTCGAAAAGCCGGTCCCACAAGCGCACCTCGAGCGCAGCGTCCGGATCCTCCGGGATGAGCGTGCGGCCCGGGCCTGCATGATGTCGCTGGAGATACTCGATGATGATGCTCGATTCGGGCACGGGCCGAAGCCGGTCCACCAACAGCGGCATCTTGCCCGTCGGCCACAGCGCGACGTGCGACGCCCGCGCTTCGGGATCTCCCAGGTTGAGCAGCCGCCTCTCTACTTCGATGCCCAACGCGTCGATCGCTATCAGCACCTTGTGGCAGTAGGACGAGAGCGGGTGGTAGTGCAGTGTGAGGGCATTCATGAGGCGACAAATACTTTCCTATTTCGGAAAGTATAGGCTCAGCGACCCGTCGAATCAAGTGCAGCTTTCGGGTGCCGTGCGAAGTCGAAAGCGGGAGGCGGGCGTGCCCTCCGCAGTGTTTTGCGGGCTCAATTCGCGCCGCGATCCGCGCGAAGGAGCTCGAGCACCGCGTCCGAAAAAGCGCGCGGCGCCTCTTGCGGCAGGTTGTGTCCCGCGCCCGCTATTACACGGTGTGTGCGTGGCCCCGTGAACTTCACCGCCTGGGCCGAACCGTCGGTCGGTTCATGGGCGCCATCGTCGTTGCCATCCAGTGTCACAGTCCGCACCGGTATCGTTGGCAGCGACGTGAGCCTGCGATCGATCTCGGCATAGGCCGGATCTCCTTTGACCGCGCCGAATCGATGGCGAAACGAATGTATCGAGACGTCGACGTGGTCGGGGTTATCGAACGATGCGGCGGTACGGGCAAAGGTCGCGTCGTCGAAGCGCCAAGTCGGTGACCACTGCTTCCAGAAAAGCCGGTTGAGCTCGCGGCGGTGCTTTGCATAGCCGGCCCGTCCTCTCTCGGTCTGGAAGTAGAACTGCCACCAGAGCGGAATTTCGCTTTCTGGCTTCGCCGGAATCAATGCCGCGGACGGGTCGGCGAACGCATAACCGTTGCCCGACACCAACCCCGCGCAGCGTTCGGGCCAGAGGGCGGCGACGGCGCTGGCCGCCTTGCCGCCCCAGTCGTAACCCGCGAGCACCGCGCGCGGCAACGCCAATGCGTCGAGCAGCGCCAGCAGGTCCGCGCCGAACGCCGAAAATTCGCCCGAACGCAGCGTGCCTGCATTCAGGAAGCGCGTGGGACCGAAGCCGCGCAAATAGGGAACGATCACCCGGCAACCCGCGGACGCCAGGATGGGGGCGACTTCCGCGTACGCCTCGATGTCATACGGGAACCCGTGAAGCAGCACCACCGCGGGACCATCGGCCGGACCTGCTTCGTAGTAAGCGATGTTCAAGACGCCTGCATCGACATTTTTCAAGCGTGCCAGGGCGAGAGCGGGTGATCCGACGCCCTTCGCGGATGCCACCCTGCCGCCCAGCGCCAGGCTCAGTCCAGCGATGCCGGCACCCGCCACGGCGTCGCGCAGCAGTCCGCGCCGCACGAAGTCCATGCGATCGTTCATGCGGGTCGGGATTACTGAATCCGTCATCTGAATCTTTCCGTGTGTGTGAGGAACTTGATAGCCGCTTCGATCGTAGGTTTGAGCAGGGAGGGCTACCAGCCACGTGCGAGGCTGCATCGTGTTGAGCGACGGACATCAATCGGTCCGATGGCGTGATCCGAGCCGCCGATCGCGACCGCAAGACAGCGTTGGCCGGTATGTACTTTCCTGCGCCAAGGTTTGTCGTGCGCAGGACTGCCGACAACGCAGCGATGCCCTAACATCGCCTCCCGCCGCCGATCCAGCAAGCCCCCGAGTACAAGAACCATGAAGAAGCTCATCGCCGCCGCCATCACACTCGCCACGGCGTTCGTCACATCGCTCGTGGCACATGGGCAGGATGCCTCGCTGGATCCCGACACGGGCCTGCCGGTGTCGCGGCCTTTCGATTTCCCCGCGCAGGGACCGGCCGCACCGTTTTGGGCCAAGCGCCTCACCGGCTATTTCACGACTTCCGACGGGATCAGGCTGCGCTACAGCGTGCTTCTGCCGAAGGCATCGGGTCGGGTCCCCGTCATCTTGAGCATCAACGGGTACGACGCCGGCTCGATCGGGGGAACGCCCTATCTCCAGTACAAGACATCGATGTCGGTCGAGCTCGACAAGCGGCTGGTCGAGTCCGGCTATGCGGTGATGGGCGTCAACGCCGCGGGCAGCGGATGCTCCGCAGGCCCGCTCGAGTACACGCGGCCACAGCTCGGAAGACACGGCGCCGAAGCCGTCGAATTCGCGGCGTCGCAAGCCTGGTCCGACGCCAAGGTCGGCATGGTCAACTGGTCGTACGGTGGTTCTTCCCAACTGGCGACGGCGCAGCACCGGCCGCCGCATCTTCGGGCCATCGTGCCCGGCATGGTGCTGACGGACTTCCGCGACGCCTTGATGCCCGGTGGCGTGCCGGCGCCCGGTTTCATCACGCCCCTGCGCGGCTCCATGCGCGCCTACTGGGAGAAGGTGGTCGCGCAGACCGCAAGGGAAGAGGGCGACGCTGCCTGCCTGGCGCAGATCCCGAAGAACCTCGCGGCCGAAGGGACGAACTCCGTGATGCACCTGTTCCTGTCGCATCCCTTGCGGGACGATCACATGAAGAGCTTCGACCTGGCGCCGCGTGCCGATCGCGTGCAGGTTCCTGTGCTGTCGCTCGAAGCGTTCCAGGACCAGGCCATCACGCCGCGCAGCGGCTACTACCAGTCCCGGCTCGATCCGGCGAGGCTGTGGTTGGTGCAGACCAACGGCCGGCACGACATGTACCTGGCCGCGGATTTCCAGGCGATGGCCGTGCGTTTTCTCGACCGCTTCGTCAAGGGAGAGAACAACGGATTCGAGCGTGACACGCTGCGTACCACCGTATGGATGGAAACCTCCGAAGCAACTGGCAACGCCCTGGAGCGGCGCGTTTCCCCCAGGGCCCGCTGGGTGGTGCAAAGAGGGTCGATCCGCCGCGACGACCTGGCCGTCAAGGCGTTCCACCTGGGTGCGGGCCAGACTCTCGCCGATGCACCTGGCTCCGGAGCCGCTGATGGCTTCGACTACCCGGGCGCCGGTGTGGTCGTCAACGACATTGCGGGAAGGGGCTTCTGGGGCCCGTTGCCTGGAGACTGGAAGACCACGGGCGTCGCCTACACATCGCCGCCGTTGGATGAAGACATGATGGTCTACGGACCGGGCAGTGCAGACCTCTGGGTCACGGCCAGCGCCGGGGATGCCGACCTGCAGGTCACCGTTACCGAACTCCGGCCGGACGGGCAGGAGACCTATGTCCAGCGTGGCTGGCTGCGCTTGTCGAACCGCGCCCTGGACACTGCGCGCTCGACGCCGTTGTTGCCCGTTCGGCTCGAACGGCCGGAGCAGCCGATGCCGCTGCTGCCGGGCCAGCCGGTCCTCGCCCGCGTCGAGATCCACAAGATGGGCCACTACTTTCGCAGCGGCTCGCGGCTGCGGATCTGGATCGACACGCCGGCCCAAACCGGCGGCCTGGTGTTCGACACCTTCACGCAGAAGCAGCGCCTCCATGTGCTGCACAACGCGAGGTACGACTCGGTGGTGCGGCTCGGCGTGCTGAAAGACGTCAAGGGGCCGGCAGGCTACCCGGCGTGCGGCGAGACGATCCTGCAGCCGTGCCGGCCGGACCCGCTGGCGAACCGCTGAGCGCGGACAGATGTCCATGCCCTACAACCCGGCCCTCGACGGCGTTCGCGCGCTGTCCATCCTCGCGGTCGTGCTGTTCCACTGCGAAGTCCCCGGTGCGCGCGGCGGCTTCATCGGGCTGGACGTTTTTTTCGTTCTTTCCGGCTACCTCATTACTTCGCTGCTGACGGCGGAATACCGTCATGGCGGCATCGAGATCGGCCGCTTCTACGCCCGCCGGGCGTTGCGGTTGTATCCGACGCTGCTGCTCATGGTTGCGGTCTACGTGGGGCTGGCCCCCATCCTCTGGCCGGCGGACGATCGCTGGCTGTCCGCCGTTCTCGCCGCACTCTACGTCTACGACTATGCGCTGGCCTTCCGGGAGCTGGCCTACACCATCGGCCACACATGGTCCTTGGGCGTGGAGGAAAAGTTCTACCTGCTGTGGCCCCTCGTGCTGCCGCTCTTTCTGCGAACGCGGCATCCTGTCGGATGGCTGGTATCCGCATTCCTGGCAGTGACTGCATGGCGGTACTTCGTGGCCATGAACTCGACCTGGTCGCAGGCGTATTTCCGCTTCGACACGCGAATGAGCGGCATCCTGCTCGGGGCCATTGCGGCGCTGACCCATTTCAAGGTATCGAAGCACGCGCTGGCCATGGCTTGCATGGCGCTGCTGGTCCTCATGGCCCTGCCTTCGCTGCCGACGAGCGACCAGGCCGAGGCGGTCACGCTGCGCATCACATTGGCGGAGCTGTCGGCCTTCGTGCTGATCTGCTTTGCCGCAGAGCATGGAAGAGCGGCATTCCTCGCGTCGCGGCCCTTGGTCTACATTGGCAGACTGTCCTATGGCATCTATCTCTGGCACTTCCCCTTGGCTCTGCTGCTCCGCGGTACGCAGCCGTTGTGGATCACGCTGAGCGCGACCCTTGCGTTCTCGTTCACGATGGCGGCGATCTGCCTGCATATGGTGGACACGCCTCTGAAGAGATGGCGCCAGAAGGCATGGCCGCAGGCCCGCAGCGCCGCGTGAGTACGCGGCATCGAACGGCGCAATAAGTGAATGCAGCTGCCCCCGCGCCGTCGCCCGGTGAAATGAAGCCGGAAATGATGGCCGAGTCCAGATGCCGGCGCGGTGCGGCCTTTCAGGTCAGCGCCATGCCGCCATCGACCTTCAGGTTGACGCCCGTGACGAACACGCTGTCGTCGCTCGCCAGGAACAGCGCCGCTTGCGCCAGGTCGTTCGGCTGGCCCAGGCGACCCAGCGGGATCGCTGCCGCCATGCTCTTGTCGAAATCAGGCCGTGCGGATTCCGTGATGCCCAGCTTCGCAAGGATCGGCGTGTCGACCGGGCCGGGGCTCAGCACGTTGACCCGGATGCGGCGGTCTTTGAGCTCGAGTGCCCAGTTGCGCGCAAAGGCCTCGATGGCGGCCTTGCTGCCTGCGTAGACCGCGTGGTTGTCCATCACCTTGCTGCCGGCGATCGAGCTCGTGAGGATGATCGAGCCGCCGTCGCGCATGAACGGCAGTGCCTTGGTCACGCCGAAGAACACCGCGCGCGTGTTGGTGTCGAACTGCACGTCGTAGTTGTCCACGGTCACGGCAGAGGACGGCTCGAGAATCGCCGTTCCCGCATTCGCCACATAGATGTCGATGGCGCCGAACCGTGCCTTTACCGCAGCGAGCAGGCGGTCGTGCATTGCCAGATCGGCCACATCGCCGACGAAGCCCAACGCGTCCGGACCGATGCGCGCCAACGCCGTATCCACGGCGTCCTGGCGGCGTCCCACGATGACGACACGGGCGCCTTCCGCCGCGAAAGCCTGGGCGCACGCCAGGCCGATGCCGCTGTTGCCGCCGGTGATCACCGCCACTTTGCCAGAGAGTTTTTGCATGATGCTTTTCCTTGTTCAATGAAGAGAGAAGCCTTCAATCTAGGTTGTCCACCTGCACTTCAGTAGTGGGCAAGAATGAAAACACTTGTGCCCCGGAGTCTTCAATGAATGTCCTCGACCACGCGCCCGGATTGGTGGCCTTTGCCAGTGCCGTGGAGGCCGGCTCGTTCAGCGCGGCCGCGCGGACGCTGGGGACGTCGCCGTCGGCGGTCTCCAAAAGTGTGGCGCGGCTGGAGCAACGCTTCGGTGTGCGGCTCTTCCAGCGCTCCACGCGGATGCTGTCGCTCACGCAGGAAGGCGCCGCGTACTACGAACGCATCTCGCCGCTGCTGCGCGCGCTCGACGAGGCCAGCGACGCGATGCGGCCCGCCGGCGTTGCGCAGGGCGTGCTGCGCATCACGGCGCCCGGAGACCTGGGGCGCATCCTCCTGGAGCCGGTGATCGACAGGTTCCTGCCCAGGCATCCGGAGCTGAAACTCGAGATGAGCCTTGCCGACCGGCACGTCGACCTGATCCGAGAGGGCTACGACATTGCCATTCGCGCAGGACAGGTGGCCGACTCCGACCTCACCGCGCGACGCCTTGCCGACCTGCCGCTCGTGCTGGTGGCGTCGCCCGGCTATCTGGCACGTCGCGGTACGCCCGATTCGATCGAGGCTCTGCACAGCCACGCGCACGTGCGCTACATGCTGGGCGGCAAGGCGTTTCCGATCCGCTTTGCCGATGGCGCCGTGTTGAACCCCGCCGGCGTATTCGACACGGACAACAGCGTCGCGCTGCGCATCGCGGCGCTCGGCGACCTGGGCATCGTGCAGATCCTTCGCCTGTTCGTGCAGGACGATATCGATGCCGGTCGGCTGGTGCCCGTGCTGCCGTCGCAGCCCCTGCCGCTCGTGACCATCGCGGCCCTGCATGCCTTCGGGCGCCAGGCGCCGGCGCGTGCGCGGCTTTTCATCGAGTTCCTGGCGGCGGAGCTCGAACGGCTGTCATGAGGCAGGGGAGCCTTAGAGCTCCAGCGCCTTCGCCACGCCCGCGCCGTACGCCGGATCGGCCTTGGCGCAGTTGCCGATGTGCCGCCGCTTGATGAACGCCGGCGCATCGCCCATCGCGCGTGCGGTGTTCTCGAACAGCACCTGCTGCTGCGCGGGCGTCATCAGCCGGAACAGGTCGCCGGGCTGCTGGTAGTAGTCGGCATCGTCTTCGCGGAAGTTCCAGAAGTCCGCCTCGCCGCGCAGTTGGAGCGGTGGCTCGCGGTAGCCGGGTTGCTCCTGCCACTGGCCGAAGCTGTTGGGCTCGTAGTGCGGCGTGCCGCCGTAGTTGCCGTCCACGCGGATCGCGCCGTCGCGGTGGTTGCTGTGCACCGGGCAGCGCGCGGCGTTCACCGGGATCTGGTGATGGTTCACGCCGAGCCGGTAGCGCTGCGCATCCGAATACGCGAACATGCGCGCCTGCAGCATTTTGTCGGGCGACGCGCCGATGCCCGGCACCAGGTTGTTGGGCGCGAAGGCGCTCTGCTCGACGTCGGCGAAGAAGTTCTCGGGGTTGCGGTTGAGCTCCATCACGCCCACCTCGATCAGCGGGTAGTCCTTCTTGGGCCAGACCTTGGTCAGGTCGAAGGGGTGGTAGGGCACTTTCTCGGCATCAGCCTCGGGCATCACCTGCACATACAGCGTCCACTTGGGGAAGTCGCCGCGACCGATCGAATCGAACAGGTCGCGCTGGTGGCTCTCGCGGTCGGCGCCCACGAGGGCCGTGGCCTCGGCATCGGTGAGGTTCCTGATGCCCTGCTGCGTCCTGAAGTGGAACTTGACCCAGAACCGCTCGTTCTGCACGTTGATGAAGCTGTAGGTGTGCGAGCCAAAGCCGTGCATGTGGCGGTAGCTCGCCGGAATGCCGCGGTCACTCATCACGATGGTGACCTGGTGCAGCGCCTCGGGCAGCAGCGTCCAGAAGTCCCAGTTGTGGGTGGCGCTGCGCAGGTTGGTCTTCGGGTCGCGCTTCACGGCCTTGTTGAGGTCCGGAAACTTGCGCGGATCGCGCAGGAAGAACACGGGCGTGTTGTTGCCGACCAGGTCCCAGTTGCCTTCTTCCGTGTAGAACTTGAGCGCGAAGCCGCGGATGTCGCGTTCGGCATCGGCCGCGCCGCGCTCGCCGGCCACCGTGGTGAAACGGGCGAACATCTCGGTCTTCTTGCCCACGGCACTGAAGAGCTTGGCGCGTGTGAACATCGTGATGTCGTGCGTGACGGTGAAGGTACCGAAGGCGCCGGAGCCCTTGGCGTGCATGCGGCGCTCGGGAATGATCTCGCGGTTCAGGTTGGCGAGTTTCTCGATCAGCCACACGTCCTGCATCAGCAGCGGGCCGCGCGGGCCGGCCGTCAGGCTGTTCTGGTTGTCGGGCACGGGGGCGCCGAAGGCGGTGGTCAGAGAGGTCTTGCGCGGGGTGTCGGATGAATCGCTCATGGAGGGGCTTTCTCAACGCAGGGGAGAGGGCGCCGACGGAGATTGGCGCCGATGTGTGAGTTCCTGGGTCGCCAGTGCCACGATGCTGGTGATCCCGTTGCGTGCCATCTTTGCGTAAGGGCAGAACCGTTCCGTGCTGCGCACCAGTTCTTCGGCCACGCTTTTCTCGACATCGGGCAAGTGAATCCGGACATCGGCTCTGAGCATGAAGAGCCCGTCGACGGGGTCGCGCCCGAAAGCGACGGACATCTGCACGTGGGCGTCGTGAACCGGGATCTTCTTTTTTGCCGCCAGCAGGTTCAATGCCCCATGGAAGCACGCGGCATAGGCCGCTGCGAACAGCTGCTCCGGGTTGGTGCCGCCACCGCCACCACCCAGGGCGGTGGGAAGCCGCAGCTGCACGTTCAGGTTGCCGTCGTCGGAGCGCGCCACGCCCGAGGCTCGTCCGTGTTCCGCTTCGCCGCCGCTCACCGTGACGACCGTCGAATAGATCGGTTCGAATTCCTGCCCCTTGTACCTGTCGAGCAGCGCGAGGGGAGGCGGCTGCAATGGGCCTGGTTGTGCGGCTTCGGCCGCGGAGGCGGTGGCTGTATCTGACTGCGTGGGCATTCCAGGCTTCCGTTCAATGATGGGGGAACGGTGCGCTCAGGCGGCTGAAGCTTCGAGTTCGAAGGCTGCGCTGATGATGAGGCTGAGTTCGTCGCCGATCATGGGGAGCGCGGCGGTCACTCCGTAGTCGCTGCGGCGGATGCGGCCACGAATGTCGAATCCGATCGTGTAGACCTGCTTGGCTGGATTCATGCCGGCACCGACGAAGCTCACGTCGAACGTGACGTTGCGCGTCACGCCATGCAGGGCGAGCGCGCCGGTCACCTGGAACGAATTCGCGGCCAGGGAAAGAGGCGCGGCGAAGTCGAAGGTGATCAATGGAAACCGCTCGCCGTCCAGCCAGTCGCGGCTCCTTAGTTCGTCGTCCAGGATCGGGCTCGTGGTTTTCACGTTGGCGACCGGTACGGACACCGCCAGGCGTGTGTGGCTTTCGCCTGCTGACAGCGGAACGTCGAGCGTGCCGCCGGGCATGGCGAACTCGCCGTGATAGGTCGAGATGCCGAAGTGCGACACGCTGAACAGCACATGCGAATGCACGGGATCGATGACGTAGCGCCCGCGGCTGACGTCGGCCAGGTTCGACGAGGCGAGTGTGGAGAGCTCGGAGGTGTCGGGCATGGGGGCACAAGGATGGGGAGAGGGACCTTGGGGCGGGGCCCCCGGCCGCACCAGGGGCGGCCGAGGGCGGGCTTCGTATCAGCGTGCTGGCTTGGGCAGTGCGAACCAGGCCTCGAAGCTGAGGGCGCCGATGCGTGGGTTGGCGCCCGGCACCAGTGTGTCGTCCTTCAGCTCCGCGCCGAAGTAGCGTGCGTGCACGTCCTGGACGACCTTGCGCGGATCGTTGGTCTTGGCGAGAAAGCGCTGGACCAGATCGGACAGGCGAACGCGCTCGGGGCCCGCAATTTCGACCACGCCGTTCACCGGGCTGCCCAGTGTGTAGTCCGCCACGGCAGTCGCGACGTCATCCGATGCGATCGGCTGCACGAAAGCCGGCGAGAGGTGCACGGTGTCACCGTCGGTGCCCGATTGCGCAATGCCGCCGAGGAACTCGAAGAACTGCGTCGAATGGACGATGGTGTACGGAATCCTCGATTCGCGGATCAGCTTTTCCTGCGCGATCTTGCCGCGGAAGTAGCCGCTTTCGGAGAGGCGGTCGGTGCCGACCACCGACAGCGCGACATGGTGCTTCACGCCGGCCACGGCTTCCGCGGCCAGCAGGTTGCGCCCCGAGGTCTCGAAGAACTCGAGCACGGCCTTGTCCTCGAACGAGGGCGAGTTCGCCACGTCCAGCACCACCTGCGCACTCTGCAGGGCCTCGGCCAGGCCTTCGCCGGTGATGGTGTTGACGCCCGAGGCGGGCGATGCGGCGACGACCTCATGGCCCGCGTCGCGCAGCTTGCTGACGACCTTCGAGCCGATGAGGCCCGAGCCGCCGATGACAACGATCTTCATGATGATTTCCTTGTAGCCCCGCGAAGGGGGTCGGGTGAATGACGGGGACGATTCCTGGCGGCGCGGATCAGGCGAGCTTTGCCTTGTCCAGGCCGAAGACCTTGTCGGAGGCGCCGGGCACGCTCTTGAAGCCGATGTTCAGGCGGCTCCATGCGTTGGTCGACATGACGAGGAAGGTGAGGTCGGAGATCTCCTTTTCCGACAGCTGCGTGCGCACGCGCTCGTAGATTTCGTCCGGCACGCCTTGCTCGGGCAGCTTGGTCAGCACTTCGGTCCAGGCCAGTGCCGCGCGCTCGCGCGGAATGAACAGCGTCGACTCGCGCCACGCGGCCAGGTGGTACAGGCGCAACTCGCGCTCGCCCTGGATCTTGGCCTGCTTGACATGCATGTCCAGGCAGAAGGTGCAGCCGTTGAGCTGCGCCGTGCGGATCGACACGAGGTTGCGGATCGGCTCTTCGATCGCGCCTTCCTTGATGGCGTTGAGGAACTCGACGAACTTCTTGAACAGTTCGGGCGATTGCTCGACATAGTTGACGCGTTGGGTCATGACTAACTCCTGGAATGGGTGGTGGATGCCTGGACTCAGAATCGGCTGAGTCATCCGTTGGCGAAGATCGCGTAGACAGGACGTAGCGTAGGTTTGGGAAGTCGCGACCGGTAGCCACGCACGAGGCTTCACGGTGTTGCCCGACGCGCACCAATCCGCTCGGGGACTCTGCATGTTTCCGAAATGGCACCAGTCGAAAGTGAAAACCAGTGAGGCCGCGTCCTAGAATTTTTTTGGACGCTTGCGCCATCGCGGTGTCATCCCATTCATTTTTCGGAAAGCCAATCCCATGTTCAAGCACATCACCGTCATCACCGCCACCTTCCTGGCCGCGACGAGCGTCTTCGCACAATCGGCGGAGAACCAGGCCATCACCGAAAGCAAGCCCCAGGTGCGAGCGCAGGCCAAGGTGGCGGCGAAATCGCAAGGCAAGGTTGCCGCGGTCTCGGGCGACACGATCAAGACCGCCGAAGGCGGCGCGATCGGAACCGACACGGCCGCCATTGCCGGCGAGAAGCGCCACCAGACGCGCGATACGCGCAAGCCGAATCGCCGCAAGCCTGTTCCTGGCGGCACGCCCGACTGAAGCTGCGAATCGCTTGAGGCCCATCGCAGGAAGCCCGCCAGTGACTGACTGGCGGGCTTCGTCGCATGGGGCCTTCAGCGGGCACTGGCTGACGCAAGGGCGCGGCTGCGGACCATGTCTTCGATCGCGCGCAGCACGTCGCCCGGTTCGGCGCGCTTTCGGATGTCCTCCTCGATGTGGGCGAAGCGAATGCGGCCATCTTCATCGATCACATAGGTCGCCGGAACCGGCAACACCCACAGGCCGTTGCCGTTCAGGACGGGAATATCGGTCCCCACCGAGCCGTAGAAACTGACGAGTTCGGGCGGAAGCGTGAAGGCCAGTTCGAAGCCATTGGCCGCCTCGAGGTTCGAATCGCTGAGCACGGTGAATGTGAACTGATTGTCCTCGGCCGTGCGCATCGAATGGTCGGGCGTCTGCGGAGAGATCGCCAGGAGCGTGGCACCGAGCCGTGCCAGGTCATCCGCTCGCTGGTGCCAGGCCCGCAACTGGAGGCTGCAGTAACCGCACCAGCCGCCGCGGTAGAAGACCAGCACGAGTGGTCCCTTGCGCCACACGTCCGACAGACGAACCTGACGGCCGGAACTGTCCGGCAATGTCGCGTCGGGCGCGAGGTCGCCGGCGCGCTTGGCACGGGCAGCAATGCCCGTGGCGTCGAACACCGCTTCGGCGGCGTTGTCAGACGAGCTTCTGGTCGACATAGCACCACCGCCAGGATTCGCCGCGTTCCGCAGACTGCACGACCGCGTGGCCGGTCTCGTGGAAGTGGCCGGTCGCGTGCTTTCCCTGCGACGAGTCGCAACACCCGACATGGCCGCAGGTCAGGCACGTGCGCAGGTGAACCCAGCGGCTGCCGGACCGCAGGCATTCCTCGCACCCGTGGGTGGTCGGCGTGACGGGGCGGACCTGAGCCAGGTGCGTGCAGCCGGCAGTCATGCATGCACCTGCGCGTGGGACGGTGACAGTGAATGCGAGGGGAGGGGAATCTTCATGGCATGGGCTCCTTGGCGTTCGCCAGCGGCGAACGGTTCGATCTACATGGATGCATAGGTGGGACCGTCGCCGCCTTCTGGCGCGATCCACACGATGTTCTGGGTCGGGTCCTTGATGTCGCAGGTCTTGCAATGGATGCAGTTCTGCGCATTGATCTGCAACCGGTTTTCGCCCTTGTCGTTCTGAAGGAACTCGTAGACGCCGGCGGGGCAGTAGCGGCTTTCGGGGCCGGCGTACACGCGCAGGTTGACGTCGACCGGCACCGCCGCGTCAAGCAGCGTCAGGTGCACGGGCTGGTCTTCCGCGTGGTGCGTATTGCTCAGATAGACAGAGCTCAGGCGGTCGAAGCTGCACACGCCGTCCGGCTTCGGATAGGCGATGGGCTCGCATTGGTCCGCAGGCCGCAGGCTCGCATGGTCCGGGCGCGTGTTGTGCAACGTCCAGGGCGGCGCGGCGATGCCCAGCTCGGGCATCAGCCACTGCTCGACACCGGTCATGAGCGTGCCGGCGAGCGAGCCCTTCTTGAACCACAGCTTGAAGTTGCGGGATTGGTGCAGCTCCGTGTGCAACCAGCTGCCTTCGAAGGCGCGTGGATAGTCGGTGAGTTCGTCGCCCGAACGCCCTGCGTGCAGCGCCGCGCAGGCGGCTTCCGCGGCCAGCATGCCGGTCTTGAGGGCTGCATGACTGCCCTTGATGCGCGCGGCGTTCAGGTAGCCCGCGTCGCAACCGACCAGGGCCCCGCCGGGGAACACGGTGCGCGGCAGGCTCTGCGGCAAGCCGTTGTTGATGGCCCGCGCACCGTAGCCGATGCGCTTGCCGCCATCGAGATACCTGCGAATCGCAGGGTGCGCCTTCCAGCGCTGGAATTCTTCGAACGGACTCAGCCAGGGGTTGCGGTAGTCGAGCCCGACGACAAAGCCCAGCGCCACCTGGTGGCCATCGAGGTGATAAAGAAAACCGCCGCCGAACGCCTCGCGGTCCATGGGCCAGCCTGCGGTGTGCACGACCAGGCCCGGTTCGGCGCGCGAGGGGTCGACTTCCCACAGCTCCTTGAGGCCGATGGCGTAGCTGGCCGCATCGCGCCCCGCGTCGAGCCCGAACCTCGCGATCAGTTGCCGCCCGAGCTGTCCGCGCGCGCCCTCGGCAAAGATCGTGTACTTGCCGCGAAGCTCGACACCGGGCTGAAACTCGGCAGTCGGCTTGCCGTCGCGGCCCACACCGACGTTGCCGGTGGCCACGCCCGAGACGCGTCCTTGCGGGTCGTAGAGGATCTCGGTCGCGGCAAAGCCCGCGAAGATTTCGACGCCAAGACTCTCCGCATGCGCGGCCAGCCACTTGACCAGCAGGCCGAGGCGCACGACGTAGTTGCCTTCGTTGCGAAAGCACCGCGGCACCAGAAAGCCTGGCGTTCGCATCGCGCGCTGCTTGCCGAGAAACAGGAACTCGTCGCGCGTGACGGGTTGGCTCAAGGGCGCACCCAGCGTGCGCCAGTCGGGCAGCAGTTCGTCGATGGCGCGAGGATCCATGACTGCCCCTGAGAGCGTGTGCGCGCCGGGTTCGCCGCCTTTTTCGAGCACTGCGACCGAGAGGCCTGCATCGATCTGCTTGATCCGGATGGCCGCCGCCATTCCAGCGGGGCCGCCGCCCACGATGACGACGTCGTAGTCGATCGACTCGCGCGGCCCGGGGAAGGGCGGCGCGGCTTGGCCGGGGGCAGCGGTCATGGGCGACGGCGCCTACAGATCGATCCGGATCGCGCCGTTGCTGACATAGCGCGAGAAGTTCTGGAACGGAATGGCCGCCTGTGCGCGATAGTTCTCGTCTTGCCAGCTGAACACCGTGTCCATCCGGGAGACCTCGATCTCCACGAGACCGCGGCGCACTTCGAGCTCGGCGCCGTCGCCCTCGCTGTATTCCACCATCCCGACCACTTCGGCATTCAGCGTGGTGGCCAGGTTGTCGCGTATCCGTTCGTTCAGGCGCATCAATTGATCGGGCGCGCTGTGCGCGCGCTCGGTGCGCGGCGCCAGGCCTTCCTCCATCACGAGCGCTGCATGCACGCCTTCGTCGGCATGCATCCGGCGAACGAAGGCCGTCAGGTTCTCGAAGCCATGTAAGCCGACCTTCGTGCCAATCGCCCAGCGCAGCATCACGAAGTGGTACGCGTCGGCAATGGAGCGCTGGCCCGTGAGCCATTCGCGCCCCTCGAGTTGAGAATCGAGCCGCCCGAGGTACTCGCGCACGTGGCCGCGCGCCGTGGCGGCCAGCTGTGCCGCCAGGCCGTCGTCCGGCAGGTAGCGCTCGGGAAAGAAGATCGGCCTGAACGCCTTGTGCACATCGGAGTTCAGGAAACCGAGCCAGCGCATCACCTCCGCCCGCGAGCGCGGCGAACCGTCGCCCGCCAGCTGCAGCTGCGGATGCAGGTCCGCGAGGTAGCCGAGGATGGCGACGTTCTCGGTCAGCGTGAAATCGCCATGCACGAGCAGCGGCACCGTGCCCGTCGGGTTGAGTGCCAGGTACTCCGGCGTCTTGATGCTGCGGCGGTCCATGCGCACCGTTTCGTACGGCTGGCCGGACCACTCGAGCACGGTGTGGTCGGCCAGCGCGCTGGCACCGGGCATGTAGAAGAGTTTCATGGCATGGGTCCTGTGTACTTGTGCCGGCCTCCTGTCGCAGGAAGCAAGAGATGCCTTCCACCCGCCGCGTCGCCGTGTTGCTGGTCGGATTTACGCGGGGACACCGCGCCGACGTGAGTCTGTCCCGTGCACGAACGGGTGGAAAGTGCACGCCTCATTACAGCCGCCTCGGCGATCTGACACCCGTCATCTTCGTTGCGGCGGGTGGAATGCAAACTGTGGGCTACTTCACCGGAATGAAGAACTCTGCACCCCTGTTCTTCACGAGCATGACGACGAACTTCGCGGGTTTGGTCTTGCTCGCGTTGCGGCCGACGGTGTGGATGTCGTCGGGGCCTTCGTAGAAGGTGTCGCCGGCCTTCAGCGTCACTTCCTTGCCGCCCTTCACGCCCATCACGATCGAGCCTTCGAGCACGTAGACGTAGCTGTGGGCGTCGTGACGATGCACCGGATCGACGGCGCCCGGCGGGTAGTCCACCGTGATCATCAGCACTTCCTTGCCGGGGATGTCCTTCATCTCCTGGGTCATCAGCGGCGTCACCTTGGCGTCCTTGGGCGTGCCGTGCGAGGCGGCGTGTTGTGCCGTCGATGCGCCTGCGGCGAACAGCAGTGTCAGCCCGATGCTTCTTGCAATCTTGATCATGGTCTTGCCTTCTTTGATGCGATGGATGAATCGTAGGATCGGGTGGCACGGCGCGGTAGACCTGTGCGACGGATCACGGTGTTGTCCGCGAGGCACCAATCGCACGTTGGCTGTGCGGCCCGCGCTCAGGCCGGTGACTCGCCTTCCACGGGCTCGAAGCGCGCTCCGCCTTCGAGCGTGCGGTGAACGGGGCATCGCTGCGCCATCTCGAGCAGCTGTGTGCGTTGCGCCTCGGTGATGGCGCCGTCGATCGACACCCGCCGGCTGAAGACGTCGGGCGGGGAAGTCGCCTTGTCCTTGCGGTGGTTGACCGCGGTGCGGATGCGCGTGACCGGCCAACCCTTGCTGTCGGCGTGGTGGCGCAGCGTCATGGTCGTGCAGGCAGCGAGCGCGGACGACAGCAGGTTGTAGGGTGTCGGACCCGAGCCGAGCCCGCCCACCGTCTCGGGTTCATCCGCGAGCCAGCGCGAGCCGCCCGAGCGCAGCGCGAGCTGGAATTTGCCCAGCCCCGTTTCTTCTGCCTCGGCATCCGCCGCGACCGGGTGGCCGGCGGGGGGCTCGGGCAGGTAGCGGGCCGCCCAGGTCGCGATGAGGTGCGCGACCTGTTCGGCGTCTTCGCGCTTCGACAGCAGGTGGTCCGCATCATCGAGCGAGACGAAGCTCTTGGGATGCCTCGCCGCCAGAAAGATGCGCGTGGCGTTCTCGATGTCGACCGTCCGGTCCTGCGGCGCGTGCAGCAGCAGCAGCGGCCGGCGCAGGGCCGCGATGCGCGCCCCCGGGTCGTGCGTGCGCAGGTCGTCCATGAAGGCCTTGCCGACGGCCATGGGCCGGCCAACCACCTGGACCAGCGCCTGTCCCTCGGTTTGGAGGCGCGCAAGAGCCGCGGGGTCCAGCAGGTGCAGCACCTGCGCCACATCGAACGGCGCGGCAATGGTCGCGACGGCGTGCGCGCTCGGAATGCGGCCGGCCGCGGCGAGGATGGCCGAGCCGCCGAGGCTGTGACCGATGAGCAGGCGGGGCGGCATGCCGGCCGCCTCCATGGCGTTGGCGGCCGACACCAGGTCCTGCACGTTCAGCGAGAAGCTCGCCTCGGCAAAACTCCCCTCGCTGTCGCCCAGCCCGGTGAAGTCGAAGCGCAGCACCCCGATCCCCACGCTGGCCAACGCCCGCGCGATGCGCACGGCCGCGAGGTTGTTCTTGCCGCAGGTGAAGCAGTGCGCGAACAGCGCCCAACCCCGCTGGATGCCCTCCGGCATTTCGAGTCTGCCCGACAGGCGGTGTCCGTTCGGGTTGAGAAATTCGAAGGAGCGAGTGGGCACGGGGCGAGTTCCTGTGTCTAAAGCAGATGCGTACGGATCGGGATGCCTGCCTTGAGCGTCAGGGTCACCGGGGTTCGCTCGGCGATCTCGGCCAGGCGCGCCCTCTGGGCGTCGTCCAGGCCGAAGATGCGCAGCGATCTTTCGATCACCATCGCGTTGTCTTCCCGGGAAAGATGGAGGTCGACCTGCACCGATTCGAGGGGCCAGCTTTTGAGGTCCGCATACATGCGCAGCGTGATGGCAGTGCAGGCCCCCAGGCCGGCAATCACCAGTTCGTAGGGCGTGGACCCTGCGCCTTCGCCGCCGAGGACGGAGGGCTCGTCCGAGATGAGCGTGTGGCCGCTGGCGAGGTCGACCTGCGTGCGGTAGTGGTCGCGTCCGATGCGCGCGGTGCCTTGGGCCAAGTTCGAACCTCTTTCTTGGGCCAGCGGGGCTCAGCGCGCCAGGCGTGCCGCCGCCGCGGCAATGGGCGCCGCCTGATCGGCCTTGCCGCCGGCCTGGCGGAACGCGTCGGGCGGCATGGTCCCGGGCACGCGCTTGAGGGCCACTTCGCAGCCATCGACCGATCGCGCACCTTCGGCGATCGCGCGGGCCATCGTTTCGAGATGGCCGTACATGCTGTAGTAGAGAACGAGAACTTTGCTCATGGTGAGGGTCCGGGGGGTGAGGGAAAAAGATCGATGGGTGCGCTCAGGCTTCGAGCGCGGTCGGGTCGCGCCAGCACAGCGCCGAGAGAACGGCGCCTTCGCCGTCGATCTCGAACTCTTCGGGCAGCGGCCCGTCGATGCGCTCCAGTTGCACGGCGCCCGCCAGCCGCTCGCGCAGGTCGCGCGCCCATCGGCTGCCATGTGCCATCCAGGCGGGGCTGATCTCGTCACCGTCTGGCGAGGGTTCCAGCAACACGATGACGCGCAGCATGGGATCGTCGGTCGCGCGGATCGCCCACAGGCGCCGCACGGCGGGCTGCTCGGCGTACCAGCGGGCGAGTGCGCTCGACGTGGCGCAGCCCGGTTGGGTGGCTCCAAGGGAAGATGCCAGCGATAGTCTCACGGCGTACCCCGGCTCACTGCGGCATGCTGCGCTCGACGCCCAGCGCGGCTTGCACGCCGGCGTCGCCGTCCATCATCCGGGCGAAGCGCGCGAGGTTGTCCAGGCCCTGCATGTCGATCTTCTTGGCCGCCGACCAGCGCGAGAGCACGAACAGGTACGGGTCCGCGATGGACCGCTCGCCGGTCAGCCAGTCGCGCCCTTCGAGTCGGCCGTCCAGCCGCGCGAGGTATTCGCGCACATGGCCGCGCGCGTTGTCGGCCAGCACGGGCGCCATCGCCGCGTCTTTCAGGAAGCGCTGCGGCGTGAAGATCGGCTTGAACGCCTTGTGCACGTCCGAGTTGAGAAAGCCCAGCCAGCGCATGACCTCGGCGCGGGCGCGCGGCGAGCCGTCGCCCAGCAGGCGCGCTTCGGGGTACAGGTCGGCCAGGTAACCGAGGATGGCGACGTTCTCGGTGAGCGAGAGGTCGCCGTGTGCCAGCAGCGGCACCGTCCCGCCCGGGTTGATGGCAGGGTAGTCGGGCGACTTGATGCTCTCCAGGCTCATGCGCACCGGCTCGTGGTCTGCGCCGATCCACTGGAGAACGATCAGGTCGGCGAGGGAGCAGGCGCCGGGCATGTGATAGAGCTTCATGAGAGATCCCGTTAGATGGATGCGACGATGCTAGGCAGGCGTGCGCAGCGGCGGTAGGCATGCGCCGGGGCGCACCGTGTTGCCGCGGGCGCACCAATCGCGGTGTCGGCGCATCGATGCATTGGTGCGCGCGGGGCAACACCGCGGTCACTCCTCCGCACCTACCGCTGCCGGCGGAGCGCTCCTACGATCCCCGGTGAACCCGACCCCGGAGCACACATGCCATCGACCGAACATGGCGAATCCGACAACGACGTCGGCGGCCTGTGCCATTCACTGGCCGATGTGCGCGGACCGGCCCACCGACAGCCCCAGCACGCACATCGCCAGGCACAGCACCAGGCAGGCGGCCAGCGGCATCGTCCAGTTGCCCGCGGCTTCGTGCAGGAAGCCGACCAGCGTCGGACCAACGCCCGCCAGCAGGTAGCCGATGCATTGCGACATGCCTGAGAGCGACGCGGCGATCTGCTGGCTGCCGGCGCGCAGTCCGACGAAGGCCAGGCTCAGGATCAACGCCGATCCCATCCCCATGCCGAAGGCGAAGATCCACAGCGGTGTCAATGCGGGCAGGGCCAGCAGGCCCGCCAGGCCACAGGCACTCAGTGCGGGCGATGCGAAGGCGATCCAGCGCTGGTCGGGCATGCGGTGCAGGAGCGGCATGAGCAGCAGCGCGGGCACGGCCCCCGCCAGCTGCATCCACCCATGCAGCGTGCCGGCACGCGCGCTCGAGAAGCCGGCCTCCTGGAGGATCGAAGGCAGCCATGCAATCGCCGCGAAGTAGATGAAGCAGGTGAGGCCCAGATACCCCGCCACCTGCCAGGCCAGCGAGGCCTTCCACACCGATGACGCCCGTGTACCGGTGGCGGGGCCCGGCGCCGAGACGGTGCGAAAGCGCAGTTGCGGCAGCCACAGCAACGCGGCAACCAGCGGCAGCACGGCCACGGTGCCCAGCGAGGCGGGCCACCCGGCGCCCAGCGCATGGTCCAGCGGCACGGCCACGGCCGACGCGATGCCTGCGGCGGCGATCATCGCGAGGGCATAGCAGGCCGTGAGCTTCGCCACATGATGAGGAAAGTCCCTTTTGAGCAAGCTGGGCAGCAGGACGTTGGCGATGGCGATCGCACCGCCGATCACGCAGGTTCCCGCATAGAGCATCGACACGGTGCCGGCCGAGCGTACGGCGATGCCGGCGACCAGCAGGGCCAGCGACGCGAAGAGCGCGCGCTCCAGGCCGAACCGGTGCGCCAGGGGCGCGGCAAGCGGCGACACCAGGGCGAACGCGAGGAGTGGCAGGGTGGTCAATAGGCCGGCCTGCGAGGCGTTGAGTGCAAAGCTTTCGCGCACGGGTTCGAGCAAAGGCCCGAGCATGGTGATCGGTGCCCGCAGACTGGCCGCGATGAGCAGGATGCCGGCGATGAGAATCGCGGCGCGGGGCGAAGAATCTACCGTTTGCGAGGAATGCATGGAGGTCCGAAGTAATGCGGGATGCCACCGATGAATCTACTGACGATGCGCGGATTCGAATGCCTGCGGGCCGACTGAATATGAGCAAATCCGGTCAAGATGAACCGTGGGGCATGCGCCGCCAAGACCCCTGGACTTTCGAGTTTGACAAGATGAAGGCCCGCGTGGCCGCCGTGCGGATCCGCACCCAGGCGTTCACGGAGGAATTGCCGGTGCATCAGCATCCGCAGGGGCAGCTGGCAATGGTGTTGCGCGGCACGGTGACGTGTGAAGTGCCGGGTGCGCTGTGGATGGCGCCGCTGCACGGCGGCTTCTGGATTCCCGGAGGCGTGCCCCACAGCCTCCGTGTCTCGGCGGACGGGAATGTCTGCTTTCTTTTTGTGGAAGACGCCGCCGCAGCCATGCCGAAGACCTGCTGTGCGTTGAGCATCAGCCCCTTGCTGCGCGAGCTCATTCTTCACCTGGCCGCCTTGCCAGAAGGCGCGCAGCGCGAGCCGCAGGCGCTGCGGCTGCATGCCGTGCTGCTGGACCAACTGGTGCGCATGCCAACCGAGGCCATGCACCTTCCGGTGTCGGACGAGCCGCGCCTGCGCCGCCTGATCGATGCGCTGATGCGCGATCCGGCGGACCGCACCACCGCAGCGCAGTGGGCCTCGCGCCTGGCCATGAGCGAGCGGACCCTGACCCGCCTCGTGCAGCTCGAAATGGGCATGTCCTTCGGCCGCTGGAGCCAGCGCCTGCGCCTGATCGTGGCGCTGCAGTCGTTGACGTCCGGCCTCCCGGTGCAGCAGGTGGCCCATGACCTGGGCTATGACTCGGTGAGTGCCTTCATCGCCATGTTCAGGAAAGCCATGGGCCAGCCGCCCGCGCGTTATCTTGCGCGGCGCCGCTAGAACCTGCGTGCGTATCGGATCTGGACGAAATTCTCGCCGGGGTTCGGGTGCTTGATGCCCGCATTCGAAAAATGCTCGAGGCGCAACGCGATCTCGTGCTGGCGTTGCGCACCGAAGTTGCGGCCGACCGCCAGGTGGGTGCCGAAGTTGAAGCTCGTCGAAAAGCTCTTCTGCCGGGTCCTGTAGACCGACGAGGTGGCAGTCACCCCCAGCCCGGTTTCAAAAAACCACGGCGACGCCCCATCCGCGGGGCGATAGCGCAACACTGGAATCAACGCGAGCTGCGACAGGTGCGAAAGCCCCACCCGGTCCATCGACTGGATCTGCCAGTACGCGTAGGAGGCTTCCAGATAGCTGCTCAGCTCGCCTGGGCCCAGTTGCCAACGGTAAGGCAGGTCCCAGGTCAGTCCCGCGGTCAGCGTGCGGGTTCCGTGCGCCGAGCCGAACTGAGTGAAGAGGGAAGAGGGGGGGTGCAACGGCGTGTCGGCGCGCGCCACCTGCGAGATGCAGGCGACGATGCCGAGAAGGACCATTGCCGCGCCATGTCGCCGGCGGCGGAGTTGCGGCAGCCGGAGGTTGAAGCGGAAAGTTCGATCGGACATTTGATTTGCGGATGCATCGAGCGGCAAGGGCCTCGCGGCGGCGTCGAATGCATGAAAGGCTCAGAGGTTCAGGGGCGATGCGCGCTGGCCGATGACGGGGCCGGGCCCACGGTGAATGCAAGCGCGGCATCGGCGGGCGCAGCCGCCGGTGCATCTGCGGGCGTTTCGAAGCGCCCGCCAAGGCGATTGCCGGCCGAGTCTTCGAGGGTGCCGCGCGCGATGAGCCGGTATTCGCCTGCGCGCCATGGGGCGTGCGGCGTGAACGCCCAGGTGCGCTCGCCGTCTTTCAGCAGGGCTTGACCACTCACGCGCCGGCCGCGCGGGTCCGCGATCGCGATGTAGTCGGCTTCCCGGCCATCGATGGCGTCGTCCAGCGTCACGACCAGCGCTTGCCTCGACGCGGCGCGCACGGACGACAGGCGCCATGCCGACACCGCCGGACCGCTCGCGTCCGCGGGTCCGACGCGCCAGTGCTGGATGGGATGGCCGTCCAGCGTCAAGGTCACATCGTCTCCGTCGACCAGGATCGGCCCCAGGACCTCACGCGCGTTCAGGCCGGTCTTGACGCGGCCTGGATGCATCAGCACGGTCAGGATCCGGCCGTTGGGCGACCAGAGTTCCTGCGCGAGAAACGGTTGCGCGAGCGGCTTTCCGTCGGGGCGCAGCAGCGCGAGCCTCGGCAGCACGGGGCCTTCGATCCGCGCCGCGAACTCGATGGACAGGCGCAGCAGGTTGGCCGGCACCTGGCCGGCGGATGGCTGGACGCGCACCATTTGCGCAGCCGCGGGGGGTGGCGTGGGTGGCGCTGCGTGCGACGCGCCCAGCGCCACGGCGAGCGCCACGGCGCCGCACAGTCGGCGAAGACGCACGGCTTACTCCGACGCCTTGATCAGGTCCGGGAAGCCTTCGTCCTTCAGCAGCATGTCCTGCCGGGGCTTGATGTTCTTCAACTGGAAGTTGTCGCCCTTGAAGCTGTACTCCGCGAAGGCGTACTCCGAGACGTGGTCGGTCAGCCGGAAGCTCAGTTCCTTGCCGATGGACACGAGCTGCAGTGCGTCCTTCTCGAGCCGGCGGCGCACGACCACGAACGATTTTTCGTCCAGGTTGTCCAGCCGCAGCGTGCCGGCCAGCGGCGCCTGCATCACCTCGACGCCCGCGAGCTGCCCGAAGGGCACTTGCTTATCCATGCCGGGCCGGGGACCCGTGGCCTCCAGCTGCGACACGGGAATGACGTTGGACACGCGGTCGAAATTGGCCAGCAGCAGGAAGTCTTCGGTCTTGCCCTGCTCGGTGCGCGAGTAGGAGACCATGTCCGCCGGCGTGTTGCCGTAGCCGAGTTCGGCGACGGTCTTGCCGCGGATATGCGCGCCGTCCCTCAGGTCGTCCAGCGGGATCGTCACGAGTGGCGTGCAGGTGTAGGCGGCCACCAGGTAGCTTTTGCCGCCCCAGCTCGCGAAGCTCATCGCGCGGATCGGGGCGCGTGTCTCGATCAGGTTGTGGCCAGCGTGGTAGATCTCCACCGAGGTGATCGACTGCTTCGCGTCGAAGGGGTACTTCACCCGGCGCAGCGTCGAGGCGAAGTCCTGGTTGGAGAGGCCGGCCACGAAGAGTTCGCCTTCTCGCCATTTCATGTCGGTGACGGTGAAGCTGCGCTCGGGCGTTTCCTTCCAGAAGCTGTAGTCCGAGGTGGGCGCGTCGCGCAGCGCGACCGACGTCGAGGCCGCCGCCTTCAGGTCGACGCGGCGCGCCTTCTTGTCGCTGGTGACCGTGATGAGCGCCGGCGTCTTCGCGGCGCCGTAGCTCACAGCCACATACACCTGCGCGGTGCCAGGCCGCACGACCATGTCCTCGACCGTGACCTTGGCACCGCCGACCTGGGCGGAGAGCAGGCTCTCCAGGTCGAGGATGTTGAACGCCGTACCCGCCGGCTGCTGCTGTGCCGACGGCAGCGAGATCGCGTGGACGCGGGCGGCTTTCCAGTCGGCGAGGAACAGGACGTTGCCGGGACCCGCGGCAAGGCGGGAGATGGACTTCACATCCGCCGCGGCGGCGTGGAGGGAAGCGCCGAGGCAGCAGGCGAGGGCGATGGTGATGGTGCGCAGACGCATGGGGAGATCCTTGAAGGGTGGGATGGACCCCACCGATCCTAGGAATGGCCGGCCCTCGGCGGTAGGCATGCGCGAGGGACCACGGCGTTGTCTGCATGGCACCAATGCGTTCTCGGCCAGGCGCTCATCGAAGGCTCACCAAGGGCTTACCAGAGGCTCTCGAGCAGCGCGTCCAGCTTGACGCTCGCGTTGTTGCCCAGGTCGGCCACTTCATTGGGGTAGTTCTTCTTCAGCAGCCTGGCCACTTCCGGCAGCTTCGCCTTGTCGAGGTCGAAGGCGCCGATGCGGTCCGGAAGCCCGAGCGCGCTGACCACACCCGCGATCCGGTCGGCCAGCTGCGTGGGGGCGTCCGCCTGCGCCGTGCGTGCGCCGAAGATCTCGAGCTTGTCGCCATAGAAATCCGCACAGGCGCGAATGACGGGCGCCAGGGTGATGCAGGACGTCGCGCTGTGCGGCAGTCC
This sequence comes from Variovorax paradoxus B4, assembly GCF_000463015.1. Classification (NCBI taxonomy): domain Bacteria; kingdom Pseudomonadati; phylum Pseudomonadota; class Betaproteobacteria; order Burkholderiales; family Comamonadaceae; genus Variovorax; species Variovorax paradoxus. The sequence continues at coordinate 917,436 of NC_022234.1, read as the reverse complement.
GAAGGTGCCGCCCAGGATGTGGCCGATGCGATGGCTGAGACCATAGATGACCGACGCCGGCGAGAAGTAGCACTGCCAGGCCGCCAGCTGGAGCTGCAACAGGTCGTCGGGCGTCACCAGCGCCTCGTCCAGCGCATCGCGCGTCGTCATGGCAGGCGGCCACTTCTGCAGCACCTTCACAAACCGCTCCAGGCCGCTGGCCGCCATGATTGCGTGCGGGTGCTCCTTCGTCACCTTGCGCATGCCCTCCACTGCATGGTCCATGCCCTTGATGGCGGAGGACAGCAGCAGCGCGCGCGGCGTGTCGAACACGAGCACGGGGTCGATCACGACCACCTTGGGCACCGTCTCGCGCACCGCATAGCTGCGCTTGAATTTCTCCGGACCGTCCGTCTCCGTGATGCCGAAGTAGTGAGAGAACTCGGAGCCCGACAGCGTCGTTGGCAATGCCGCGATGGGCAGGTAGCGTCCGGTCTTCTCATGGTGCAGGTGGGACACCGCCTTGGCCGCATCGAGCACCGATCCGCCGCCCAGCGCCACGATCGACTCGGCCTCGGCGCGAAGGCAGGCGTCGAGGCCGGCTTGCACCGCCACGTCCGGCACGTGCGCCGGCAACTCCATGAAGCTGCCCACGGACTGCTTCAGATTGGGTCGCACGCAATCCTGGTAGAGCTTCGTCAGCGGTTCGACAGTGAACGTCATCGACCGATGGATGCCGTGGTCGCCGAGCCGTGCCACTGCGCCTTGCAGGATGTGCTGGCCCCAGAGAATGCCGTCTTGCGGCAAGCAATTCAAGTGATTCATGTCGATCGGCCTTGTGGAAGTCAAGGCCGACAAGATAGGTGCTCCACCCGGCGCTCACAAGCCGCTCTTTGCCAGACACAGCGTCCATGTTCGTGGACGACGCAGCCGTGCCCAGCGCACGCTTCACTCGAAGCTGCGAGGATGGTCGAATGCCGTGACGACCGGCATTTCCACAGCGAGAAAATCGACCAGCGAACGCACTGCGGGAAGGAGGCCGGTGCGAAACGGAATCAGCGCCGAGATGCGCGCATCCGCCGCCGACCAGTCGGGCAGCAGTTGCTGCAAGGTCCCGTCCCTGAGCTCCGACCTGCAGATGTAGCCCGGAAGCGCAGCGATGCCCAGGCTGGCGCAGGCCGCCTCCTTCAGAGCGACCATGTTGTTGCTTTGGAAGCGCGGGTCGATGGGCATGGCGAGCTCTTCGCCGTGCGGCCCTTTCAGCTGCCACTGCAACGGACCATTGCGCACCATCGCAACGCTCGCGTGCTGGCCAAGGTCTGCGGGGCTCTCGGGCACACCGCTTTGCGCGAGGTACCTCGGGCTTGCGAACAGGTACCAGGGAACATCGGCCAGCGCGCGCTGCACCAGCGTGGAGTTCTGCAGCGATCCCGTGTGCCCGCGTATCGCAAGATCGAAGCCTTCGCCCACCATGTCCACGTACCGGTCGGTCGCGATCTCGACGATGCGCACCTTTGGATGCCGATTCAGGAAGACGGGAAGAATCTCGCGCAGCGCGAACTGCGCAATCTCCACGGCCGTGGTCAGCCGGATCACGCCGCTGGGTTCGGCCAGGCGCTGGCGCACCGCCTCTTCGGCGACGTCGGAGCTGTGCAGCATCGCGACCGCGTACTGGTAGAACTCCTTGCCGATGTCGGTCATGCCGAACTGGCGTGAGGTCCTGTTGAGCAGGCGCACGCCCAGGTCCCCCTCGAGCTCCTGGATGCGGTGGCTCAGCGTCGACTTCGGCAGACGAAGGGCCGACCCGGCGGCCGTGAAGCCTCCGCGGTCGACGACTTGGACGAAATAGAAGACATCCTTCAGGTCCAGCATCGCAATCCTGGTGAGAGAGCAGGGAGGCCGCGCAGCAGCGACAGCGCTACCGCCGAGGATAGCGCTACGGCTCCCCGTTCGCTATCCCCGTCTCAGGCTGCTTCCGGCACCGGCTGCGCCACGCGCAGCGACCGCGCCACCGTGGCGACGCGTCGGCCCTGGTAGCTCGCGACGGCGAGGTCTTCGGCGCCGGGCATCACAGAGTCGCGGTTGGAGACGTGGGTCGCGCCATAGGGCGTACCTGCCGCGAACATTGCCGGATCGGCATAGCCGAGCGGCACGATGATCAGGCCCAGGTGCGCCATCGGGCCGTAGAGCGACAGCAGCGTCGCCTCGTTGCCGCCGTGCCTGGAAGAGGTCGAGCCGAATACCGAGCCGGCCTTGCCGTTCAGCTTGCCCTGGAACCAGAGTCCACCGAGCGAGTCGATGTAGGCCTTGAGCTCGGCGGCAATGGAGCCGAAGCGCGTCGGCGTGCCGAAGACGATCGCATCGGCCCATTCGGCATCCGCCTCGGTCGGGGCTTCGTACTTGGCGTTCATCTCGCTGGCCCGCTCGGACCACTCGGGCACCTGGCGCATGACCTCCGGTGCGACGAATTCCCGTGCGCGGCGGAGCCGGACTTCCGCGCCCTCGGCCATGGCGCCTTGCGCGACGGCCTTGGCAAGAAGCTCGGTGGAGCTGTTACGGGAATAGAAAGCGATGAGGACCTTGGGTTTGGACATGGGTTGACCTGTGTTGGGAAGCAAAGAAAAGAAGGCAGAAAGTGTCTGGTTGCACCGTCAGACGGCAATGGGCTCCAGGCGCGCAAGCAGCTCGTCCTTGCGGTCGCGCAGCCATGGCGGCAGCTGGAACTCGGCGCCGAAGTGGCCGGGCTCTTCGTCGATGGCAAAGCCGATGTCGGTGGTCGCCGCCTCGAACATCACGCCGCCCGGCATCTTGAAATACATCGAGCGGAAGTAGTTGCGGTTGACGGATTCGGAGGTGTCGATGTGGCCCATCGACATCAGCTTCTCCTTGATCTGCATCTGCTGCTCGACGTTGTCCACCGCGAAGGCGACATGGTGGATCGTGCCCTCGCCGTAGATCGACGAGCCTTGCAGGCGGTCGGGTTCGTGCACGAATTCGACGATGGTGCCGGGCTTGCCGTCGGCGGCTTCGAAGCGGTGGTGCGGGCCGGACTGGCCGGCATAGTGGAAGTCCAGCGCCTCTTTCATGAAGATGATGGATTCATCGACTTCGCGCAGCGACAGCGTGATGCTGTGCACGCCCCGGATCGCGACCTCGTTCGGGATGTCGTCCGCGATGCAGGGCGGGCGTGTGTCGTGCTCGGAGGCCACGAGGTCGAACTCGATGCCGCAGGGGTGCTGGAAACGCTGGCGCTGCTCGCCGAAGCGCTCGACCACGGCCTTGTCGAAGACCACGCCGCGGGCGCTGAAGCGTTTACGCCAGAAATCCAGCGAGCCCGCCGGCACCGAGTAGTTGATGACCTTGATCTGGCCCGAGCCGCGGCGCCCCTTCACGCCCTTCTGCTTGAAGGGGAACGACGTGACCAGCGTGCCGGCATCGCCCTGTGCGTTGCCGTAGTAGAGGTGGTAGACGGGCTCGTCGCCGTCCAGCAGAACGGTTTTCTTGACCAGGCTCTGGCCGAGCAGTTTCACGTAGAAATCCACGTCTTCCTGTGCGCCGCTGACGCACGCGGTCAGATGGTGAAAGCCTTTGATGATCGACATGTGGGTACCCTTGTATGGATGCGGTTGGTGGTTATTGGACGAACGACGCGAATTGCTCGACCGGCGTTTTCTGCAAGGCCATGCGGTTCTCCGGCATGCCGTTGTTGGCCCAGCCCATCGACATGCCGGCAATCACCATCTCGTCCGCGGGAATGCCGAGTTCTGCGCGCAGCACGTGGTGTTGCAGCGACCAGATCTGCTGCGGGCAGGTGTCCAGGCCCCGGCCCTTGGCGGCCAGCATGACGTTCTGCAGGAAGCAGCCGTAGCAGAGAAAGCTGGCCCATTCGAGGCGGCGGTCCATCGTGAAGATGATCCCGACCGGCGCATCGAAGAACAGGAACTGGCGCTCCACGTCGCGCAGGCGCCCAGCCTTGTCGCTGCGGTGCACGCCTTGCGCATCGCCGAGCTGGCCGCGGAAGGTGTTGAAGCGGGTGCCGTACGGTTCGTGCAGCGGCTGGGGGAAGAAGGGGTACTCCGGGGCCAGCGTGGCATGGTTGGCACGGAACTCCGCCACGGCGGCCCGGGTGACGCGGTCGCGGGCTTCCCCGGTCACGACATAGCAGCGCCAGGGTTGCGTGTTGCTCGAGCTGGGCGCATGGCTCGCGGTCGAAAGAATGTCTTTCACCGTATCGAGCGGAACGGGCCGATCGAGAAAGCCGCGCTTGCTGCGTCGATCCCGGATGAGGTTATCGATGAAAGGTGCCACATTCATTTCCAGAATCTCCATCAGTAGGTTGGCTGACACGGTTGTCTCCTGAAGTCTTGTTATTGGGGTCACGCGATCTCGCGAACGCTGGGGAAATCGTAGGGAGGCAGATGGCGCCTGAGAAGACGCCGCTTCTTGCACGCACGGTCCGGAAATCGCGAACGATCGAGTGGGTGTTCATTTCCCCTGCCGGGCCATGTGCGGGCACACGGGCGGCGGGTCTCCGATGAAGGTGCGCGCCGACCAGAGTTCGGGGAACGGAATCTCGTCCATCGTCGGCGCGAGCCACGCGACGCCTTCGGTGCCGAAGTAGGCCGGCCGTGCACCGAAGGTTCGCCGCGTCGCCATCAGATGGCGGAATTTCCAGTTGCAGAATCCCTCGGCAATGTCGGCCAGGGTCTCGCCGAGCTGCTGGAGCTCGATGTTCGCGTTGGGGTCGGCGTAGATCTGGCGCCAGACCTCTTCGATCTCCTTGCGGGACTTGTAGGGCGCGGCCAGGTCACGCACCAGCACCTCGGCTGGCACATTCAGCCCGCGGCGTCGGAGGAAGGCGAGCACGTCGTCATACAGGCTGGGTTCGGCCAGCGCCTTGTTGAGCTGTTCCCAGCGATGGGGTTGCGGCTCGAAATGCTGCAGGTGCTCGGCCTGCTTGATGCCCAGCAGATAGACCATCTGCCGGTACGTCCAGCCTTGCAGCGCCGTGTCCTTGCCGTGCGTGGCGACAGCGCGCGAAAGGATCGCGAGCAGGTCGTTCGGCGTCATCCAGTCGATCGAGCGCCAGATGGCGTCCAGCGGCGCGTGGTGCGCAACAACGCGCTGCAACGTGCGCCAGGCCTGCGGGAGGTCGTCGGCCCGCAGGAACGCCTGGGCCGACTGCATCTCCTTGATGATGAGCATCCAGTAGAGCTCGGACACCTGCACGTGCACGATCCAGGCGTGCTCGCCCGGATGGTCGCTGACGGTGCGCTGCAGCGAGTGCAGCGTGTCGGTCTGCATCCATGCGCTGTAGGGTGTCTGGCCGGACGCGGGACGTTCGAGGGCCGGAAGGGTGGGGGTGTCGCTCATGGTGTGCTCCTGGTGGTGGGGGGATACGTCGATGCGCCGGCGTGCATGAGGCCTTCGATCTGCTGTGCGATCTGCAGCAGGGCGCCGTCGCGGCCCGGCTTCGCCACGATCTGCAGCCCGGCGGGCAGGCGGCCGTCGCGGGCGGCAAGGGGAATCGAGATGGCCGGGAATCCCGCGACGTTGAAAGGCGCCGTGTAGGCCATCAGCGCCTCGCGCACCGTGCCGGACCAATGGCCGATATCGATCGATGGCTGGCCCACCCGCGGCGCGGTGCTAGGGCAGGTCGGCAGCACGAGGTAGTCGAGTTCCGACATCGCGAGATGCAGCCGGGCGGTGAAGTCGCGCCGAGCCTGCTGCGCGCGCGCGTAGTCGCCCAGCGTGATGGTCTTGGCGCGCTCGAGCCTCTCGATGGTTTCGCGGCCGTAGTGGGTAGCGATGCGATCGGCATCGTTGCGGCGGAAGTGCTCGACCCCGCCTTCGGCGAGGACGATGTGCGCAAAGGCCTCGAAGACGCCGTCGAACAGTCCAGGTTCATCGACTGTCGCGCACGCAAAGAATTTTCCGAACTTCGCAACGGCAGTGTCGAACGCAGATGCGACTTCGGCGCTCGGCGGCACGGGCGCGATCTCGCGCACCACCCCGAGGCGCAAGGAGGCGGGCGCGGCGTGCTGCGACGCATGGATGCCGAATGCGCCGGCAAGCAGCGAGACGTCGTCGACCGTCGCGCCAAGGAAGCCGGGATGGTCCAGCGTCGGCGCCAGCGGAAAGATGCCGCGCGTAGGCAGCGCGCCGAACGTCGGCTTGAAGCCGACGACCCCGCACAGCGCGGCCGGGATCCGCACGGATCCCCCAGTGTCCGTGCCAAGGCTGGCCGCCACGGCGCCGTACGCGATGGCCGCCGCCGCGCCACCGCTGGAGCCGCCGGGAACGCGCGTGCGGTCCAGCGGGTTCAATGTGTCGCCGAAAGTGCCGCTGGCGGTGGTCACGCCCCACGCGAATTCATGCGTGGCCGTCTTGCCGATGGGGATGGCGCCGCGCTCGATCAATGTGCTCACGATGTCGGCGTCGGAGGCTGGAAAGTGCCCCAGGTAGGCGGCGGAGCCGTAGCTGGTTTCGATGCCCCGGGTGTCGATCAGGTCCTTGACGCCGATGGCCAGTCCTTCCAGCGGCCGTTGCCGGCCTTGCGCATAGCGCCTGTCGCTTTCTGCCGCGGCGGCCAGCGCGCCGTCCCGCTCGATGGCGGCGAAGGCGCGCAGGTCGCGCTTGCTGGCCTGTGCGGCGTCGAGCGCCTGCTCGATCAGGGCCACAGCCGTGATGCGCCGGGCGGCCAGGGCATCGAGCGCGGGGCGCAGGCCGGGTGCGCGAGGGGCCACGGGGGATGGCGGGCGATCGGCGTTCAAGGTTTTTCTCCGGGTTCAGGAAGAAGCAGGGGACGACCGCACCTACCATCACGACGTGACGGGTGAGGGAATCGGGGTTTGAAAGCGCAGTGGCTTCGCTGCGCGGCGAGACGTCAGGCCAGGGCTTCGGCCCGGCAGTCCGCCATGGCATCCATGGCGCGGGAGTGCGGCATCGAATCGATCGACGCGTGGATCGCTTCCTTGCACAAGGAAGGCCGCCTGGCCAGCGCATCGACATAGCGCGCGACATGAGGCAGCGCATCCCACATCGACGCCAGGCCGAGATAGTTCAGGCGCACCAGGTTGACGCCCCAGAACGCATCGGCCAGGGAGAAGGCGTGGCCGTTCAGGCAAGCGAACGAACCTGCAGCCAGGTCGCGCTCCAGGCCGATCAGCAGTTGCTTCGTCTGCTGGCGAGCAGCGCGTTGGAATGCCGGATCGCGGCACACTTTCTTGCCGCCGCTTTCCTTCACGATCTTGGCCCGGTAGGCCGACACCAGTTCGGGTTCGCCGGCGTTTTCGGCGATCATGCGCTCGAGCACCATGAGCTTGTAGTCGTAGACCGTCTGCATCGACGCCTTGAGCGCCTCAGGCCGCAGATCCGCGTCCGGATGAAAGCCGTAGAGCAGGGCGCCGTTCGCAATCCTGTCGACAATGCCGACCTGGCGCATCACCTCGGCGCGTGCATCGGGCGCGTCCGGAACGAGCTGGACCGGCTCGCGCGACACGGCATCGAGGTAGATGCAGATGCGCTGCGAATCGGCCAGCACGCGGCCGGTGTCGTAGTCGACGAGCAATGGCACCACGCAGGGATCGAAGCCCTCCGTTTCGACCGATGTCCGTCCGCTGTAGCCACTGACGTATTCGCTGTTCAGCTCGCGCGCGGCGACCAGGCGCAGGCGGATGTAGGCCGGGCTGTAGTGTTCGGCCGGAACCAATCCATCGCTACCCATGGTGCTCAGGATCCGCATGTCGTTGGAGCGGTACGAGAACGCCTTCTCATGCAGCACGGTGCGCACCTTTTGCGAGCACAGCGAGCTTGCCGCATGGAAGAGCTCGAACCGGGGCTCCGAGCGGTCGCCCACGATGGTGGCGCGGGCGGGGTCCGCCAGGGTGGCGCGCGCGGCGGCGGCCATTTGGATCAGGGAGGCACGACTCGTCATCACATTCCTCATCTGCCTGCGCGGCAGGCACACCAACCAACAATCAATGAGCGCTTTGCGTTCGATCCGGTTCAGGAAGAACGCAGGCAAATCGTAGGGAGGCGAGGGGTGGTTGAGAAGGCGTCGGACCTTGTACGCACGGTCCCGGAATGCCGAACGATCGAGGGCGCGGCTCAGCGACGGGCCGCCTGGCCGTCTTCGGGGATCAGCGGCACCCAGCCGTGCTGGCCGTGCACGCGCACCAGCCACTCGCGGATGCTGGCAAAGCGCGCCATGTCGTAGCCGCCCTGGCCGGCCAGCGAAACGTAGGCCGAGAGTGCGAGGTCGGCAACGGTGTAGTGATCGCCGACGAGCCACGTGCGGCCGAGCAGCCACTGGTCCAGCTTCTCGAGGCCTGCGTACCCGTCGGCGTGGAACCGCTCGATGTCCTGCTGCCTTTCCTGCGCGAGGCCATGCAGGTGGAGCACGCGCGGGACGGCAATGGCTTTCTGGAGGTCGGCCTGCTCGAAGAAGAGCCAGCCCGTGACCTCCGCTCGCAGGTACGGGTCGCCCGGCAGGTAGGGCGTGCCCTGGGCGAGATGCAGCAGGATCGCGCCCGATTCCACGATCGGGCGGCCGTCTTCCAGCACGAGGACCGGCACGCGCGAGAACCGGCTGATCTGGCGAAACGCGGGTTCGCGCGCCTCGCCTTTCTGCAGGTCCAGCGTGACGCGGTCGTACGCCAGGCCCAGTTGGCTCAGCAGGATGCGGATCTTCCAGGAGTTGCCCGACAGACGGCTGTCATAGAGACGCAACATGGTTGACTCCTCAAGTGATGGCCCGCGAAGGCCGTCCGCGGATTTTCGCTGGAGAAAGCCGTTGCTGCTACCGATGCGCCGGAAAGTTCAGCGCGGCTGCAGATGAAGGGCCAGGAAGGCCGTGGTCCTGCCGTTGGCCAGGGCCGCCGCTTCGGCGTCGTAGGCGATGCCGCGGTGCCGTGCAAAGGCGTGGCCGCGATCCGGGTAGCTGTAGACCTGCACCTGCGGGCGCTCCTTCAAGGCAGCCGATATCTCCCGTTGTGCGTCGGCGGGGATGTATTCGTCTTTTTCCGCGAGGTGAACGATCAGCGGGCTGGCGATCTGGTCCGCTTCCCGGAGGTATTTGTCGGCGTTGCCAGGGTAGTAGGCCACCGCTGCGTCGGGGCCCACGCGTGCGGCCGTGAGGAAGGCCAACAGACCGCCGAGGCAGTAGCCGACCACACCGACCTTGCCCGTGGCGTCCGGCATGGCGCGGGCGGCCTGCAGGGCGGCGGCGATGTCGTTCACACCGGCATCGAGGTCGAAGGCGTTGTACAGCGGCAGGGCCCGCGCGCGTTCCGCTTCCGTGCGGTCGGTGAGTTCGACGCCCGGCGCGATTCGCCAGAACAGGTCGGGGCAGATGGTCAGATAGCCTTGCGCCGCGAGTTCGTCGCAGGACTGGCGCATGTCGGCATTGACGCCGAAGACTTCATGGATGACGACGATAGCTGGCGCGGGAAGTTTCTGCGGACGGGCGACGTACGCGGTGAAGCTGCCGCCGGGGGTGGTGATTTGCAGCGGGTCGTGCATTGCTTTTCCTTGGGTGCCTGCTCAGGCGCTGAGCCAGAACGCGACGTTGCGCACGTACTGCTTCGTCGAGCGAAGCGCTTCGGAGAAGCGGATGATTCCATCGCCGGCCGGTTCCGCCACGAAGGAAGGACAACCGGCCGAAGGGTCCCAGTTGTAGTCGGCGAAATGATGAAAGGTCGACTGCGCGATGGCCCGGCCACCGTGCTCGGAGCGCTCGAACGCGACCGCGATGTTGTAGCGCCTGCCGGACACCGAGCTCTGCCCTTCCATGACCACGCGGCAGCTCGAATCGCCGGGCGGTACGCCGACCGTGCCTTCATGCGGATGCGCGGGCAGGTACTGGATCACACCCGTGGCCGAGCGCCTGTCGCGCATCACCGGGTGAATGCTGCCGACCGAGCGGATGCGCTGGTAGTCGCCATTCGCGCCCGAATGGTAGTTGGGCCAGGAGATGGCTCCCGAGAACGGGTTGTCGACGCATTGGCGATTCGTATCGGGCTCGCAGTTGCGGCTGTGGAAGTGGTGCGCGGCGCCGACGCCGCTGAGGTTGCAAATCGAACTGCCCAGGTCCATGTGGTCGCGCGTGACCATGAGGCCGCCGCCGCGACGGCGGAATCGGCTGATGCTCGCGCAATCTTCCGGTGTCAGGCCGTCGCCGGTGTCGACGGCAAAGAGCCAGAGCTGGTCGAAGTCCGATTCATCCAGCGTCGACAGCACGGGGTCGGGGGCCGCGCGCGGCGCGCGGTCGCGCGCGGTCACCCGGAAGGCGGGCCGCCCGTCGTCGTCCTGCAGCTGCGAGAGAAACGAACCCAGGCGACTGAAGCGCGCAATGTTCCAGTCGTCCGGGTCTCCTTCGATCGTGGTTTGCAGCAATAGATTCAGCATGGTGCAAGTTCGAGGTCGGTCGGTCGTGTGCGTGGTTCAGCTCTTGAGGAAGGCAAGCAGGTCCGCATTGATCTTGTCCTGCATCGTGGCGGTGAGCCCGTGCGGCGCACCGGGGTAGTAGATCGCCTTGGCTCCCTTGATCAGCTGCACGGACTTCTTCGCCGAGTCGTGGATGGGCACGATCTGGTCGTCCTCGCCGTGCATGATCAGGGTGGGCACATCGATCTTCTTCAGGTCTTCGGTGAAGTCGGTTTCGGAGAAGGCCTTGATGCACTCGTAGGAGTTCTTCTGGCCGCATTGCATGCTCCAGAGCCAGAACTGGTCCAGGATGCCCTGCGACACTTTCGCGCCCGGGCGGTTGGCGCCGAAGAATGGGATGGCGAACTCCTTGTAGAACTGCGAACGGTCGCCGGCGACCCCGGCGCGAAGGCCGTCGAACACCTCGATCGCCAAGCCTTCGGGATTCGCCGCGGACTTGAGCATGACCGGCGGCACTGCGCCGATGAGCACAGCCTTGGCCACGCGCTTGCTGCCGTGGCGCCCGATGTAGCGCGCCACCTCGCCGCCGCCGGTGGAGTGGCCGACCATCGTGGCCTTCTTCAGGTCGAGCGCCTCAAACAGAACCGCGAGGTCGTCGGCATAGCCGTTCATGTCATTGCCCGACGAAGACTGGCTCGAGCGGCCATGCCCGCGCCGGTCGTGCGCGATGACGCGAAAGCCGTTGCGCGCCAGGAAGAGCATCTGTCCGTCCCACGCGTCGGCGTTGAGCGGCCAGCCGTGAGAAAAGGTGACGACGGGACCTTCGCCCCAGTCCTTGTAGTAGATCTGCGTGCCGTCGGGGGTGGTGATGGTGTTGCTAGTCCTCGAGGGGCTTGGAGTTTGGGCCGGCCGGTTGCGGGTTGCTGCGCCGGCTGCGTCCTGCATGCCGAACGCGAGGGTGCCGGTGGCGACGGCAGCGCCGGTCGCAATCAGGTGTCGGCGCGAAGGATTCTGTGTGGTCTTCATGGTTTCCTGCGGTTGAAATTGAGACGTCGGACCACGGTGCGCGAGCGCTGCGGCAGAGCCCGTGGAACGATTGAAATGCTAGGTTCGCCGAAGGCGAGGGGGTAGGCCTGCGCAGGGACTCACGCTGTTGTCGCGTCGGCACCAATCCCGGCGTCGGCCTGCAGCTTCGGGCTGAGGTCGGTGAGGCAGTCCAGGTCGGCGGCCCGGATCTTCGAGGTCATGAAGTCGATGAACACGCGCATGCGCGAAGGCAGGTGCTGCCGGCTCAGGTAGCAGATGTAGTGGCCGCTGTCGTCGGGTGCGTACTGTGTCAGGCACGGGACCAGCGCACCCGTTCTCAGTGCCTCGCAGGCCAGGTAGCCCGGCAGCTGGGCGATGCCGTGGCCGTCGAGCACGGCCTGCAGCACCAGGTCCGCGTCGTTGTAGGTGAGCTTGGCCTGCGGCACGAGCTTGCGTGGCTGGCCCCCGACCTTGAACTCCCATTCGAAGATGCGACCGGATGAAAAGCGGAAGTTGATGCACTCGTGCCGGGCGAGCGCTTCCACGCTGTCGGGCAGTCCGTGGGCCGCCTGGTAGGCGGGGGAGGCGCACAGCAGCAGCTGCATGGGGATGATCTGCTTGGCGATGATCTGGGCGTCTTCCATGCGGCCGTTGCGAAACGCGATGTCGACGCGGTCGGAGGTGAAGTCAGTCGGCTTGTCGTTCAGCAACAGGTCGATGGTGACCTCCGGGTAGGCCGCGCGAAATTCGCCCAGCAGGGGCGCCACGACCCGGCGGCCGAACCCGACCGCGGCGTTGATGCGCAGATGCCCGCGGGGCGGGCCTTGCCGCAGGTCACGCATTTCTTCCACGGCCTGGACGATGCGGTCGACCCCGGTGTGGCAATTGGCGTAGAAGAGGTCGCCTTCGCGCGTGAGCGTGGTGCTTCGCGTGGTGCGCAGGAAGAGCCGGACGTTCAACTGGTCTTCCAGCTTCTGGACGCTGCGGCTCACGGCGGAGCGGCCGATGCCCAGCCGGTCGGCGGCCCGTGCGAAGCTGCCTTCCGTGACGACGGCAATGAAGGCGACCACCCCGGCATAGCTGGTGGCGAAGCTGGAGGCCAGTGGGTCCGCGCGTGGCGCGAGGGGGATGGAAGAGGGTGAAGGGAGGGCAGAGGTTGTCATGAGTCGGCTTCTCGGTTCGAGGGATCAGGAGTCCTGGATCCCCCCATGAAAGCGAAGCGGCCACTCTGCGCGCAAAGCCGTGCCGAGGCCAGTTAAGCCCTGTCAAGGTTTGTTATGGGCCGGCCATCCGGCGCTGTACAGTGCGCTTGATGCGGCGCGGTGTCTTTCAGGTCCGGGAGATTTCGTTGCGCAGCGCGCGGGCTTGCGCAAAGCCGGGGTGCTCGCCGCGAGGTGCCGCGCGCGCGCAGATCTCGTCCAGCAGTTCGAGGGCGTCCTTCGCCTTGCCCAGGCGAACCCACAGCCTTGCAACGCTGACCGCCGCACGAAATTCCCAACCCAACGCGCCTTGCTGCCTGGCGGTGTCGATGGCACGCCGGTAGAACGCCTCGGCTTCATCGTCGAGGCCGCGCTGCTCGCAACACCGGCCCGCAGCGCGCCAGGTCTCCGCCGCGCTCCATTGGCCGTGTCCGTCGCCGGCCCGCGCGATCGTCTCGTCGTCGATCCAGTCGGCGCAGAAGGTTACGAGCATTTCCTTGCGTGGCGCGTCGAAGTCACCGAGTTGCTGCGCGACCTGGCGGATATGGCGGTCGGGGTCGTCCGCGGTGCGCGCCTGCAGGCCCAGCGCATAGCAGTGGGCCCACTGGTGCCAGTACATCAGACCTCTGCGCTGGGCCTCGTCCAGCAGCATGCGAACCCATTTGCGCGCCAGTTCCAGCTCGCCCGACCACAGGGCGACCGGGCATGTGCCGAACAGCGCGAAGCACAGCGACAGCGCATTGCCCCCGGCCTCGGCAAGAGCCACCGCGCGGGTGGCGGTGGCCATGGCCTTCGCCGCATTGCCCTGGAGCCAGAGCGTGCGGGCCAGCAAGGCGTTCGATGCGACGGCGGCATCGACCTGGAACAGGTTGACGGGTGTCTGGCGCACGGTGCCGCTTACAAGGATCGCCGCCTGGGCGCCGGCACTGGCCGCAGAAAAGTCTCCGCAGAAGTGACTCGCCAGCGCGGTCACGCGATGTGCCAGGTTGAGCGCGGCGGGGTCGGGGGCCGATTGCGCGAATTCGAACAGCACCTGCGAGTGGTGCAGCGCGGCCGCGTACTCGCCGCGAATCGCATGCAGCACGCAGATGCCCCAGCGGGCCTGGAGCTCCAGCACGACCGACCGGACCGACATGGCCACAGCAAGCGCCCGATCGTAGGCGGCGCCCATTTCGGGGACCGGTCCGCGGGTGTGCCACAGCGCGTTGCCCAGGGCGATCTGCAGCCACGCCTCTGTCTCTGTGCCCGGCCCCGGCTGTTGCACGAGGCATGCGAGCGCGGCGATGACCCGGTCGCGGTACTCCTCGACCTGCGAGACATGAAACCACAAGGGCGCCGAAGCGACGGTGAGCGCGGCGCCGGTCTCCCAATCGTCCTGCTGCGCCAGGCAGGCGTCCAGCGCACTGCGCACGTCGTCCAGCCGGTGCGCGTAACGCGCGTTCCAGGCCTGCATGGTGAGTTCACCCGAATCCGACGTCGCGGCGCCCATCAGCTCGCGCATGAAGAGCGCATGGCGCCGCTGCAACGCCGGGCCTTCATCGGTCTGCGCGAGAAGTGCGGCGGCGTAGCTGCGCGTCGTCTCGAGCAGCCGGTAGGGCGCGATGCCGTCGCTGTTGTCGAACGACACCAGCGACTTGTTCGCCAGCGAGATCAATGCATCGAACGCCACTTCGGAATCCATGTCCGCCCGGGTGACGCTCAGCGCCGACTCGACATCGAAGCGCCCCCGGAAAACCGAGAGTCGCCGGAAGAGCCGCAGTTCCGCGTCGTCCAGCAGTGCGATGCTCCAGTCCAGCGCGGCCGCGAGCGTGCTGTGCCGGGGCAGAACGGCCCTGCTGCCCGCGGAGTAGAGCCGCATGTGGTCATTCAGCCGGAACGCAAGATCGCCGATCGGCTGGACGCCCAGACGTGCCGCCACCAGTTCGATGGCCAGCGGGATGCCATCGACCTGCCGGGCGACTGCGGCGAGCAACCGGCCATCGGAATCCTCGAACGCGCGGGCACCCACGGCCTTCGCACGCTCGACGAGCAGTTCGACCGCTGGCGACACCATGGCTTCGGCCAGGTCGGCACATTCCGCGCCGGGCACCGCGAGCGGCGACAGCCGTTCGACGTGTTCTCCCTCGATGCGAATGGCCTCCCGACTGGTTGCGAGGATGCGCAAGCCGGGCAGGGCGCCGAGCAGTTCGGTGATGAGAAGCGCCAGCGCGTCGAGCATGTGCTCGCAGTTGTCGATCAGCAGGAGCACATCGCGGTCCTCCAGGCGCTGGAGGATGGCTCGCGTCGTGTCGGGGGTGTCCGCCGGTGCGCCGAGCGCGCGGGCCACCGTGCTCGCCAGATGGGCCTGCGAGACCAGCGACGAGAGATCGATGAATGCCAGCTGCATGGCCGTGCGTTCTGCATGGCATTCGGCCGCATGGATGGCGACACGGGTCTTCCCGATGCCGCCGGTGCCGACGATGGTGACCAGCCGGCGCGTGGCGAGTGCCGCCAGCACGCGGGCCATGTCGGCGTCGCGGCCCACCAGCCGGGTGAGGCGCTCCGGCAGCTTCGCGAAAGACAGCGCGGGCAGGGCCGCCGCCCGCGGCCGATCCTCGGTCGGCATGCCGACCTGTTCGCGAAAGACCGTTCCATTGAACCGGTAGCCGCGCAGGGGAAAGTTCGAAATCCATTCCTTGCAGTTGTCCCCGTCTTGCGGCTCGCCCAAGGCCTTGCGAAGCGCGGAGATGTGGACTCGCACACTGGACTCCTCGACCACCACGCCGGCCCAGACGGTGGCGAGCAGCTCGTCCTTGCCCACGACTTCGCCCACGCGCCTGAGCAGTTGCAGCAGCAACTCGAACGAGCGGGAGCCCAGGCGCACGCTTTGCCCGAGTCTTTCGAGCCGGCGCTGGGCCTCCCAGAGGATGAATGCGCCAAAGCGCCAGCGGACCTCGCCCGGCCCCTGCGCCGCGCGGGGATGCGCCTCCACTGGCGTGGAGCGCGCCGCGATGTCGTACATGTCACCCACTCGCCGGACCTCGCGATGCTTGCGCTGCGGGCAGGTCCGCGCGGCGTTGGACCGCGACGATCCGCTTGCCCGCGATGGGAGATGCCTCGAGCGCAGATTTCTTCATTCGATGATCCAGTCAAGAAGATGAAGGCCGCAGCCATTCGGGCCCCACGACGGGGGGGAGGAACTGCCTGCCTGCCGGCCGGGGACGCGCCCCTTTGAGATGCAAGACGGCCAGGCCTGGGGTTTTGTGACAGGAATCGCGATGTGCGCCTTGCATGGGCAGCAATCGCCGCTGTCGGTGATGTCGAACTATTGGATGCGATGAGGGGCCGTTCAGGAACCCGGCTCGTGTGAACGAAGCGTCCTGAGATCACGAACGATGTGCCGCGGCCGGCTCTGGCCGATTGGTGTTCCGCCGGCAACACGGTGCGCCACCGCAGCGCCCTTCTGCGAGGAGATGCGGCTGCCTACGATCGGTGCCATCGCGAAGAACCAGAGAACAACGTCGTTCATCACCGAGGCCCCCTGCCGCGATGAATCCGGGGTGGCCGCATCAAGAAGCACGGATTCCTCGTGGAGCTTTATCACACCGGGGGCGCGCAAGCCGCCCTTCAGACCCCGCACGACGGTCGAGCCGCAACGAGCTTGCGCTGCAGCACCCGGGACCGGGCGCTGGCCGTCATCTCGCACGAACTCAGGCAGCCCCTGAATGTCATTCAGATGAACGCCAGCCTGCTCCAGCGCCTGCCCGCATCCGCGGAACCCTCGCAACTGCAGCGCATCGCCCAGGCGATGCAGCGCGCCGTCGAAAGCCAGACGCGGCTCATCGACGACCTGCTCGATTTCTCGCGCGTACGAACCGGCAAGCTGGCGCTGCGCCGCGCGGAGGTCGACTTCGGCGCACTCGCGCTGGACCTTGTCGCCGCATTCGGCGCACGCTGGCCTTCGGGGCGCATCCGTGCGCAGATGAAGGCGGGCGATCCGTTGATCTGCCATGCCGACCCGGTGCGGCTGGAGCAGGTCGTGGGCAACCTGTTGGACAACGCGATCAAGTTCTCGCCCGCCGGCGCGGAGGTTCAGGTGCGCCTTTCCTCCGAGGACGGCTTTGCACGGCTTGCGGTGGCGGACAGCGGCTGCGGCATCGCGCACGAATTCCTGCCGCATGTCTTCGGCCTGTTCAGCCAGGCCGGCACCGGGGAGGGCGGCTCGCGCGGTGGGCTGGGCATCGGCCTTGCGCTGGTTCACGGCCTTGCGGTCGCCCACGGCGGGTTCGTGAAGGCGACCTCCGCGGGGCCGGGACGCGGCGCCGAGTTCAACGTGTGGCTTCCTCTTCATCGGCGCGCCTGACGGTGCGATGCACATTGATGCCGGGCATGCAACACGGCAGTACCTCCTGCATGCCTACCGCAACCGAGATGCGAAACCTAGCATTCGAGCCGTGCCGCGATGTTCGCGAACCGGAGCCCAGCCGTCCTGAGGCCAGGGCCATCACGCCCTCGAGGAGTCACCATGACGCAGCGCATTCAATCCTTCGCGCCACCGGGCGCGACACGCCGCACGCTCAAGGCGCGCACGCAGGCCTTGCAGGCGGCCGCCGACGCCGCGCCGCGAGGTGCGATCGATCGGGTCTGCAGCGCGGGATACATGAGCATCTCGCTGCTGGCCATCGCGGCCGCCTGCGCGGTCGCAGGCGGTGAGGCGGCGAACGGGGAGCTCCGTTTTGCCACCGTGGCCACGGGTGCGCCGCCGCTCGTGCAGGACACCTGCTCTGCAGGCGGCGCCCCGTATGCCAGCCCGTTGGCGCAGGCGTGCGCGAGCACCCTTGCGCGATGCATCCCGCATGGGGTGCGAAATTTTCAAGTCAGATCATTTATTCATCAAAGGAAATCGGCATGAAAAATCTTCCCAGTTTCGTACGCGCATTCACCGCCCTCGGCATCGTGGCGCTGCACCTCTCGGCGCCTGCAAGCGCGGCCACTGCGAGCGAGCCGCCGGCAAGGCCCACCATCATCCTGGTCCACGGCGCGTTCGCCGAATCGGCCAGCTGGAACGACGTGGCGCGTGACCTTCGTGCACGCAGCTTTCCCGTTGTCGCGGCTGCCAATCCGCTGCGTGGCGTGAAGTCCGACGCGGACTATGTGGCCGCCATCGTGGGTTCGATCCCCGGGCCGGTCGTGCTGGTCGGACATTCGTATGGAGGCGCGGTGATTTCCGCCGCTGCGGTTGGAAAACCCAATGTCCAGGCGCTGGTCTTCGTTGCGGCGTTCGCCCCTGAAGTGGGCGAATCGGCAGCCGACCTGTCGGGCAAGTTTCCCGGCAGCACGCTCGGCCCTACGCTGGCCGCGCCGGTGCTCCTTCCGGACGGCGCCAAGGACCTCTACATCCAGCAGGACAAGTTCGCCAAGCAATTCGCCGAAGATGTTGCGCCGGCGCTTGCCCACCTGATGGCCGTGTCGCAGCGCCCCATCACCGAAGGCGCCCTGGGCGAGCCGGCGCCTGCCGCCGCCTGGAAGAATCTTCCCTCCTGGTTCATCTACGGCGATCGCGACAAGAACATCCCGCCCGCCGTGCAGGCCTTCATGGCCGACCGCGCAAAGTCGATGAAGACGGTCGTGGTCAAGGGTGCTTCGCACGTGGTCATGATCTCGCGGCCGAAGCTTGTGGCCCGGATGATCGCGGAGGCCGCTGACGCGGTCGCGACGGCAAAGCCCTGAGGTTGCGCCCCCTCGCGCCCTGACGCCCCCCGCACCCGATGAAGATCTCGCTGCCTCCTCGTGGCGTCCGGATGGAATGGATCAAGAACGTTGCCTGCGCCGTGGCCGTGACAGTCGCGGCCGGTGCCGGCGCGGCAATTGCCGCCTCCGAGTCGCTGCAGCCCATGCCCGGGAACGCCATCGTCGGGCTCTGCGGCGCCATCGGACATTGTCGGGGGCCGATGCATCCGGAGGCGCCCGTCCCCGAGCGCGCCGTGGTCCAGTCCCTGGCGCATCCAGCCCCTTAACAAGGCTTGACACGGCTTAACTGGCAACGGTTTTGCCAACTGAGCAGACTTCCACCCATGACTTCCAGAAGGACTTGAGCCCATGACCGCGCCGACCCAGGCCAGGCAGATCCATGTGGCAGTCGCACACCGCGACCCCTACGTAGCCGCCGGCATCGCATCGCTGCTGCGCTCCCGCGCCGACTTCGTCGTTCAATCCGGACTTGCCGACATCGATGGTGGCGACGACACCGTGGACGTGCTCGTCACGGACTACGCAACCGGCGTTCACAAGGCGACGAATGTCCCGCCCGGCCGGGGCGGCTCCGCATCGAGATCTTTCCTCGTGGTCACGGACCAGAGCACCGGGTGGCAGATACGCCGCGCCGTGGACGCGGGCGTGCGCGGCTACCTTCTGCACGATTGCTCTGCCGAGGAACTGTCGGATGCGGTGCGCTGCGTTGCAGAGGGCCGCAGGTACCTGTCTTGTCCCGTGGCCGACCAGTTGCTGGACAACCTCTCGTCTGCAGTGCCAACCGCCCGCGAACTCGAAGTGCTCCAGCTCATGGCGGAGGGCTTGGCCAACAAGGACATCGGCCGGCGACTCGATATCGGCGAAGGCACCGTCAAGGTCCATGTGAAGGCGATCCTGCGCAAGCTCCGGAAGCCGACGCGGGTTGCCGCGATCAGCGAAGCCTTTCGCCGCGGACTGCTTCTGGAGGCATCGTCATGACCGATTCCCTCGATCTGCACGTGCGTGTGTGCCATGGCGACCCGCTCGCCATGGCCGGTCTCGTCTCTCTCCTCGGCCAGGAACCCGGCTTCCACGTGCAGGCGGGGGACGGGCCCGACGAGGCCATCGTGGACGTGGTGGTGGCGGATCACGCCTGCGCGCTGAGCCTGCTCGCTTCGGCTCCGGCACTGGATCTGCCGGGCGGGGCCGGCGGTTTTCGCGTGCCGCGCATCGTCGTATTGGCCTGGCGGGCCAAGGAGGGGGAGGTCATGCAGGCGGTTGCCAGCGGGGCGCACGGCTATGTGTGCCAAGACGCGAATCCGGCCGAGCTGATGGATGCCATCCGCTGCGTGGCTCGAGGAGGCTCTCTCTATCTCTGCAAGCGCACGAAGGCGCTTTTCAGGCACGGCACGCCGCGCGCAGGCTTCACCGCCCGGGAGGAAGACGTGCTGCGCTTCCTGGTGAAAGGCGATTGCAACAAGGGAATCGCCCGCAAGCTGGACATTTCCGCCAGTACCGTCAAGGCACACGTCTCCCGAATCTGCGAGAAGCTGCATGTCGGCTCGAGGGCGCAAGTGGCCGTCAAGGCTAAGCAGCGCGGGCTGGTCCGTGTCTGAGATTCGCCGGTGGCGCTTCGGCGCCTTCGCGCTGTGGGAAGCCGACCCTAGGCTCGAGCGCGACGGGCAGCCCGTGCGGCTCGGATCGCGCGCGCTCGGCCTGCTGGCGGTGCTCGTGGGTCGCGCCGGCGAAGTGATCAGCAAGGACGAGCTGCTCGCGGCGGTCTGGCCTGACACGGTGGTCGAGGAGGCGGGCGTTCGGGTCCATATGTCGATCCTGCGCAAGGCCCTGGGTCCGCCCGGAGCGCAGGACGGGTGCCTGGAATGGATCGCCAACATTCCGCTGCGAGGCTATCGCTTTCTGGGGCGGGTGCACTGCGAATTCGTGCCGTCCGCTGTCGCCGCGCAAGCGGCACATGCATCGCTGCGGGATGCGCCCGCCGGCTTGCCGGCCCGCTTCTCCAGTCTCGTGGGGCGCGAGGTGGAGGTCGAGCGCCTGCTCGGCATGCTTGCGGCGAGCAGGCTGGTCACGGTCGCGGGGCCCGGCGGCGTGGGAAAAACCAGCGTTGCCATCTGCGTCGCCGCGCGATACCGCGAACGGCCGCACGCCCAGGTCTGCTTCGTCGATCTCGCGCCCCTGACCTCGCAAGACCACGTGCTGACGACGATGGCGCGCGCCATCGGCGTGCGAGGCGGCGTAACGGACATCGAAGAAGCCATCGTCCAGCGCCTCGAAGGCCAGGCGACGCTGCTGCTCGTGGACAACTGCGAGCATGTCATCGAGAAGCTGTCGCCGCTCCTGGGCAGGTTCCTGGCGGCGTTGCCCAGGCTGCAGGTCCTTGCAACCAGCCGCGAGGTGCTGCGCGTGGGCGGCGAGCATGTCTTTCGCCTGGCGCCCCTGGCGGTTCAGCAGTCCCAGCCCGGCTCCCTGGGGTATGCGTTGCGCTCGCCGGCGGTGCAACTGCTCGTCGAGAGAGCCTTGGCCGCGGGCGCCAGCGCATTCGACGACGCGAGCAGCGGTCCGCTCACCAGGATCTGCCAGCAGGTCGACGGGATCCCGCTGGCAATCGAGCTGGTCGCGGCCCGCCTGGGGGCCCAATCCGCGAGCGACCTGGCCTTCCGGCTCGACGATCACATGCGCCTGCATTCCACCGCCAGACGGGCTGCGCTGCCAAGACACCGCACGCTCGCGGCGACGCTGGACTGGAGCATCGGCCTGCTGGGTGACGCCGAGTTGCTGCTGTTTCGCAGGCTGTCGGTGTTCCGCGCATATTTCGGCATCGAGGCGGCGCTCAGTGTGGCAGCCAGCGCGCTGGACCCCGACGTGGCCTCCGACGCATTGCTGAACCTCGCCAGAAAGTCGCTCGTCGTGTATGACACCGACCAAGCCGCGGAATCACCCTACCGCCTGCTCGATACCACCCGCAGCTATGCGCATGCCCTGCTCGTGCGGGCAGGGGAGAGAGACGCGGTGTCGAAAAGCCATGCCCTTTTCATGCTGGACCTCATGGGTATTGCCACCGCGGACCTGGCCTTGCTGGATGCCGAGGCCTGGACGCAGCGCTACCGCGGCTGCCTGGACGACGTTCGTGCGGCTCTGGATGCCTGCATCGGCCACCACGAAGACATGACGATCGCGGGCGCGCTCACTGTCGCATCGGCGCCACTGTGGTTCCGCCTGTCCGAGGTCAGCGAGTACCGGGATCGCGTTCGCGCGGCGCTGGACCATGTCGATGCGCTGAAGGCACCCGACCGCCTGATGGCCGGACGGCTGGAGATTGCGCTCTACAACGCGTTGTGGCACACCGGCGGCACGGTGCCGGAGATGACACAGGCGTGCGAGCGGGCGCTGGATTGCGCATTGGAACTCAAGGTGAAGACACTCGAATTCCAGGCTCGGTGGGGCCTTTGCGCGCTGAACATCACGCGCGGCGCGTACACACCGGCGTTGCGGCATGCCGAGATCCTGAGCGAGTTTGCGAGCCACTCGACCGTCGCCGTGACGCGCAACCTGTCGCACCGGATGCTGGCGCTCGCCAATCACTTCTGCGGCGCGTTCGCCGAGGCCAGGGTGCACGCCGAAGCAGCGGCGGACGTGGACGACGCGACCCGGCGCAACCATGCCAACGCGTTCCAGCCCGACGCGCGCACCACTGCAATGGCCATTCTTGCCAGGACGCTGTGGATCCAGGGCGAGAGCCGTCTTGCCATGGTCACTGCCATCCGGTGCATGGAGGAGGCCGAGGCGCTGGGACACACGCTGTCCCTGTGCGTTGCCCTCTTCTGGATCTGTCCCATGGCCATATGGGCCGTCGAACGACGGGCAGCCCGCGCCTGGATCGACACGATGCTGCGGCAGACCCGGTCCAAGGGTTTCGCCTACTGGCATGACTGGGCCCTCTGCTACGACGACGCCATGAAGCTCGGCGAGGTCGACGACGCCGGCGCGCACATCGATGCCGTCGCGGCAAAGGTCCTGGCCATGGATGAGCCCCGCAGGGAGATGATGGTCACGTTCTGCGACCAGTGGGTGGACGATGACCTGGTTGCTCGCGCGATGCGGGGCGAAGGCCAGTGGAGTGCCGCCGAGGTCTACCGTGTGGCCGGGCGGCGAAAGGAGCTGTTGGGCGACGACGCCGAAGCCCAGGCGCTTTATCTGCAGGCCCACGCCCTTGCGCGCTCGCAAGGCGCACTCGCCTGGGAACTGCGTGCAGCGGGTACGCTGGAAGGACTGCGCGCCAGGGCAGGTCAGCGATGAACCGGCTGCGCGCCGGGCCGGCGGACCCGTGCCAGTGCGGCGCGCTTTTCCCAGGCGATGGCGCCTTGTTGCCTCGCAGTCTCGATTGCCCGGAGGTAGAAAGCGTCTGCCTCGTCGGGTGCAGCGTTCTGCTCCGCGCGCCAGCCGGCAGCGCGCCAGACCTCGGCGGCGATCCATGGACTGTCTCCGCGCGAGACGCGCTCGATCATCTCGTCGTCGACCCAGTCGATGCAGAAGGTCGCGAGCATCTCCCTGTGGGGTGCGTCATAGCTTGAGAGCTGGCCGGCCACCTCACGCACGTAAAGGTCCCGGTCCGGCGCGATGCCCAACTGCAGCCCTTGGGAGAACCATTCGGCATAGCGCAGCCAGCCCACCAGGCCCTTGCGCTGTGCTTCGTCCGTCATCAAGTGAATCCATTGAGCGGCAAGCTCGAGTTCTCCGGCCCACAGCGCGACCGGGCAGGCGCCATACAGCGCGGAGCACAGAGAGACGGACTTGCCGGCCGCCTGCGCTCGGTCCACCGCGTCGCTGGCCTCTTCCAGGGCCCGGGCCGTTTCCCCTTGGACCCAGAGCGTCCGGCTCAGCATGGCTTTCGCCGCAACGATGGCGTTGACCCCCACCATGTTGGCCCGGGCATGGCCGAGGCCGCCGCCGATGCGCACCGATGCTTCGCTGTGCATCCTCGCCACATCGAAGTGGCCGCAAAAGTGGCTGGCCATTGCCGTCACCCGGTGGGCGAGATTGAGCGCGGCGGGGTCGGACCAGGATTGCGCGGCCGCCATCAGCGTGTGCGCCTGATCCAAGGCCGCCGAATACTCGCCGCGGAACATGTCGTGCGTGCACCGCCCCCAACGGGCTTGCAGTTCCAGCACGGGGATCTTGACGGCAAGCGCGCCGGCCAGGGCCTGGTCCGCGGCGGCACCCAACTCCGGTGTGGATCTGCCGGTGTGGAGCAGGGCGCTGACCAGGGCCGTGTTCAGCCAGGTCGCCGTTTCCGTGTCGCGCGTGGGTTGACGATCGACCAGTGCTAGCGCTGCGGAGACCCGGTCGCGGTATTCGACGACCTGGGCCAGGTGAAACCACAATGGCGCGGAAGCCGTCACCAGCGAGGCGGCCATCTTCGCGTCGGGCTGCTGCGTCAGGCAGGCTTCGAGTGCAAAGCGCACGTCGTCCAGGCGGTGTGCATAACGGTCGGCCCAGGCCTGCTCGGTCAGGTCAGAGAGTTCCGCCGCCGCAGCCTTCATGAGATCGCGCATGAGGACCGCATGGCGCCGCAGCAATGCCGGTCGTTCATCACTCTGCGCGAGAAGCGCAGCGGCATAGCTTCGCGTCGTGTCCAGCAGCCGGTAGGGCGCGACAGCGTCGTTGCTGTCGAAGAAGACAAGCGACTTGTTGACCAGAGAGATCAGTGCGTCGAATGCCACCTCGGCGTCCAGGCCGCCGGCGCTCACGCCTAGCGCGGATTCCACATCGAAGCGCCCCCGAAACACCGACAACCAGCGAAAGAGCCGCAGTTCCGTATCGCTCAGAAGCGCGATGCTCCAGTCCAGCGCTGCGGCGAGCGTTCGGTGCCGTGCGAGCGCGGCGCGGCTGAAGGCATAGAGGCGCATGTGGTCGTCCAGCCTGCGCGCCAGATCGACGACCGGCTGCACGCCCAGGCGCGCGGCCACCAGTTCGATGGCCAGGGGGATGCCGTCGACCTGCCTGGTGATCTGGGCCAGCAGGGGGCCATGCGATTCGTCGAACGCACCCGCACCCGCGGCCTTGGCCCGCTCGACCAGCAATTCCACGGACGGCCAGTGCAGTGCCTGCGTGAGCGAGAGTTGCTCGGCGCTCGGGATGGCAAGCGCCGGCAACCGGAAAACATACTCGCCCGTCACGCGAAGCGCCTCGCGGCTGGTTGCCAGGATGCGCAGGTCGGGCAGCACGGAAAGCAAGCCGGCGATCGGCGGCGCCAAGGAGTCCACCACGTGCTCGCAGTTGTCGATCAACAGCAGCACGGTGCGCCCCATCAGGCGGTGCGTGATGGCCCCGACGGTGTCGGGCAGGTCGGCGGGCACCCCCACGGCGCGCGCCAGGGTGCCGAGCACGTGAGCCTGGGAGATCAGCGACGACAGATCGACGAAGGCGATCTCCGTGCCGTGCGTGTGCTGATGGCTCTCGGCGGCGTGGATCGCGAGACGGGTCTTGCCGATGCCACCCGTGCCTACGATCGTGACCAGCCGGTGCGTTTCGAGCGCTTCGAGAACGCTCGCTGCGTCGGCTTCGCGACCGACGAGTTCCGTCATCCGAACCGGCAGCGGGGTGAAGCCGGGGTCGGGCAGTGGTTCCAGTGCCACGGGCCTGGCCGGGATGCCGGTCGCCTCGCGCCGGACACGTCCGTTGAAGCGGTAGCCGCGCAGCGGAACGTTGGAGATCCACTCCTTGCATTCGTCGCTGTCGCCGGGTTCGCCCAGCGCCTTGCGAAGCGTCGACATGTGGACCCGCACGCTGGCCTCTTCGACCACGACGCCACGCCAGACCGCTGCGAGCAGGTCGTCCTTGCTCACGAGTTCACCGGCCCGCTTGATCAGTTGCAGCAGCAGATCGAAAGAGCGTGGCCCCAGCCGCACGGTGTCGCCGGAGCGCTCGAACCGGCGCTGCGCCTCCCAGACAACGAAATCGCCGAAGTACCACCGGACTTCCGTCGACGCTGGGTCAGGTGGCTCCTCGGACTGCGCTTGCATGATGAGTCTGCGTACTGGCCGTCTCACGTCGCCGGGAGCTGGGCACGGGCCACGCAGGGCTGTTGACCGGATAGGCGGATCGGGCGGGCGGTTTCCATGCGTTGAGACTCAAGTTTCTGTTCGAGATCGTAGCGCGGCATCGCGCGACGTCGGGCTCTAGTCCCTGAAGTCCATAAGTCATAGGGGCATGCAGCCCGAAGCCACCAGTGAATAAAGGCGGCCTGCTATCGCAGCGTCTTCAGGTACCTGACGAGTTCCGCAACTTCACCGGGATCGGTAACGCCTGCAAAAGGCATCCTGTTGCCCGGCACGGCTTGCTGCGGATCGCTCAGGAAGGCGGCCAGGGATTTGTCGTCCCAGGTGATCTGTGCATTCTTCATGGCTCGGCTGTAGCCGAACCCCGGCGACGAGCCGGCCTTTCGGCCCACTACGCCGGCAAGCGGCGGCCCAATGGCGGCTGCGCCTTGCGCCGCATGGCATGCCGCGCAGGTCGTCCATGTCTTGGGCGGCTGCACGGCCGATTGACCGTGCGCCAGGTTCACGAATGCCGCGGCGCAGGCCGAGAGAAGGAGTGTTCGCATGACGGGCTCCTCAAAGCATGCGCGGTTGCCTGGCATAGCGCACCAGGTCGTCGCCAAGGCGCAGTGCCAATGCCGCGAGCGGACCGGTGGGGTTGTAGCCCGCGTTGTGCGCGTACACGGATGCGCCGACCACGAAGAGGTTCTGCGCATCCCAGTGCTGCAGGTGGGGCGACACCACGCTCGTCGACGGGTCGGCACCCATGACCGTGCCGCCGGTGGTGTGCGTCGTCTGGTACTGCCGCGCGTCGAAGTCGCCGCGCCGGGGTTGCGGTGCGCCGACCTTCGTGGCACCCATGGCGCGCGCAATACCGGCGGCCTTGTCAGTGACGTACTCGCTCATCCGATGGTCGTTCTCGCGGAAATTGAACGTCATGCGCAGCAGCGGCGAGCCGTAGGCATCGCGGTACGTCGGATCGAGGTCGAGGTAGTTATGGCTGTGCGGGTAGTTGCTGCCATGCACCGCGACGTTGAAGGCGTGCGCGTACCAGTCGGCATTGGCCTGCTTCCACGCGGATCCCCAGCGCGGCGTTCCGGCCGGATGGAGCCGGGCATTGATGGGGCGGCCGTTCGTCACGTTCGAGTAGATGTAGCCGCCGCCGAAGAAGCCCAGCCCTGCGTGGTCGAAGTTGTCGCCGTTGAATTCATCCACCACCATCTGCGAGGCGCCGGACGCCATGAAGGGGTTGATCCAGCGGTCCTTGAAGAACACCGGCACCGATGACATCACCTGGTAGCAGAAGTTCTTGCCGACCACGCCCTTGCCCGCCTTCGGGTCGTAGGGACGCCCGATGCCGCTCGTGAGCAGCAGCTTGGTGTTGGTCATGGTGAAACCGGACAGCACGACGACGTCGGCCGGTTGCTCGTACGCTTGCGCGGTCTGCAGATCGATGAACCGCACGGCCGTCACGCGCCTGGCGTGCTTGTCATAGACGAGGCCGGTCACCTGCGAGTGAAGACGGATCTCGAAATTTCGCTGTTTCAGCAGCAGGGGATACAGCAGCACCGCCGGACTGGCCTTGGCATTGGCCTCGCAGATGAAGCGCTCGCAGTGGCCGCAGTACTGGCACGGCGCGAGGCTCGCACCATCGGGGTTGGTGTAGGCGCGCGGAGAGTTGGCCGCGGGCAGCGGGAACGGCTTGTAGCCGAGGCTTTGCGCGGCAGCCTTGAAGACGCGGCCCGACTCGAGGATCTCGAGCGGCGGCTGCGGAAAGCCGCGTTTTCGGGGCGCCTCGAAGGGGTTGCCGCCTTCGATCAGTTGCCCCCCGACATTGCCCGCCTGGCCCGCGATGCCGAAGAGCCGCTCGAACAGGTCGTGGTACGGCTCCATCTGTGCGTAGCTGACGCCCCAGTCCTGCACCGTCATCTCGCGCGGGATCGCGGCCTTGCCGTAGCGGGACTCGAGGCGTGTGCGCAGAGCCGGGTCGTACTCGGCCCACCGCCAGGTCTGGCCGTTCCAGTGATTGGCCGCGCCGCCCATGCCTTCGCCGGGAAGGAAGGCTTCCATGCGGCGTACCGGCAGCGCGCTCTCGCTGATTGAATGACGTAACGTGTAGGTTTCGTTGGCCCAGTTCTGCACCAGGCTGTTGCGCACGCCCCAGCGCAATTCGTCGCGCTGGTTGGGCAGTGTGGCAGCCGCACTGCCGGCGAGATCGCCACCGCGCTCGAGCACCAGCACGTCGATGCCGGAGTTCATCATCTGCCGCGCCGCCAGGCCGGCGGTGAGGCCGCCGCCGACGAAGACGACGGCGCGTTTGGGAAGTTTGTGAGTCATGGGTGTTGAGCCTTCAGCTGAAGTCCTCGATCGACTGCGGCTTGGCCGCACCGGGAAAAGGCAGGCCGCGGTACTGGACCACGTTGCGGCCGTGAAAGGCGGGCAGGCCGGGGAAGCCGACGGCGCGCCAGAAAACTTTGTCGCGGTTGCCGCCGTACATCGGGTCGGCAAAGCAGGCTTGAACGAACAGCGGATAGAAAAAGTCGTTGAACCACGCACCGAGCGCATAGCGCTCGTCGTCCATCCGGCCGGCATCGACCTCCTGCAGCAGGACGTCGAGCGGGCCGGCCTCGAGCTGCTCGATGGCCTTGCCCGTGCGTTGCTGAGCCTCGCGGCGCAGCACTGCGAGGCCGGCCTTGAAGTGCTGCTCCGGTGCGAGGGGCGACTGGTAGCCCTGTTGCGGTTTGCCAGGGCGCCAGGGGCCCTGGCGATAGAGCTGGTCGCCACGTCCCCAGGCGCCGGCCAGCTGGCGATCGATGTACAGGTGCAAGCCGCAATCGACACCGTTCGGTGTCATGGCATCGGCCGGACACATCACGTTGACGAGGGCCTCGACGCAGGCGGCCTCCTGCGGGCCCAGCGACAAGTAGCCCGAAGAGCGGGCAGTGTCGGCCGGGCGGGCCGCGGCGTCCTGCGCCGAAGCGAGCGGACTGGCGAGGCCACCCAGCAGTGCGGGCGCCGCGAGCGCTGCGACGCTGGAAGCGCCGCCGATCTGGCGCAGGAAGAGACGCCGCGCGGGCGGCTCTCGGTCGTTGAGGGACATGGGGTCTTTCTTCGAGGGGCAAGAAGGTTGCGCGAAGGACGCGTGCGTTTCAGCGCATCGATCAGAAGGGTTCGTATTTCGCGGCGCCCACTGTTTCGGTCGGCGTGATCGGCGTGCGGTCCATCGGCTCTTGGGGCGCCGGATAGGAGAGATCGGACGAGGGGAAGGGGATTGCGACCGAGGCATCGCTCGTTGCTTGAAGAATGGCGACAGCACCGGCCGGCTGAATCGCATAGATCGAGACCGAGGCCGTGAGACTGACCAGCAGTGCCGCAAAGAAGATTCTTTTCGTCATCAACTACTCCTGAAAATTTGAGCGAACCCCTCGAACGGAAACCCCGTTGAAGGGGGCAGACAGTCGATGCATGCGACGAAAAAGAGTGGTTCGCGCGTTGTGCATCTGTCGCACTCAAATCTAGGTTTGGGCAGGTCAATGCGGTAGACCTTTCGAGCGAAACGCCGCAGTGAGCCAACGGAATCAATAGGCGCGCGAGGGCGCTTCAGTTCGACCCGAGGCGTGCCCTGAAAGCGCATGGCTGTGCCCTCGGCGACGGGGCCGTGGCATGGCAAGAAGGCACTCGAGGCACGGGAGAGAGGGTGCTGGTCTGCGAGGCGCAGCCACCATTGGCGAGTGGAGGATGCGCTCACAGATCGCCGTCGAAACTCGGCGCGAAGAACATCGCCGAGCAGGAATGCAGCAGCAGGCGAAGGCACCGCTAGAGGCGGTGACGCTTGCTGCTGCGAGGGCTTAGCAGGCTGCTGAAGTACCAAGCGCGCCGACGACATCCTGCGGCCTGAAGAAGGCGATTGGGCGATTTCTGCGTTCCAGGTTCGCTGCCGTCGCCGTTTTCCCGTTTCGAGAGCCCGTTTTCGGCTCTCGTTGCCCCGCTACGAGGCCAACGGACGGACTTCTGCCAAGGTCCGCATGCGCACGAGGTTGTAGGCGGCCATCGTCAGCACGAACAACTGGTCGACCTTCTGGATGCCGCGCACCATCACCTGCCGGATGGGGCCGACGAACTTGGCCCAGCCGAAGCCTTGCTCGATGAGCTTTCGCTTGCGCTGCGAGATCGCATAGCCCTCGCTCCGGGCGATCTCGTCGGCCACCGCCGAACGACGCCCCGCTTTGTTCTGCGCCACATGCGGCGTGACGTTCATGCGATGCAGCGCCTCGATGAACTCGGCCGCGTCATAGCCCTTGTCGGCACCGAGCGTGACCTCGGTATCCGGGCTCGCGGTGGCTTGACGTGCGTCCCTGATCATGACCTTGGCCGCTTCGCGTTCGGCAAAGCCGTCGGCTTGCGTGACCATGGCGTTGACGACCAGGCCGTGACGGTTGTCGGTCAGCGTGTGCCCCATGTAGCGCAACTCGCTGGCAGTCTTGCCCTTGCGGTACAGCCTCGAATCGGGATCGGTCTTCGACTCGTGCGTTTCGTTGCTGCGTCGCTGCCCCTTGAAGTCCCCGCCGCTGCCGGCATCGTCGTCACCGTCCTTGCGAACGAAGCTCTTGTGTCCTGCCCAGGCCTGGATCAGCGTGCCATCGACGCTGAAGTGCTCTCCCGACAACCAATCCTTGTTCTCCGCCGTCTCCAGCACTTCGTTGAAGAAGGCGACGACCGCGTCGTGCTCGATCAGGCGCTGGCGGTTCTTGCTGAACACCGTCGGCACCCACACCGCGTCGTCCATCGCCAGGCCGATGAACCAGCGAAACAGCATGTTGTATTGCGTCTGCTCCATGAGCTGGCGCTCCGAGCGGATGCTGAACAGGATCTGCAACAGCATCGCCCGCAGCAGCTTCTCCGGCGCGATGCTCGGGCGGCCGCCCTTGATGTCGGCCTCGTACATCCGAGAGAACAACTCGTCCATCTTGGCCAGCGCCTCATTGACCATCACCCGGATGCGGCGCAGCGGATGGTCGGCGGGAACGAAGTCGTCCAGCCGTCTCATGGTGAACAAACCTTCGGTGAATGTGTCAGGGCCGCGCATCGGAGCAGGTTTTGTGGGTCTGCAAAGACAACGCCTCAGGCCCGCTTTCGGGCGACCCTTCAAGGGAGGTATTTCAGCAGCCTGTTAGGCGAGGTTCGCCTTGTTCAGCCCGAAGGCCTTGTCGGATGACCCGGGCACGGTCTGGAACGCGACGTTCACGCGGTTCCATGCATTGATGGCCATGACGCTGAAGGTCAGGTCCGAAAGCTCTTTTTCCGACAACTGCGTGCGCACGCGCTCGTAGATGTCGTCGGGCACGCCGTGCTCGGGCAGCTTGGTCAGCACTTCGGTCCAGGCCAGGGCCGCACGCTCGCGCGGAACGAACAGCGTCGATTCACGCCATGCGGCCAGATGGTGGATGCGCAGTTCGCGCTCGCCGTGGATCTTGGCCTCCTTGATGTGCATGTCGAGACAGAACGCGCAGCCATTGAGCTGTGATGCGCGGATCGCGACGAGGTCTCGAACCGTTTGCTCGATGGTGCCGTGGTCCACGAGCGTGCTGAACTCGATCAGCTTCTTGAAGAGTTCGGGCGATTGCTTGATGTAGTTGAGACGATGGGTCATGTGTGCTCCGGCCTCAGTGCGGCTGAGGTACCCGTTTGCGAAGATTGCGAGAGAAAAAAATGGAGATCGACGATGCGGCGCTGCATGCCGGCGGCTTGCTCGCGTACCGTCGACCCGGGTTCAGTAGTCCCAGATGATCGGAACCCAGCGAAAGATGTCGCCGTCGATCGCCACCCGGCCGAGGGAGGGGAAGGGCAGGTGAGCGGCTACCAGCAGTCCGCGGGTCTGCGCCAGCTCGCGCAAGAGGCCGATGCGAACTTCGGCCGCTTTCTCGGGGTCGTGCTCGAAGCCGTTCTGCCAGTCGGGGTGGTCGAACGCGACCGGGAACATGGCGTCGCCGGCGAACGTCAGGCGCTCACCGCCCGACACCAGGTCGACCACGCTGTGCCCTGGGGTGTGGCCGCCCGTACGGCGGACCACCACGCCCGGCGCCACCTCGCGTCGCTCCTCGAAGGTCTGCAGCCGGTCGCGGTATGCGTTGTAGAAGCTCTTGGCCGTGGAGCGGAGCACCTCCGGCACCGGCTTGGGCATGACTGTGTGGGAGAAATCGGGCGAAATCCAGAAATCGACTTCGGCCTTGGCCACGTGGATGCGCACGTCGGGGCGCAGGCGCTCCTTGATGCCGGGAACGAGCAGCCCACCCACGTGGTCCATGTGCATGTGGGTGAAGATCACGTCGGTGACGGACTCAAGCTCGATGCCGGCCGCGGCCAAGCGTTGTGGGAACTGCCCGGCGCGCGGGAAGCCCGGGAACTGGCCGCCCAGACCGGCGTCGATGAGGATGGTCTGGTCGTCGCTGCGGGCCACCATCACGTTCAGCGGCCAGTCGTACTTGTCGGGCGGCATGAACATCTGGTCCAGCCAGCTCGCCAGGTCTGCCGGGTCGGCGTTGGTGGCCATGGTCGAGGTGGGCAGCGGCAGCACGCCATCGCTGACCACCAGCGCGTCGATATCGCCGATGCGCAGAGCGTAACGGGAGGGCACCAGATCTTTAGGTTTCTCGCTCGTGGGTTGCAAGGTCTCATCTGTGGGGGACATGGCGGGATCTCCAAAAGGGCGGCCCGATTGCGCGGGCCAAATTTGCCAGGAGACTGGCAGCAAGTTGCCGTTCAACTCCCAGGGGTTGTCAGGCACGGATCACGGCGGAAGGCCGCATGCCATTCATCGTAGGTAGCCAATGAGCGGGGCGGTAGGCTCGAAAACGGACGCACAGTGGTGCCTGATAGGCACCAAACGCGTGGAGAAGATTGGGTCCTCGGAGCTGACGAGAGCTGTGCCACTAGTCTTACTGTGTCACAAGCGTAGCCTTGCGTTTTCGCGCAGGCAGCACGGACATCGGGGCAGCGTCTTGAGCAAGGCTGCGGCGATAAGCAGCCGCAAAGTCGTGATGGACGATGGGACGTGGCGCTGCGTGCGCTGGGCTGCCGCGAGGCTTGTAATGCGTGGGTAGGGCAGATTCTTTGCTTCGTGCGGAGTTTTTTTTACCGGCTCCCTCGGGATGCCGCAGTTGCCGCGCCATCAAGAAACCGTAAGCGGCGATGCTCAGGCTGGCGTGGTGATGGAACCCCCGCCAGCCCCGGCCTTCGTAGTGGCCCAGCCCCAATTCCTGCTTGAGGTCCTGGTAGTCGCGCTCAATGCGCCAGCGCATCTTGGCCTCCAGCACCATGCGCTGCAGCGACACGGCCTCGGGCAGCGTGGACAGCCAGTACTTCATCGGCTCCTTGTGGCCTTCGGGCCACTCGATGAGAAGCCACTGCTGAGGGCGCAACTGCGAGCGCTGATGATCGCGATGGGCTGCATGTACGCGAACGCGGGCGAAGCGAGATCGCAAGGCGAAGTTGGTGCCCTCGCGCCACTCGAGGGTCTGCCATTGAGAAGGATCCAGCTCGAAGGCCAACTCCTTGACCGATAGCGGGCGCTGGTGCCTGGCATTCCCCAAGCGCTGCCGGGTAGGCACGTTGCCACGTCCGCTGTACGGCTCGGGCGGCAGCGGCGCATGCCCGGGCGGCCACACCGTCACCTGGCCCGTCACGCCCACCACGTAGGGCAGGCCCAACTCGCTCAGGCGTTCCCGAAACGCCGTCTCCATGCCGTAGCCGGCATCGGCCAGCACGCAGTGCCTGGGGGCGCCTTGCGCCATCAGCCGCTCGATCTGCGCCAGCGCAATCGCCGGCTTGGTGGCGAACGCCAAGTCTTGCGGAACGCCCGCCTTCTCGCGCCGCTCCCTGTCGACGGCCCATTCCTGAGGCAGGTACAGCCGCCAGGCTACCGGCAGGCTGCCCGCCTGGCATGCCAGCGTCACGCTCACCGCCACCTGGCAGTTGTCCTGCTTGCCCAGCATGCCGCAGTACTGGCGCGCCACACCCACCGAATGCCGGCCTTGCTTGGGAAAGCCGGTGTCGTCGACGATCCACCAGCCGCCGTCGCTGAAGTCCATCGCCGGTACGACCCACTGCGCCACGCGCAGCAGCATTTGTTCGTCAGACCAGGCCGAATCGGCCACGAAGTGGTGCAGCGACTGGTGGCGCGAGCGCGTGGCCGCAGGTGCCAGGTGCGCCGCCATCGGCTCCACGCTCTTGCGCTTGAGCGGCGCCATCAGGCCGGTGCAATACCCGCGCAGTCCGGCCTGCCGGTCGGCATGGCCCAGACCCTCGCCCAAATGCGCCAGGTAGCGCTCAAACTCATGCAGTTCCTTCATCAAGGCTCACCTCCTGCTCGAAGAAGTTCGCATAATGCCTTGATTCTGTTCAAATTACTAACACAGTAAGACTGGAACCCTGCCGCAGCAACTCCGTTGCACGACCGGAGCCTTCCGGCGATCACTGCGCCGGGATGCAACGGTCCCGGCGCGTGCGCTGTTCGACCTTGTAGCAATGCAGCGGGAAAACCCGCGACCGACGGGCCCGGGCGACGCTCGGAATGGCGCCTGGAAGGCCGCATCGCGCGTGGCATGGAGATTGCCCTTGACTCCCGTGGAGGCATGCCCGCGTGGCACGCCCGAGCCGCCATCCACACCCACGAGGAGACACCCCATGCAATTGAAACTCTTGAACGCGCTCATGGCCATCGGCCTGGCCGCGGCCGGCAGCGCCGGCGCGCAAGTCACGGACAAGATGATCCAGTCCGAAGCCACGGCGAACGGCAACGTCCTGACCTGGGGTGTGAACACCCAGGGCCAGCGCTACTCGCCGCTGAAGCAGGTCAACACCGGCACCGTGTCCCGGCTCGCGCCGGCATGGGCCTTCTCCTTCGGCGGGGAGAAGCAGCGCGGCCAGGAGGCGCAGCCCGTGATCCACAAGGGCAAGATGTTCGTCACCGCCTCGTACTCGCGCATCTACGCCCTCGACGCCACCACCGGCAAGAAGCTGTGGAAGTACGAGCACCGCCTGCCCGAGGGCATCATGCCCTGCTGCGACGTGGTCAACCGCGGCGCGGCGCTGTACGACAACCTGGTCATCTTCGCCACGCTCGACGCGCAGCTGGTGGCGCTCGACCAGAACACCGGCGACGTGGTCTGGAAGGAGAAGATCGACGACTACGCGGCCGGCTACTCGGCCACCGCGGCGCCGATCATCGCCAACGGCCTGATCCTCACGGGCGTGTCGGGCGGCGAGTTCGGCATCGTCGGCCGCGTCGAGGCGCGCGACGCCAGGACGGGCAGCATGGTCTGGTCGCGCCCCACGGTGGAAGGCCACATGGGCTACACCTACGACAACGACGGCAACAAGAAGGAGGCGGGCGTCTCGGGCACCGTCAACAAGAGCTGGCCGGGCGACCTCTGGAAGACCGGCGGCGCCGCCACCTGGCTGGGCGGCACCTTCGATCCCAAGACCGGCCTGGCCTACTTCGGCACCGGCAATCCGGCGCCGTGGAACAGCCACCTGCGCAAGGGCGACAACCTGTTCTCATGCTCGACCGTGGCCATCGACGTGAAGACCGGCCAGATCAAGTGGCACTACCAGAACACGCCCAGCGACAGCTGGGACTTCGACGGCGTGAACGAGTTCGTCACCTTCGACATGGACGGCCGGCGCGTGGGCGGCAAGGCCGACCGCAACGGCTACTTCTACGTGAACGACGCCACCACCGGCCAGCTGCTCAACGCCTTCCCCTTCGTGAGGAAGACGACCTGGGCCGACGGCATCGACCTGAAGACCGGTCGCCCGAACTTCGTGCCCGAGAACCGCCCGGGCGATCCGGTCGCCAGCGCCGACGGCAAGAAGGGCGGCGCGGTCTTCGCGGCGCCGGGCTTCCTGGGCGGCAAGAACCAGATGCCGATGGCCTACAGCCCCGACACGAAGATGTTCTACGTGCCCGCCAACGAATGGGGCATGGACATCTGGAACGAACCCGTGGCCTACAAGAAGGGCGCGGCCTACCTCGGCTCGGGCTTCACCATCAAGCCGCTCAACGAGGACTACATCGGCGCGCTGCGCGCGGTCGATCCGAAGACCGGCAAGATCGCCTGGGAGGTCAAGAACGGCGCGCCGCTGTGGGGCGGTGTGCTCACCACCGGCGGCAACCTGGTGTTCTGGGGCACGCCCGAGGGCTACCTGAAGGCGGCCGACGCCAGGACAGGCAAGGTGCTGTGGGAGTTCCAGACCGGCTCGGGCGTGGTCGCGCCGCCGGTCACCTGGCAGCAGGGCGGCGAGCAGTACGTGGCCGTGGTCTCCGGCTGGGGCGGCGCCGTGCCGCTGTGGGGCGGCGAAGTGGCCAAGAAGGTCAACCTGCTGGAGCAGGGCGGCATGGTGTGGGTCTTCAAGATCCCCTCTGCCGGCACGACGCGCAGCGCCCGGGCGGGCGAGGCTCGCGTGGCGTCCAACTGAAGGAGGCGGCATGACGGATCGCAAGAGCGAAGGGGGCCGCGACGCCTCCCGCCGGGAGTTCGTCGGTCGCGCGGCCGGCGGTGCCTGCCTGCTGGCGGCGCTGCCGGTGCACGTGCTGGCCGCGCCGCCGCGCGCCGAGGAGAGCGACGAGACGGCAGCGCAGCTGGGCTACAGGCACGACACGAAGAGCGTCGACAAGAAGAAGTACCCGCGCCATGCGGCCACGCAGGAATGCGTGAACTGCGCGATGTGGCAGGGCTCGCCCACCGAGGCCTGGGCGGGCTGCGCGATGTTCGGCCGCAAGCAGATCGCGGCCAAGGGCTGGTGCATGGCGTGGGCGCCGAAGCCCGCCTGAGCGCCAGGGCCAGGTTCCATTCCCCGGCCCGCCCGCTCGGCCTGGGCTACAGCTTCGGCTGCCGAGCGGCGGGTTCGATCCGCAGGCCGGGCGTGGCCTCCCAGCGCCCGGCCTTGTCGACCCACAGCGCATCGACCTGCCACTGGCGCGCGACCTGCCGCGCCTGCGCGGGCCCGGCGACGAAGAACACCTTGGTCAGTGCATCGGCCAGCGCGCCGCTGGGCGCCGCCACTGTCACGGCCGACAGGTCCGGCGGCGAGTAGCCGCTGTGCGGATCGACGATGTGGTGGTGCCGGCGGTCGGCGCTGAAGAAGGCCTGGCTGTCGGCCGAGGTGGCCACGCAGCGCCCGTCGGCCAGCAGCCGCGCGATCAGGGCGGATTCGGCCTGCGGGTCGGCAATGCCGAGCGACCACGCCTGCGCGCCGCCGCGCAGCCCGAGCGGCGCGAACTCGCCGGCATCGACCAGCGCGTGCCGGATGCCGCGCGCCGCCAGCGCCTGCCGCACGCAGTCCGCCGCGTGGCCCTGCGCGATGCCGTTGAGCGTCACGGCCATGCCCGGCGTGTCGAAGCGCACCAGCCGGCGCCGCGCATCGAGCGCGCGCCAGTCGACCCGCGCGCGCGCCGCCGCCACTTCCCGCGCGTCCGGCAGGCGGCCTTCGCGCTTGGCGGCCGCGAAGGCCTCCCACAGCGGCTGCACCGTCACGTCGAAGGCGCCGCGGCTCTCGCGCGACACCTCGTGCGCGATGCGCAGCACCGCCAGCAGCTCTTCCGGCGGCGAGGCCAGCCGGCCCTCGCGGTTCAGCCGCGACAACGCGCTGGCGGGATCGAACAGGCTCATCTGCGCCTCGATGCGGCGCAGCACTGCGACGCCGTCGTCCAGCGCCCGCTCCACGACGGCCCGGCGCTCGTGCCCGGCCTGCAGGCTCAGCGTGGTGCCGAAGCCCAGCAGATCGCGCCGGCCCCAGTGCAGCGCGGTGCCGGCAGGCGCCACGGCCGCGCAGCCGGCCAGCGCGCCCAGCCCGAGCGAAAGGCGCAGCAGCTGGCGCCGCTTCATGCCGCGCTCCGGACGGCGGCCGCCGCGTGCACCGGAATCACCCGCTGGCGACCGCGCGCGATCAGCGGCGCGCAGCGCTGCGGGCTGTCGTGGATGGCCACGCAGTCCAGGCACTGGAAGCACTCGCCGTAGACGATCGCGCCGTCGGGCTTGATCGCCTGGTACTCGCAGCGGTGCCGGCAGGTCTGGCACGGCGTGCCGCATTCGGCGCGGCGCGGAATCCACTTCAGCAGCCGCGCGTGCCCGAGCAGCTTGAGCCCCGCGCCGAGCGGGCACAGGTAGCGGCAGAAGCCCTTGTAGAGCACCAGGTTCAGCAGCACCAGGCCGCCCGCCCAGGCCACGAAGGGCCAGGCGCGCACGAAGTTCAGCGTGATCGCGGTCTTGAACGGCTCGACTTCCACCGCCCGGTCGGTCCACGCCGGCGAGACGGCCGCCAGCACCAGCACGACGGCCAGCACCGCGTACTTGAGCCGCTTGAGCCGCGCATCGAGATCGCGGTGCGGCCGCAGGTGCTTCCTCAGGCCCGCGCGCCGCGCGATCTGCGCCGCCAGCTCCTGCAGCGCGCCGAAGGGGCAGAGCCAGCCGCAGAAGGTGCCGCGTCCCCAGACCACCAGCGTGAGCGCGACGAAGGCCCACAGCGCCACGCTCATCGGGTCGTACAGCAGGAAGGCCAATGGGCGCCCGGCCACCAGTGCCTGGATCGCGGCGGTGATGTGGACGATGGAGAGCTGGCCCTGCGCGAACCAGCCGATGAAGACCAGCGTGAAGACCAGGTAGCCGGTGCGAAAGCGCGCCAGGCGCCCGGGCGTGGCGACGATCCAGCGCGGCCGCGCCAGCACCACCGCCAGCAGCGCCAGCGCGCCCGCGAGCACCGCCAGTTCCCAGGCGCGCGTGCGCCAGACGGCCTGCCAGCCCTTGGCGTCGCTCTCCGGCGCGATCACCTGGTCGGCCGGCAGCCTGTAGGGCAGGGCGAAGTCGCGGCTCACCCGCTCGCCGTAGAGCATGCCCTTCTCGCGCGTCACGCGCAGCGCGAAGTCCAGCGGCCTTGCCGGGTCCAGCCCCGCCGGCCCGATGACGCGAAAGACCTTGGCATCGGCGCGCCGCAGCGCGGTCGGCAGCCGCAGCGGATCGTCCAGGTCGAGGTCGCGCAGCTCCAGCGGCAGGTCGCCCTGCCTGAGCGTCAGGCGGTCCGGCACGGCGCCGCGCACGAAGCTGTCGCCCACGAAGGTGTAGCGGCCGGTGGCGATCGCCAGCAGCGCATGGTCGCCCTCGTCGATGCGGCCCAGCAGGTGCTGCCAGCCCGCTTCCGACAACAGGTTGCGGCCCACGGCCGGGGCGTTCAGGTAGGCCAGGTACAGCTCGATGAAGGTCTCGTCGAAGTTCTCGCCGGCGCCGCCCGCCTCCTCGACACCGGTGCCCGCGAAGGCACGTTCCACCTGGCCGCGCGAGAGCCGCACGCGCTGCACCAGCCCGGCCTGCATCAGCGCGTCCCAGTCCATCGGCCGGAAGCCGTCGCGCCGCACGCGCGCCAGCAAGGCCGGGTCGCTGCCGGCGGCAAAGCCGAGCCGGGCGCGCGCCACCCGCAGCGCGGACGCCAGCAGGCTCTGGTGGAGGATGCGCACCGACGCGGTGGCCCTGGCGACCCCGTCGATGTAGACGTTGGCGCTGCCGTGCTGTTCGCTGCGGTTGGCGTTGGAGCCGATCTTGATGTTCTGCCGCAGCGACAGCCCCTTGTACTGCTCGGCGAATCGGAACAGCGGCCCTTCGCCCAGCCCCTCGAGGAACACCGGCTCGTGGTGCGAGAGCACGCGCACGTCGAGGAACGCGCCCTTCGGATCCAGCGCCACCAGCAGGTTG
This sequence comes from Variovorax paradoxus B4, assembly GCF_000463015.1. NCBI lineage: Bacteria > Pseudomonadati > Pseudomonadota > Betaproteobacteria > Burkholderiales > Comamonadaceae > Variovorax > Variovorax paradoxus. The sequence continues at coordinate 878,340 of NC_022234.1, read as the reverse complement.
ATCGGCGTGCCCGAGAAGCCGGGGATCGGCGCCAGGTCGATCGACTCGAAGACGTAGCCCGCCAGCACCGGGCTGGTCATGTCCTGCTTGAAGATCGGCCAGACCGGCAGCTGCGCATCCTTCTCGCCCACGGTCCACGGCGGCGGGAAATGCCGCTGCAGCGTGGCGCGCGTCATCACACCCGCCTGTGCCGCCAGTGCCGCAAGCGCCAGGCCCGCCAGCAGCACCGCCGGCAGGAGGCGCCGCCGGATCACAGCGAGATCTCCATGCCGTCGTACGCCACCTCGATGCCATGGCCTTCGAGCAGCTTGCGCTGCGCGCTGGCGGCGTCGAGGATCGGGTTGCTGTTGTTGATGTGGATCAGCACCTTGCGCCGCGCTGACGTGGCCAGCATCGCGTCCACCATGCCGGCGCGCGGGCCGGCGCCAGTCTGCGGCAGGTGGCCCATGTCGCTGGCGGTCCGGGTGCCCAGGCCGGCTCGGCGCATCTCGTCCTCGGCCCAGAAGGTGCCGTCGAGCAGCAGGCAGTCGGCGTCGTGCATCCAGCGCAGCTCCGGCGGGCCGACTTCGGCCAGGCCCGGCGCGTAGAAGAGGCGCCGGCCGCCCTGCAGGTCCTCGATCAGGAGGGCGATGTTGTCGCCCACCGTCTGCTCGCGGCGGTGCGGCGAATACGGCGGTGCCTTGCCGGGGATGGCCACCGCGGTGAAGCGCAGCGAGGGAAAGCCGGCAACGCTGAAGTCGACGCGGGTCTGGGTGCCGGCCACGGCCAGCATGTGCCAGCGCGTGCCGCAGTAGTGTTCCAGCACGCCGAGCACGGGGAAGGAGGTGGTCAGGTCCTCGAACACGCACGGCGTGGCATAGAGGTCGATGCAGGGCCCTTCACGCAGGCCGAGCAGCCCGGCGACGTGGTCGATCTGCGCGTCCATCAGCACCACCGCCTTGATCGGCGTGTCGCGCAGTCCGTGGCGTGGGTGCAGCTGGGCATGGCTTCGGATCTGCTGGCCGATGTCGGGCGATGCGTTGAGCAGCACCCACGATTCGCCGTCGGCGGAGACGGCGATCGAGCTTTGCGTGCGCGCGCAGGCATCGAGCATGCCCTGGCGCTGGCCTGCGCACAGCCGGCAGTTGCAGTTCCATTGCGGAAAGCCGCCGCTTGCACCGGAGCCGAGGACAAGGATTCTCATGCGTCTTCCAACGCGAGGGGCGGCCATGGCATGAAGTCTCCTTGTGTGGGCTGTACGGCGGCATTTCGCAAGTCGCATGCCCAGGAGGGGCGGTGCGCGAAGCGCGCCGAAAGCCGGGGATTGCCCTGAGGAGACGGGACGAAAAGAAGCCGTTTGCGCGAACTGCTCCAGGCTGGTACAGCGCCGTGCGACGCTGGCACAGGGTTTCCCCTGGACCTCGCAGGGGCGGTGTCAGCCGCCCTTGTTCCAGCGCAGCTTGCGATAGATGGTGTTGCGGCTGATGCCCAGGCGCTTGGAGGCGACGGAGATGTTGCCGTCGGCCGCCGCGAGGGCGCTGCGGATCATGTCGATCTCGGCCTCCCCCAGCGTGCGCGGGGCGTCCGGAAGGGCGGCGGGCGGGGGCTCGGCATCGCGCGAGGCGGGCGGCGTGTACCCGGGCGCGACAGCGTATGCCGTCTCCGGGAGGGCGGGCGCCTCAGGGGGAAGGGGCGCCGGTGCGGTCGCGGCCGGCGCGGGGCGGGAGCGCACGCGCCGCACGTCCTCCAGGAAGTCGTCCGACAAGTGGTGTTCGCAGATGTGGCTTTCGCCCGCGCCCATCACGGCGGCGGTGCGCAGCACGTTGGCGAGCTGGCGCAGGTTGCCCGGCCAGGCATAGGCCTTGAACAGCGCCAGCACCGAGGCCTCGATCTCGGGCGTGTCCTGCGGACATTCGGCCAGCAGGATGCGCTGCGCCACCACGTCGAGGTCGCTGCGCTCGCGCAGCGCCGGCAGCCGCACCACGAGGCCGTTGAGGCGGTAGTACAGGTCTTCGCGGAAGGTGCCTGCGTCGATCATCTCGCGCAGGTTGCGGTGCGTGGCGCCGATGACGGCGATGTCCACCGGAATCGACTTGAGGCTGCCCAGCGGGGTGACGTTGCGTTCCTGCAGCACCCGCAGCAGCCGCGCCTGCAGGGGCAGCGGCATGTCGCCGATCTCGTCCAGGAACAGCGTGCCGCCGTTGGCCTGCACGATGCGCCCGACCGCGCCCTTGCGGCGCGCGCCGGTGAAGGCGCCTTCCTCGTGGCCGAACAGCTCGGCCTCGATCAGCGACTCGGGAATGGAGGCGCAATTGACCGGCACGAAGGGCTGCCGCGCACGGTTCGAGTCCTGGTGCACGGCACGCGCGAGCAGTTCCTTGCCCGTGCCGGTCTCGCCGAGCACGAGCAGCGGAATGTCGCGGTTGATGACGCGCCGCACCTTTTGCAGCGTGGCCGCGATCTGGGCATCGCCGGTGTCGAGGTAGTGCAGTCCGGAGAGGGACGGATGCGAGGAAGGGCAAGGGTGTCGCGCCGCCGCCGCGGCAGCAGCAGCAGCAGCGGCGCAGTCTGCGGCCGCGGGCGACGGACGTGCGCGCGCCTCGCCGGACATGCGCGCCTCCACCGAGGTCACGGACACGTCCAGCACCATGCTGCGCTGCGGCCCGTTGAATCGGGCGCTGACATGGAACTGCTGCCCGTTGGCCGCGTGCAGCATCATCGGCGTGGGCAGCGGCGTGCGGAAATGGTCGAACACGGCCGAGGCCGTGATGCCGAACAGGCTCGGCAGGCTCTGCATGCGCAGCGCGGCGATGCTCATGTCGAGCTGGTCCAGCGCGCTGCGGTTGGCGCCCAGGATCTTGCCGTCGACGCCGACGACGATGATCCCCTCGAGCAGCGTGCCGATGAACTCCGCGCGGCCATGGAAGTGCAGCCGCAGTCGGTTGCCGTAGTCGTCCGACAACCACTGGTTCTCGATCATGCGCGCCGACATGCGCACCAGGCCCATGGTGTGCTGGTGATAGGAGCGCTGGTCGCCGGTGACGTCGAGCACGCCCAGCATCTCGCCGCGGGGGTCGAAGATCGGCGCGGCCGAGCAGGTGAGGAAGTTGTTGGCGTGGATGAAGTGCTCGCCGCCATGCACGACCGTCGGCGTTTCCTCGACCAGCGTGGTCCCGATGGCGTTCGTGCCCTTGGAATGCTCGGCCCAGCTCACCCCCGGCGTGAGCGCCACCTTGTTGGCGCGCTGCAGGAACCGGTCGTCGCCGACGGAGTGGAGGATGGTGCCGGTGGTGTCGGCCAGCACGATCATGCTGTCGGTGTCGACGATCTGCTCGAGCAGCATCTCCATCACCGGCGCCGCATGCGTGAACAGCCGCTGGTTGCGCTCGCGCGCCACCGCGAGGTCGCTGCGCCGCAGCGGATCGAAGTCCGGACGCTCGACGCGCGACAGGCCCAGCGCGGCGCAGCGCTCGTGCCACTGCTGGATCAGCTCGCTGCGGCCGGCCTGGGGCGGAGTGACGGCCAGCGCCGATGGCTGGATCCAGCCATGGGGAGGGCTGGCCGGGGCATGAAAGGCGTCAACCATTTGCTGTCTCCTGTCCCGCTTCTTTTCTGCGGGCAACTTGTCTCTGGCCAGTTTCGAATGCTGTTCACTGGTCGCTTCATTTTGGAACACCCCTCGTGGGCCAGGTGTTCCGTGCCGGCGCTGCGGCGGCAAGGATGCCACAGCAACCGGCCCTTGTGGGCATTGTTCAGGGGCCGGGCCGGTACAGGGAAGGCAATTTGTGTTCCCGCTTGCAGCAATGGGCCGTTGGCACAGCGATTGCGAATTTGTGCGGGTTCCCCATCACCACAACGGAGACCCGACATGATGAATCCCGAACCACGAACCCTGCGGCCCCTGGCCCGTCCGCCGAGGCTGCGCAAGGCGGCCGGTGCCGTGCTGGCGGCGGCGGTGCTGAGCCTGGCCGTTTCCGGCGCTGCCTGGGCCCACGGCGATGTCACGCCGCAGGCCGTGGACACCTCGTCGCTGCCGAAGCTGGGCGAGCAGTGGCGCGCGGAGAACCCGTTCCGCGGCAACGGCGGGGCCGTCACGATCGGCACATCCGCTTACAACCAGAACTGCGCGCGCTGCCACGGCATTGACGCGATCTCCGGCGGCATCGCGCCCGACCTGCGCAAGCTCGACAACGATTGCGTCTCCGTCAAGGACGCGGCGCGCAAGGCGGCCTGCGTGAAGGAGATCGACGACTTCTTCCTCACCACCGTGCGGCGCGGCCGCACGCGCAACGGTGCCGTCTACATGCCGCCGTTCGAAGGAACGATGAACCAGGAGGCGATCTGGGCGATCAAGTCCTACCTGGAGACGCGGCGCGACAAGCCGATGTGAGGCCACGGCGATGCACACACTTCCTTCTTCCTCGCGGCCGTCGCGCCGCGACTGCCTGCGGTGGGCCGCGGCTGCCGGCGTGGCCGCGCTCGCCGGCACGGCGCGCGCGAGCGCGCTCGACAGGATCCGCGCGCGCGGCACGCTGAGCGTGGCGATCTACCAGGACATGCCCCCGTTCCACCTGGCCGGCCAGGGCATCGACATCGAACTGGCGCACGCGCTGGCCGGCGCGCTGGACGTGAAGCTCTTGCTGCTGCCGTTCCTGGCCGACGAGAACATGGGCGACGACCTGCGCAATATGGTGTGGCGCGGCCACTACCTGGGCTTCGGCCCGGCCGACGTGATGCTGCACGTTCCGGTGGACCGCCCGCTGATGGACGAGACGCCGCAGGCGCTCATCTTCGCGCCCTACTACCGTGAGCGCGTGGTGCTGGCGCGGCGGCTCGACCGCCTGCCGCAGCTGGACACGCTCTCGGCGCTGGGCGACGCGAAGGTGGCCGTGTCCGGCAAGACGCTGGCAGGCTGGCTCATGATCGGCGCCGACAACGGCGCCTACCGCGACCAGCTCGACACCCAGCCGAAGGACGGTGCCGAGGCCGCCCGTGCTCTGCAGCGCGGCGAGGTGGCTGCCGCCGCGGGGCTCGCTTCCGAGATCGAGTCGGTGCTGCGCGGCGACGCGCGCTTCGCCATCGCGCCGCTGCCCTCGCCGCGCATCCAGCGCAACGGCTGGGCAGTGGGCATGGCGGTCAGGAAGGACGCGACCGACCTGGCCCAGGCGCTGCAGGCCGGCGTCAATGCCCTCGTCCAGGACGGGCGGCTGCGCACGATGTTCGAAGGGGGAAACGTCGCCTGGCAGGCGCCGTGAGTCGACGAGCAATGGCAACGATCTTGCGCTTTCCAGCGGATACCAACGACCAACGAAGGACGACTTGTCCGAAGACCCCATGAACATGCCCAACTCCATTGAATCCGTACTGGTCGAGAACCGCGTGTTCCCCCCCGACGCCCGCGCCAGCGAGGGCGCCCGCATCTCCGGCATGGCCGCCTACGAGGCCCTGTGCCGGGAAGCCGAACAGGACTTCGAGGGCTTCTGGACCCGCCTGGCCCAGGGCAACCTGCAGTGGACCAGGCCCTTCACCAGGACCCTGGACGAGTCCAAGGCGCCGTTCTACGAATGGTTCGGCGACGGCGAGCTCAACGCCAGCGCCAACTGCCTGGACCGCCACATCGGCACCCCCGTCGAGCACAAGACCGCCATCGTCTTCGAGGCCGACGACGGCGCCGTCACCCGCGTCAGCTACAAGGAACTGCTCGCCCGCGTGAGCCAGTTCGCCAATGCGCTGAAGGCCGCGGGCATCCGCAAGGGCGACCGCGTCATCATCTACATGCCCATGACCATCGAGGGCGTGGTCGCCATGCAGGCCTGCGCGCGCATCGGCGCCACCCACAGCGTGGTGTTCGGCGGCTTCTCGGCCAAGGCGCTGCAGGAGCGCATCATCGACGCCGGCGCGGTGGCCGTCATCACCGCCAACTACCAGCTGCGCGGCGGCAAGGAACTGCCGCTCAAGGCCATCGTCGACGACGGCATCGCGCTCGGCGGCTGCGAATCGATCCAGACCGTGTTCGTCTACGAGCGCACCCCCACCGCGTGGGCCCGCGTCGAAGGCCGCGACAAGAGCTTCGCCGAAGCGCTGAAAGGGCAAAGCACCGACTGCGCTCCCGTGCCGGTCAATGCCGAGCACCCGCTCTTCATCCTCTACACCTCCGGCTCCACCGGCAAGCCCAAGGGCGTGCAGCACGCCACCGGCGGCTACCTGCTGTGGGCCAAGCTCACCATGGACTGGACCTTCGACATCCGGCCCGAGGACGTGTTCTGGTGCACCGCCGACATCGGCTGGATCACCGGCCACACCTACGTGGCCTACGGGCCCCTGGCCGCCGGCGCCACCCAGGTGGTGTTCGAGGGCATCCCCACCTTCCCGCACGCCGGGCGCTTCTGGCAGATGATCGAGCAGCACAAGGTGTCGGTGTTCTACACCGCGCCCACCGCCATCCGCTCGCTCATCAAGGCGGCCGAGGGCGACGAGAAAGTGCATCCGAAGAACTGGAACCTGGACAGCCTGCGCATCCTCGGTTCGGTGGGCGAGCCCATCAATCCCGAAGCCTGGATGTGGTACCACCGGAACATCGGCCGCGAGAAGTGTCCGATCGTCGACACCTTCTGGCAGACCGAGACCGGCGGCCACGTGATCACGCCGCTGCCGGGTGCCACGCCGCTGGTGCCGGGCTCGTGCACCTTGCCGCTGCCGGGCATCATGGCCGCCATCGTCGACGAAACGGGCAAGGACCTGCCCAACGGCGCCGGCGGCATGCTGGTCATCAAGCGGCCCTGGCCCTCGATGATCCGCACCATCTGGAACGACCCCGAGCGCTTCAAGAAGAGCTATTTCCCCGAGGAGATGGGCGGCACGATCTACCTGGCCGGCGACGGCGCGGTGCGCAGCGCGGACCGCGGCTACTTCCGCATCACCGGGCGCATCGACGACGTGCTGAACGTGTCGGGCCACCGCCTGGGCACGATGGAAATCGAATCGGCGCTGGTGGCCAAGACCGACCTCGTGGCGGAAGCCGCGGTGGTGGGCCGGCCCGACGACGTGACGGGCGAGGCCGTGTGCGCCTTCGTCGTGCTCAAGCGCTCACGCCCGACCGGCGAGGAGGCCAGGCAGATCGCCAACGAGCTGCGCAACTGGGTGGCCAAGGAGATCGGCCCCATCGCCAAGCCCAAGGACATCCGCTTCGGCGACAACCTGCCCAAGACGCGCAGCGGCAAGATCATGCGGCGCCTGCTGCGCAGCATCGCCAAGGGCGAGGCCATCACGCAGGACATCTCCACGCTGGAAAATCCGGCCATTCTGGAGCAGTTGGCGCAGAAGAACTGAGTCGAAGTGGACATGGTGCTCGTTGTGGAGAGCGTGACGTGGAACTTCAACCTGGACTGCAGGGCCGCTGAACTTCACGCTTTCCGGCCGGGCGCAAGACCGAGGGGTTGAGCGCCTCCTTCAAGCGCCCTGCGGCAAACGCGTTGACGTGGTCGAAGGCGATGCCGAAGTAGCGCTCGTAGTTGTCGCGCTCGACATAGCCGATGTGCGGCGTGCACAGCGCGTTGGGCAGATGCAGGAGCGGATGCTCGTCTGGGCGTACGGGCTCTTCCTCGAACACGTCCACGGCCGCGAAGCCGGGCCGGCCCGCCACCAGCGCGCGTTCCAGCGCACCGGGCGCGACCAGCTCGGCGCGGCTGGTGTTCACCAGCAGGGCGCTGGTCTTCATGCGGGCCAGGTCTTCGTCCGAGACCATGCCCCGGGTGTGCTCGTTGAGCCGCACATGCAGGCTGATCACGTCGCTCTGCGCGAAGAAGGCCTCGCGCGAGGGCGCCACTTCGAAGCCGTCCGCGCGCGCCGCCGAAGTCGAGCCTTCGCGGCCCCACACCCAGACCTTCATGCCGAATGTGCGCCCGTAGGCGGCCACCTGGCGGCCGATGCGCCCATAGCTCCACACGCCGAGACGCTGGCCGCCGAGTTGCTGGCCCAGGTGGCCTTGCCACCGGCCCTGGCGCAGGCGCGTGGCTTCCTCGACCAGGCGCCGGCGGCTTGCCAGCGTCAGCGCCCAGGTCAGTTCCGCGGTGGCCGAACCTGCGCCGCTGCCTTCCGCCACCGCCACGCCGCGGGCCGTGCAGGCCGCCAGATCGACGTGGCCCGCCAGCTTGCCGGTCTGGCTGATGAGACGCAACCCGGGCAAGCGCTCGAGCAGCGCCGCATCGATGCGCGTGCGCTCGCGGGTGAGCACGATCGCCTCGGCGTCCGCGAAACGCGCGGCGAGTTCATCGATGCTCTTCACCGTGTCGTTGAAGATGCGGACCTCGTGCCCGTCGAGCTTGCCGAAGCAGTCGAGCGTGCGGACGCAGTCCTGGTAGTCGTCGGGAATGACGATGCGCATGGGGCAGCGCTCCTTTATTGCAAGGTGATGTTCAACTGCCCGACCGTGCGCTTCCACAGCGCGAGGTCGTCGCGTATCAGCGCCGTGAATTCGGCCGGCGGCATGCCTCCGGGCTCGATGCCCTGGGCCTGGAAGATCTCGCGCACTTCCTGTGTATCGAGCGAGCGCTTGACCTCGGTATAGAGCCGCTGCACGACCGGTGCGGGTGTGCCGGCCTTCAGCAGCAGCCCGTACCAGCCATGCACGTCAAAGCCGGGATAGCCCTGCTCGGCGACGGTCGGCACATCGGGCAGGCCGGCGAAGCGCGACTTGGGCGCGACGGCGAGCGCGCGCAGCTTGCCCGCCTTGATCTGCGCCAGTGCCGAACTCATGTCGAGGAACATGAACTGGATCTGCCCGCCCAGCAGGTCCTGCACCGCCGGGCCGGCGCCACGGTAGGGCACGTGGACCGCGCGCATGCCGGCGCGCTGCACGAACAATGCGGCGCCCAGGTGGGCAGAGGTGCCATTGCCCGAGGAGCCGTAGGAGAGGCTGTCGGGCTTGGCCTTGGCCATCGCAACCAGTTCCTGCAGGCTCCTGGCCGGGAAGTCCGGCTTCACCACCACCGCGTGCGGAATGAAGCCCACCACCGTGAGCGGTGCAAAGTCGCGCAGCGTATCGAACGGATAGTTCGGCATCAGCGCCGGGTTGGTGACCGCGAGGATCGAGGGAAAGACCATCGTGTAGCCGTCGGCCGGACCGCGCGCGATCTCGCTCATGCCGATCACGCCGCCGCCGCCCGGCTTGTTGTCGACGATCACCGGCTGGCCGAGGCTGGGGGCCATGTTCTTGGCGATGGCGCGCGCCATCAGGTCGGTCGGGCCGCCGGCCGCAAAGGGCACGACGATGCGGATCGGCTTCGACGGAAAGGCGGACTGTGCCTTCGCGAGCGGGCTCAAGGCCGCCAGCGCGATGCCGGCGCCCGCAGCGGCGTTGAAGCTTCGGCGCGAAATGCGATTCGGGTTCATGGTGTCTCCTGTTTTTGTCATGCATCGGATCAAGCGGCGAGCACGGCCACGCCGTCGGCGGCGCGCACGGATGTCTCTCTTTCCCGCTTGTCGGTGTGTCCCGAGCTTAGGACGCATACTTCGCCAGCGCACCTGCCTCCTTCCACTGCATGGAATTGAAGAGCGGCCGCAAGGAGACATCGAATGCCCACCCCATCCAACCGCTCGCTCGAACGCGGGATCGAGATCCTGCGTGCCTTCCGGCCCGGCTCCACGCTGCTGGGCAACGGCGAACTCGCGGAGCGCACCGGCCTGGCGCCGGCCACGGTGAGCCGCCTGACACAGACGCTGGTCGGTGCGGGCCTGCTCGAGCACGACCGGCCCGCGCGCGCCTACCGGCTCGCGGCGCCGGTGCTGAGCTTCGCGCACGCCATGCGCACCGGCTCCACCGTGCTGCAGGTGGCCGCCCCGCGGATGCGGGCGCTGGCCGAGAAGCTGCGCATCAATGTCGGGCTCGCGGTCGCCGATCGTTCGGAGATGCTGTACCTCGAGTCGATCCGCTACAACAAGAAGGCGTCGCTGCGCAGTGTGGTGAGCGGGCAGCGCGTGCCGATCGAACTCACCTCGCTCGGCCGTGCCTGGCTGGCGACGGCGCCGCCAGTTCGCCGCGCCGAGCTGATGAAGGAGTTCGAGGCGCGTCGCGGCAATTGGCCGCGGCTTCGCAGGGAAATCGACAAGGCCATCGAGAGCGTGCACCGCCGCGGCTGGTGCGTGGCCTCATGGCAGCCCGAGATCGTTGCGCTGGCCACGCCGCTGGCGCTTCCGAACGAGCGCGTGCACGTTCTCAATGCGAGCCTCTCCACCAGCGAGCCGGCGAACGAGGTGGCGCTCGAGATGAGTGCATCGCTGTTGGCGCTCGGCGAGCAGATCGCCCATGAATTCAGTGCGCGTGGCGGCAATCCCGCGTAGGCCGTTCGTCAGATGGCAACGGTCATGGATTGAATGCTGCCGCCGGTTGTCCGCACAGTTTGCAAGGCGCACTCGGCGTCGCGGAAGCCCAGCCATTTTTTCTGGGCGTCCACCAACAGCTTGCCGGTGCGCTGATCGCCCCGAGGGTCCTTCGTCGATTCATTGCACAGGCCCCAGACCTTATTTTTTGATCGCGCTGCAAAGAAGATACAACGATGGCCCACCGATTTGGCGAGCTCGACGCGGATGTAAATCGAACGTTCTCTAGAACGTTCGGCATGCATCGCTACACTGAAAAAAGCGGTCCACATGGCCCAACGAGTCGTCAACAACACCAAGAGTCTCGACATCTGCTTTCCATCTCGAGATCGCTCGAAATACAGAAAGGCCAAAAACAATGTCGATCTTCAAATCCGTCGCGAGCGCCGCGCTCGTCGCGGGCTTCGTCAGCGGTTGCGCCACCGTGCGCCAGCAAGATCTGGACGCCTGGGTAGGCGCTCCCGTGGAGGCCCTGGACGCGCACCCGTTGTTTCTCACGATGCCTGTCTATCGCGCGCAGACCGCGAGCGGCGTCGAGACACGGAACTACGTCAACAGCAGGGAAGTGGAGCAATGCTTCACCAGCCATGGTGCTCGCCGAGGAGATGGAAAGTACGTGAGCCACACCGCATTCACTACCTGCTCGGAGAGCAGTGTTGCATGCAACAACCTGTTCTACATTCAAGGCGGCAAGGTCATTCGCTATGTGCCGACCGGTGCCTGCTACACCAACGACAGCGTACGGCCGAACATCGGCTATCTGACGCCCAAGCCGGTCGGGCAGTGAGGTCCTGAGGTTCGCGAGACATCGCGTTCAGTGTGCGGCCGCCTCGGCAATCACCTTCGTCACCGCATCGGGCTGCGACGTCATCACCACGTGCGACGCACCCTTGACCACCACGGTCTTCACGGCCTTCGCGCGTTCGGCCATGAAGGCCATCGCCGCGGGCGGAATGTTCCTGTCGCGGTCACCGTAGACGAACCACGAGGGCACCGACTTCCAGGCCGGCGCCTCGGCCGGCTCGTTCAGCGCGGCCTCGGCAATGGGGCGCTGTCCCGCGGCCATCAGGCGCGCCTTTCCGAGCGGCACGTCGGCCGCGAACTGGGCGGGGAATTTGTCCTGCTGGATGTACAGGTCCTTGCCGCCGTCGGCCAGCGGCACTGCCGGGGCGAGCGTCGGGCCGAGCGTGCTGCCCGGGAATTTGCCGGTGAGGCCGATTGCCGTCTCGCCGGCTTCGGGCGCGAACGCCGCCACGAAGACCAGCGCCTTGACGTTGGCCTTTCCGCTGGCGGCCGCCGAGATGACCGAGCCCCCGTACGAATGGCCGACCAGGACGACCGGCCCCTTGACCGAATCGACGATGCTGGCGACGGCGGCGGCGTCGAACTTGGGCCCGCGCAGCGGGTTCGCAGCGGCGATCACCGGGTAGTGCCGGGCCTGCAGGCCGCGCACCACGCCGTCCCAGCTGGACGCATCCGCGAACGCCCCGTGCACGAGCACGACCGTGGGCTTGGGCGGCTGCGCGGCCGCAGCCGGCTGTGCGAAGGATTGCAGTGGCACAAGGGCGGCCAGGCCGACGGCGCCGGCAATCAGGGCCATGCCGATGCGGCGGGAGAACTTTGTCATGACGGTCTTTCCTTGGTTCGACGTTGAAAAACAAGAGTCGGCTGAAAACCGACGACGTCGAATCTAGGAGCGGCACGCGCGCCAGCCGGCCTTCTCTGTATGCGCGTGTGTCCGCGGCTCGCCTTGCGACATTACTTTGCAAACGGCCTGCGCCCGGGCGGCCTGCAATTGAAATTTATTGTTGACGAAGCCGGCCCAGATACAGAGGCATACGCAAGCCGATCGCCAGGCCGCCTGTGCGCCGAACAATCGCACCATCACTTCGCAATCCAGGAGATTCCAATGACCACTTCCCGCCAATTGCCCCGCCGCTCGTTCCTCGGCAGGGCGGCGCTCGGCATCGCCGCCGCCCAGCTGGCTTCGATCGTTCCCGCTTTCGCTCAATCCGCCGGCACAGGCAGCGTCAAGCGCCTCGAGCCACTCAAGAGCATCGAGGCCGGCAGCCTCAGCGTCGGGTACTTCGAGGCGGGGCCGGCCGACGGCGCGCCGGTGATTCTTCTTCACGGCTGGCCCTACGACATCCACATGTTCGTGGACGTCGCACCGCTGCTTGCCGCCGCGGGCTTCCGCGTCATCGAGCCGTATCTGCGCGGCTACGGCACCACGCGCTTCCTGTCGGCCGACACGCCGCGCAACGGGCAGCAGTCGGTCGTCGCCGTCGACATCATCGCGCTGATGGATGCCTTGAAGATCAAGACCGCCACGGTGGCCGGCTGCGACTGGGGCGCGCGCACGGCATGCATCATGGCCGCGCTGTGGCCGGAGCGCGTGAAGGCGCTGGTGTCGGTCAGCGGCTACCTGATCGGCAGCCAGGAGGCCGGCAAGACGCCGCTGCCGCCGCAGGCCGAGCTGCAGTGGTGGTACCAGTACTACTTCGCGACCGAGCGCGGCCGCGCGGGCTACGAGAAGAACCGGCACGACTTCGCCAAGCTCATCTGGCAACTCGCATCGCCGAAGTGGAACTTCGATGCGGCCACGTTCGAGCGCAGCGCGGTGGCATTCGAGAACCCCGACCACGTGGCCATCACGGTCCACAACTACCGCTGGCGCCTCGGCCTGGCCGACGGCGAGGCGAAGTACCAGGCGCTCGAGAGCCGGCTCGCCAAGGCGCCGGTGATCGGCGTGCCGACCATCACGCTCGAAGGGGACGCCAACGGCGCGCCGCATCCGGAACCCCGCGCCTATGCGAAGAAGTTCTCGGCGCGCTACGAGCATCGGCTGGTCAGCGGCGGCATCGGCCACAACCTGCCGCAGGAAGCGCCCGAGGCCTTCGCGAAGGCGGTGGTCGACGTGGCGCGCGGGTGAGGCGGCGGCCCCATGTGGAACATCGACCAGGCCTACATCGATGGCGCCTTCGTGCCCGTGCAGGGCAGCGAGCGGCTGGAGATCTGCAACCCCGCGACCGAACGGGCCATCGGCACGGTGACGCTGGCGAACCGCGAGGACGCGAAGCGCGCCATTGCCGCGGCGAACCGCGCCCAGCCGGCGCTCGCGCGAAGCACCAGGGCGCAGCGCATCGACATGCTCCGGCGCCTCGAGGCCGCGGTGCTGGCACGCACCGACCAGATCCGCGAGGCCACCATCGAGGAGTACGGCGGCCCGCTGGCCCGCTCGCAGTGGGTCAGCAACTACGCCTCGCAATGCTTCGCCACCACGGCGCAGGCGCTGCGGGACTACGCCTTCGAGCGCCGGCTGGGCGAAGCCGCCGTGGTGATGGAACCGGTCGGCGTCGCCGGCCTCATTGCGCCCTGGAACGCCGCCGCCGGTAGCATCTGCAGCAAGCTGGCTTCGGCCATCGCCGCGGGCTGCGCCTCGGTCGTCAAGCCGAGCGAGCTGGGCCCGCTGCAGGCGCAGGCCGTGACCGAGGCGCTGCACGACGCGGGCCTGCCGCCCGGCGTTTTCAACGTGCTGCTCGGGCGCGGCAGCGATGTGGGCGACGAGATCGCCACCAGTGCGGGCATCGCGAAGATCTCGTTCACCGGTTCCACGCAGACCGGAAAGCTCATTGCGCGCGCGAGCCTGGAAACCATGAAGCGCGTGAGTCTCGCGCTCTCGGGCAAGTCGGCCACCCTGGTGCTGGACGACGCCGACCTGGCCGCCACGCTGCCCCTGGCGCTGAATGCCGCCTTCATGAACAACGGCCAGGCCTGCGTGGCGGGCACGCGCCTGCTGATCCCGCGCGCGCACATGGAGGCCGCCGCCGAACACGTGCGAGCGGCGGTGGCGGCCCTGCGCGTGGGCGATCCGCGTGACCCTGCCACCGCGGTCGGACCGCTCGCGAGCCAGGCGCAGTTCGATCGCGTGCAGCACTTCATCCGCCGCGGTCTGGCGCAGGGCGCAACCCTCGTGGCCGGCGGCGAGGGTCGGCCGGACGGTCTTGAAAAGGGTTGGTTCGTGCGGCCCACCGTGTTCGCCGAGGTGCGCAACGACATGGACATCGCGCGCGAGGAGATCTTCGGGCCGGTGCTCTCGATGATCGGCTATGGCGACGAGAACGACGCCATCGACATCGCGAACGACTCGCCGTACGGCTTGCAGGCCTACGTCTTCTCGTCCGACGCGCAGCGTGCCCTGCGCGTGGCCTCGCGGCTGCGCGCCGGCACGGTGCTGGTGAACCGCATCACGCCCGAGTTGGCCGCGCCCTTCGGCGGCGTCAAGCAGTCGGGCGTCGGCAGGGAGTTCGGCGTCTTCGGCATGGAGGCTTTCCTGGAGCCGAAGACCATCGCCGTCGCGAACGGCATTGCGTGAAAAAGGAAACAACGATGAAAGCAGTGGTGATGAACCGGACCGGCAACGTCGACGTGCTGGCGTATGTGACGCGGCCGGACCCTGTGCCCGGCCGCGGGATGGTGCTGGTGCAGGTCGCCGTCGCCGGCGTCAATTTCATGGACATCGGTGTGCGCCAGGGCATGGCGTGGAACGAGATGCCCAACCCGAAGATCCTGGGTGTCGAGGGCGCGGGCCGCGTGCTGGCCGTGGGCGAAGGGGCCGAGGGCTTTGCCATCGGGCAGCGCGTGGCGTGGGTCTATGCGCCCGGCAGCTATGCGCAGAAGATCGCCATTGCGGCCACGTCGCTGGTGCCCATCCCCGATGGCATCGACGACAAGACCGCGGCGGCGGTGATGATGCAAGGCCTGACCGCCAGCCATTTCGCCACCGACTTCTATCCGGTGCAGCCTGGCGATATCGCCTTCGTCCACGCGGCAGCCGGCGGCCTCGGGCTGCTGCTGACGCAGATCGTCAGGCTGCGCGGCGGGCGGGTGATCGGCCGCGTGTCATCGACGGACAAGGTGGCGGTGGCCACGGCGGCCGGCGCGGATCACGTGATCGTCGACAGCGAAGGCAGGTTCGCCGAGCAGGCGCGACAGCTGTCCGGCGGCGAGGGCGTGCACGTGGTGTTCGACGGCTCGGGCCCCACCACCTTCCAGGGGTCGCTGGACGTGCTGCGCCGCTCGGGGACCTTCTGCTGGTACGGCCCGGTGCTGGGCGGGCCGGGTGCCATCGACATCATGAGCCTGCCCAGGAGCGTCAAGCTGGGCTACGCGGTGTTCTCCGATCACATCCATACGCCGGAACTGCTGCGCGCGCACTCGGCGCGGCTGTTCGACTGGATCGCCGAAGGCAAGCTGAAAGTCCATGTCGGCGGCGTATACCCGCTGGCCGATGCGGCCAAGGCCCACGCCGACATGGCCAGCCGCGCGACCACCGGCAAGCTGCTGCTGCTGCCCTGACGCCAAAGTCAGGAGGCGCGCAGTGCCCGAGTCTCCGACGGCCGCTCGCCGAAGCGGGCGCGGTACTGTGCCGCAAAGTGGCCCATGTGAAGAAAACCGTACTTCGCCGCAACGTCGCGTACGCCGCCGTGGCCCGGCACGCGCAGTTCGGCGCGCACCTTGTCGAGGCGTTGCTCGCGCAGGAATTCCATCGGACCCAGGCCCGCATGCTGGCGAAACGCGAGTTGCAGCGCACGCGCGCTGCAGCCGACTTCGCGGCAAACGTCGGCCAGCGACAAGGGCTGCTCGGCGTGCGCGGCCATGTAGTCCTGCGCCCTGCGGACCACGCGCGGCAGCAGGCTGCGCCGGGCATCGCCGGCCAGGGCGCGCGAATGGTTGTGCCCCGCGGACATCAGCAGGCTGGCCATCAGGTACTCCTCGGCATGCTCGGCCAGGCGGCCGCCGGCCTGCAGGGCGGTGCCGCTGTCGAGCGTGAGCCGCAGGTAGTCGATGAAGTGCACCACCGGCGCCAGTGCGGGGGTGTCGAGCGGCACGCCGAGGTCGAACACCAGGTGCTGCCTGGCGGGCGCCTGGAGCAGGGATTCGAGCCGCGAGAGCAGCGCGGAGCGAGCCAGCCGCACGATCAGGTGCGGGCTGTCGTCGGCCCAGCGCATCGACAGCGGCTCGGTCGGCGAAGGCAGCGAGGCCAGGCGGGGGCTCGCATCCACATGCTGCGCGCCGCAACGGATCTCGGCGCCGCCGCGCAACGGAATCTGCAACAGGAAGAAATCTTGCAGGTAGCCGGGGTCGATCTGCACGCCCGGGCCGTACTGCACGTAGTTGAGGCTCACGTCCCGATGCAGGCGCGCGCTGTGATGGCAGGCGTCGAGCTCGGTGCGGGGCCGCAGCATGACCAGGCCGTGCGGGCAGAACACGCGGGCCACGCTTTCACGGGCCTCGTCCATGTCGTGGCTCTCGAAAAGCCGGTAGCGCTGCAGCGGCAGCGGTGGGGTCGTGGCGGTTTCCATGGGGCGAGGCCACCCTAGCAAAAACCATCCCCGGCCACAATTCGGACCAGCCCTCGATAAAACCTGCGCGCCAGGGACAGGCGCTGCGTTTGCGGGACTCGCCGAAGGCCTGCTGCCTCGTAACGTTCGCTCCCACAGGCCATCCTGGCCTGCCCGACCGAACCGAGGAGAGCAAGCGTCATGTTCAAGGGACTCGAGGGCAAGAGCGCCATCGTCACCGGTGGCTCCACACTGATAGGCGCCGGCGTGGTGCGCGCGCTGCACGCGGCGGGTGCGAAGGTCGTCGTTGCCGACATCGATGCCGCCAACGGCCAGGCGCTGGCGGATTCGCTTGGCGCGGGCGTGCATTTCGTGCGCACCGACATCACCGACGACGCGCAGGTGCAGGCTTGCGTGGCGGAAGCGGCCACGCGGCACGGCGGCGTGCACTTTCTCGTCAACCTGGCGTGCTCCTACCTGGACGACGGCTTCAAGTCGCAGCGCGCCGACTGGCTCGCTTCGTTCAACGTGAACGTGGCGAGCGCGGTGGCGATGCTGCAGGCCGTGCATCCGCACATGGTCGCGGCCGGCGGCGGGGCGGTGGTCAATTTCACGAGCATCTCGTCGCGCGTGGCGCAGACGGGGCGCTGGCTCTATCCGGTGAGCAAGGCCGCCATGGCGCAGCTCACCCGCAACATGGCGATGGACCTGGCGCCGGACCGCATCCGCGTGAACAGCGTGTCGCCGGGCTGGACCTGGTCGGCCGTGATGGACCGGCTCAGCGGCGGCGACCGCGCCAAGACCGACCGCGTGGCCGCGCCTTTTCATCTGCTCGGGCGTGTCGGCGATCCGGACGAGGTGGCGCAGGTGGTGCTGTTCCTCTGCTCGGACCACGCGAGCTTCGTGACTGGTTCCGATTACGCGGTGGATGGCGGTTATTCCGCCATGGGCCCCGAGCAGGCCGTGCCGGCCATTCCCAAGTTGATGGACTAGCTCCCAACGGAGCAGCAAGGAGCAAGCAATGAAGCGAATCGCAATCGTCGGCGCGGGCCAGTCGGGCCTGCAATTGGGGCTCGGGCTGCTCGCAGCAGGCTGCGAGGTCACGATGTTCAGCAACCGCACGGGCGAGGACATCCGCCGTGGCAAGGTCATGTCGAGCCAGTGCATGTTCCACACCTCGCTGCAGATCGAACGCGACCTGGGCCTGGACCTGTGGGCGCACGACTGCCCCACGGTGGACGGCATCGGCCTGGCCGTGCCGCATCCCGAGCAGAAGGGCGCCAAGGCCATCGACTGGGCCGCGCGGCTGAATTCGAGCGCGCAGTCGGTCGACCAGCGCGTGAAGATTCCCGCCTGGATGGAAGTATTCCAGAAGAAGGGCGGCGAACTCGTCTTCAAGGATGCGGGCATCGACGAGCTCGAAGCCTGCACGCAAAGCCACGACCTCACGCTGGTCGCGAGCGGCAAGGGCGAGATCTCGAAACTCTTCGAGCGCGATGCCCACAAGTCGAGCTTCGACAAGCCGCAGCGCGCACTGGCGCTGACCTATGTGAAGGGGATGAAGCCGCGCGAGCCGTTCTCTGCCGTGTGCTTCAACCTCATTCCCGGCGTGGGCGAATACTTCGTGTTCCCGGCACTGACGACGACGGGGCCCTGCGAGATCATGGTGTTCGAGGGCGTGCCGGGCGGACCGATGGATTGCTGGGCGGACGTGAAGACACCGCAGGAGCACCTCGCACGCAGCAAGTGGATTCTCGAGACCTTCCTGCCGTGGGAGGCCGAGCGCTGCGGGAACATCGAATTGACCGACGACAACGGCATTCTCGCGGGCCGCTTCGCGCCGACGGTGCGCAAGCCGGTGGCAACCTTGCCCTCCGGGCGCAAGGTGCTGGGCCTGGCCGACGTGGTGGTGCTCAACGACCCGATCACCGGCCAGGGCTCCAACAACGCGGCCAAGTGCGCCGACACCTATCTGAAGAGCATCCTCGCGCGCGGCGAGGGCGCGGCCGATGCGGCGTGGATGCAGCAGACCTTCGACCGCTACTGGTTCGGCTATGCGCAATGGGTCACGCAGTGGACCAACATGCTGCTCGCGCCGCCACCGCCCCATGTGCTCAAGCTGCTCGGCAGCGCCGGCGCGATACCGCCGCTGGCCAGTGCCTTCGCCAACGGTTTCGACGATCCGCGCACCTTCTTCCCGTGGTTCGCGGATCCCGCGGAAGCGGAGCGCTACATCGAAACCTGCGCGGCTGCCGTATAGCCTGGAGCGAACGCATGAAGCGACGCGTGGCCATCGTCGGCGCCGGACAGTCCGGCATGCAGCTCGCGCTCGGCCTGCAGCGCGCGGGGCACGAGGTGACGGTTTTTTCGAACCGCACGGCGAGGGAGATTTTCGAAGGGCCGGTGATGTCGAGCCAGTGCATGTTCGAGACCGCGCTGCAGACCGAGCGCGAGCTGGAGCTGGACTGGTGGGCGGGCGAATGCCCCCTCGTGGAGGGCATCGGCATGGCGGTGCGCAACCCGGAAGGCGGCAAGGCCATCGAATGGAGTGCGAGGCTCGACGGACCTGCGCAGTCGGTCGACCAGCGCCTCAAGATACCTGCCTGGATGGCCGGGTTCGAGAAGCGCGGCGGCCGGCTGGTGCTGCAGGAAGTGGGGATCGACGCGCTGGAGGCCTGCGCTGCGACGCACGATCTCGTGGTCGTCGCCAGCGGCAAGGGCGAGATCTCGCAGCTGTTCGAGCGCGACGCGGAGCGCTCGCCGTTCGACCAGCCCCAGCGCGCACTGGCGCTGACCTATGTGAAGGGGATGAAGCCGCGCGAGCCGTTCTCTGCCGTGTGCTTCAACCTCATTCCCGGCGTGGGCGAATACTTCGTGTTCCCGGCACTGACGACGACGGGGCCCTGCGAGATCATGGTGTTCGAGGGCGTGCCGGGCGGACCGATGGATTGCTGGGCGGACGTGAAGACACCGCAGGAGCACCTCGCACGCAGCAAGTGGATTCTCGAGACCTTCCTGCCGTGGGAGGCCGAGCGCTGCGGGAACATCGAATTGACCGACGACAACGGCATTCTCGCGGGCCGCTTCGCGCCGACGGTGCGCAAGCCGGTGGCAACCTTGCCCTCCGGGCGCAAGGTGCTGGGCCTGGCCGATGCGGTGGTGCTCAACGACCCGATCACGGGGCAGGGCGCCAACAACGCGGCCAAGTGCGCCGACATCTACCTGAAGCGGATCCTCGAACACGGCGATGCACCGTTCGGCGCCGCCTGGATGCAGGAGACCTTCGACCGCTACTGGGAAGGCTATGCCCGCTGGGCGACCGACTGGACAAACAGCCTGCTCGCAGCGCCGAAGCCGCACTTGCAGAAGCTGCTCCAGAGCGCGACCCACATGCCCGCCGTGGCGAGCACCATCGTCAACGGCTTCGACGACCCGCGTGCCTTCGCGCCCTGGTGGTTCGATGCCGTCGAGGCAGACCGCTTTCTGGAGACCCGTGCGCGCGAAGCCGCTGTCGACCGCTTCGACCGGCGCGACTTCCGCAAGGCTCTCGGGCAGTTCAGCACCGGCGTGACCGTCATCACCACCCGGGCGATCGACGGCCGCCGCGTGGGCATGACCGCCAATTCGTTCTCCTCGGTCTCGCTGGACCCGCCGCTGGTGCTGTGGAGCCTGGCCCGGCAGGCGCCGAGCGTGGGCGACTTCACCGGCGCCAGCCACTTCGCGATCAATGTGCTGGCGGCCCACCAGCATCACCTGTCGCGCCAGTTCTCGACGCCGCAGGCGGACAAGTTCGGCGGGGTGGACTGCTGCGAGGGCACGGCCGGCGTGCCGCTGCTCAATGGCGTCATCGCCCGGTTCGTCTGCCGCAACGTGAAGCAGTACGACGGCGGCGACCACCTGATCTTCATCGGCGAAGTCGAGCGCTACGACCGCTTCGACGGCGAACCGCTGGTCTTCCATTCGGGCTACTACCAGGTGACGACGCGCCACCCGGAATGCGTTCAGTGAGCGCGCGGCCCGCACCTTCCCATTCTTGAACGGAGCAAGTCCACATGCAGGAAAACAGAGCAACCAGCGCCACGCAGCACGTCCGCATCCAGGCCACCGACGGCAGCGGCAGCTTCAACGGCTACCTCGCCATGCCGCGCTCGGGCAGCGGCCCCGGCCTGGTGCTCGCACAGGAGATCTTCGGCGTGAACGCGACAATGCGCGAGGTGGCCGACTACTACGCCGAGGAAGGCTACGTGGTGCTCGTGCCCGACCTGTTCTGGCGCCAGCAGCCCGATGTCGAGCTCGGCTATTCGCCGGACGACTGGCAGCGCGCATTCGCCCTCTACAAGGGTTTTGACGAGGCCCGTGGCATGGAGGACATGCAGGCTTCCATCAGCGCGCTGCGCCTGCGGCCCGAAGTGCAGGACGCCAAGGTCGGCGTGCTCGGCTTCTGCCTGGGCGGCAAGCTGGCCTACCTGGCGGCCTGCCGCACCGATGCGGATGTCGCCGTCGGCTACTACGGCGTGGGCATCGATGCGGCGCTGGACGAGGCCGGCAACATCCGCTGCCCGCTCGCCCTGCATGTGGCCGAGCTCGACGGTTTCTGCCCGCCCGAAGCGCGCGAACGCATCGTGCAGGCGCTGCGCGGCCGGCCCGATGTCGAGGTGCATGTGTACCCGGGTGTGGACCACGCCTTTGCACGGGTGGGCGGCGAGCACTACCACCGCGCCTCGGCCCTCATGGCCCACGAGCGCAGCATTGCCGCGCTCAAGTCCGCCATCGGCCCGCACTACGACCTGGCCGCGCTATGGGACAAGCACTGCGAGTACGAGTTCGCCACGCGCAACGTCGACGACACCATGTCCACCATGGTGGCCGAACCCTACGTCAACCACATTCCCACCATGACCGGCGGCGTGGGCTACGAGGCGCTGCACAGCTTCTACAGCAACCACTTCGTCAACAGCAATCCGCCCGATACCTCGCTGGTGCCGATCTCGCGCACCGTGGGTGCGTCGCAGGTGGTCGACGAGATGCTGTTCTGCTTCACGCACACCACCGAGATCCCGTGGATGCTGCCGGGCGTGCCGCCGACCGGCAAGCGCGTGGAAATTCCGTTGCTGGCGGTGGTCAAGTTCCGCGGCGACAAGCTCTACCACGAGCACATCTACTGGGACCAGGCCAGCGTGCTGGTGCAGGTGGGCCTGCTCGATCCGAAACTGCTGCCCGTGGCCGGTGTCGAGACCGCGCGCAAGCTCCTGGACGAGACGCTGCCATCGAACAGCCTGATGCATCGGGGCGAGAACGTCGATTGAAGGACGAAAGATCCTTGTTCGCTCCTGCGCGTCCTGTGCGTCCTGCACGTTCGGAGGGCCGCCTTGGACGAGCCCGCATTCGCCGCTTCTTGCGCCTCACGCTTCACCCTAGTCGACCTTGATCGCCGCCGCCGCGATGGTGCGTGCCATGTCGCTGCGCTCGCTCGCGAGGTGGGCCGCGAACTGCGCAGGCGTCATCTGCATCGGCTTGAACCCGGCATCGGCGAGCTTGCGCACGGTCTCGGGCTCGGCCAGCACGGCGGTCATCTCGCGGGCCAGCCGTTCGACGATGGCCGGGTCCGTCTTCGCAGGCACCAGCAGGCCGTGCCATGCCTCCACATCCAGGCGCTTGAGCTCCGGCGTCTCGGACAGGCTGGGTACGTCGGGCAGGCCCGGCCAGCGGGTACGCGAGGTCACGCCGAAGGCTTTCACCTTGCCGTCGCGAACGAAGCCCTGCACCAGCGACACCGGCAGCACCGCCAGGTCGATCTGGCCGCCGGCCAGCTCGGTCAGTACCTGCGGGCCGGACTTGTAGGGCACGTGCACCATGTCCAGGCCGGCCTTCTGCTTGATCATCTCGGCCGTCACGTGCAGCCCGGTACCGACGCCATCCGTTCCGAAGTTCAGCTTGCCGGGCTGGCTGCGGACCAGCCGAAGCAGTTCGCTCGTGGTGCCGACCGCCAGGGTCGGCCTGCCCACCAGCACGAACGCCGAAGCCGCGACCGGCACCACCGGCACGAGCTCCTTCAGCGCGTCGTAGCGGTACGTTTTGGGCGACACGAGCGGCGCGACGTTGATCGGGCTCGCCACGGCGAACAGCAGGGTATGGCCATCCGGACGTGCGCGGATCACGCGCTGGGTGGCGATGGTGCCCGAGGCGCCGACCGTGTTCTCCACCACGACCGGCTGCTTCAGCCTTTCCGAGAGGCGGGGCATCAGCAGCCGGGCCGCCACGTCGACGCTGCCGCCGGCGGAGAACGGGACCACAGCGACGATGGGGTCGGAAGCGCCGGGGCCTGGCTGCGCGCCCACCGCGAGGGCGAGTGCGAACAGGCCCGGGCCCAGGGCGCAGCGCAGCGGCGCCAGCAGGACATCAAGGGAAGACATGGCGTGACCTCGCATCAACGCTGCAGCCAGGGCAGCTGGCTGGCCTGGTAGCGGTGGGTCTGGAACACGCTGTTGAGGCGCCCGGGCCCGGTCTTGCGGGCGGCCTCGTCCGGGTACTCGGCGAACCACGGCAGGATGTACTCCCACACCACCTCGCCGGCCGGTGTCACCTCGAACAGGCGTCCCGTTGCGGACTCGGTGATGTGCGTGTTCCCGTTGTGCAAGCGCTGCGCGTTGCCCATGAAGGCCGTGAAGAAGGCATTGACCATCTCGTCCGCATAGGACCAGACCACCGCTTGTGTCGCGGGGTCGATCTCGACCACGCGCGAGAACGGCACGTGCGCCCCGCTGCGGAAGTTGCCGTTGTCGAATGCGAGGATGTTGCCGTTCGGCAGCGCCACCGGCGCATGCTGGTGCGAGACCACGCTCGGGGGGATGTGCAGCTTCACCTCGCCGCTGGCCTTGTCGACGGCGACGATGCCGGCGGTGGTGCGCAAGCTCATGAGCACGCGGCCTTCGCCATCCACGTCCAGGCCGTTGACCAGGGGCCAGTGGTATCGGCCGAAGCCGGGGTGGATCGGATGCTTCGACGGGTCCAGGTGCTCCCAGGCCTTCCATTCCCAGACCTGCTCTCCGGCGCGGTTCACTTCGCGGATCACGTCGCCCCACATCGGCTCGTCGGGGTGGTGCGCCGTGCCGCCCTTCACCCGGTCGGCGAAGCCCGCCGGCACAAGCTCGCAGGCAGCGTAGAGCAAGTTGCCGTTGTCGAGCCACCGGGCGTCGTGATGGTGCCCGGGGTCCTCGAAATGCCAGACCACCTCGCCCTGCGGCGTCACCTCGGAGAAATCGCCGCCGTGCCACATCGACCAGGGCGCATAGCGCTCCGGCGAGTCCGGATGGCTGCCGTTGTAGCCCATGTTGCCGTTGGGCAGGATCACCGCGTGGCGCCCGGCGCGCAGCGGCATCTTCCACTGGTGGACCACCGTTCCCTGCATGTCGATCAGGTAGACGTTGCCGTCGGCCGTCTGCGGCGCGATGAGCGTGTATCCGCCGGCCGAGAGCGCGGGATCGTGGGCGATCAGGCCGACGCCGCGGCGGCGCTGCGTGATCTGGTCGACGGTGGTGCTGGAGGTCATTGCGGTCCTTCGTGTGTGGGTACGGGATGCAATCTAGGCGCGAAGTGTCGTCAGGAAAAGCTGTTTGTTTCGAACGCCCTGTCAATCAAAACCGTACACTTCGCGCGATGCTTGTCGTCTCGCAATCCTTCCGCTGCTTCGACGAGGTCGCTCGCCGGGGCTCCATCCGCAAGGCGGCCGAATCGCTGCACCTCACGGCGGCGGCGGTTCACCAGCAGGTGCTCAACCTGGAGGCCCAGGTCGGCACGCCGCTGTTCGATCGGCTGCCCCGCGGCATGCAGCTGACCACCGCCGGCGAAATCATGCTGGCCGCCATCCGCCGCGGGCAGCGGGACATCGACCACGCGGTGACCCAGGTGGAAGATCTGCGGGCACTGCGCCGGGGCCACATCAACCTGGCGGTGTCGCAATCCTCGGCCGAGCAACTGGTGCCAGACGCCATACGCGCCGTGATGGCGCGCCATCCCGGCGTGACCTACACGGTGCGCACCGGCAGCGGCGAGCGAATCCTGGGCTGGGTCGCCAACGGCGAGGCGGACATCGGCTATTGCCTGCGCCGCAAGCCGCCGCCGGGCGTGGAGGAGGTGCGGGCCTTCGCGCAGCAACTTGGCGTCGTCGCGCCGCCAGGCCATCCGCTTGCCGCGCCAGCGCGCGCCCGGCGCCTGCGTGACTGCCTGGACGCGCCGCTCATCCTCATGACGACGGACACGGAACTGCGGGCAATGGTCGAGCAGATCGGCCAGCGCGAGCACCGTCCCTCGCGGCCGCTGATCGAGACCAGTTCGGTGGCAATGGCCCGGCGGCTCGTGGCGGAAGGTCTCGGCGTGAGCTTCCTGATCCCCGAGAACGTGGCGCAGGACGTGGCGGCCGGCCGCCTGGCCTGGAACGCACTGGCCGACGAGGGCGCCCGCTCGCACAGCTGCCTCTACCAGCGCACCGGTCAGGCCACCGCGGCGGCGATGGGCATGTTCCTGCAGTATTTCGAAGCCGAGCTCTCGGCGATCTCCGAGCAATTCGGCCCGCCAAAGCGCCGCGTGCGCGCCCGTTGAGCCTGGCCTGCATGAGCGAAGCACGGTCAATCGCGTCTGACCGGGCGTACGATAGGCGGCAGGGTGAAAGGCACATGAAGATCGACGCATTTGACGAAGGGCTCGAGCACCGGAATATGTCTGTGCCTCGGTCTTGCATGGCGGGCGCCGCTTCAACATCAACATTCACATCTGCCACCGGGGTGACCCGGTTCACAAGGATTCGATGGCATTCATGATCGAGGCTCAGATCCGTCGGGCATCGCTCAAACAGTGATGGGGACCACGTCCAGATGTTCTTTTCTCGCAAACCGAAGCCGCCCTCATCGAGGCTCATGCAGCTGCACGAGTACATCGACCTGCTCCACGGAGGCACCGAGGATCACGCCGGAAGCGATGCGGTCAAACGCAGCGCCGTGGAGCTTGCGCACAGCCTTCGCGAACCCCTGCAATTGAAAGCACGGACGGCCCCGGAGTTGGCGCAGGTTTTCGCCCGCCGCTCCAGGGCGCACGATGCACTGCTGGTTCATGTGCCCCTTCACATCAGTGATTGCTTCTTGATCGCCATATTCAGGAACGGTGCGCCCACCGCGCAGGAGCACCTTCTCTTCGACATCGGCGCGGAATATCAGGAGCCCATGCTGGATTGCCCCGAGTTCGGCGTGGCGGAACCGGCGAACGAAGCCAATATCCGTCACTGGATTCCGTTGTTGCAAGGCCAGCCGTCCGCGTTCGCGGTCATTGAACGACGTGGTGGAACGTACATGCAGGTGTTCGCCGATCTCGAAGGCTTTCATCTGGAGCACCAGTTGGTCACCCCTGGGTCGCACTATCGCAGGACCGAGCCCGTCAGCGCGGATGAAGCCGTCGACACCCTGGTGTCCTATGCGTGCGAAAAATACGAGTGGGCCTACAAGCCTTGGGAGCGGCTCGAACTTCAGGCCACGTGATCCGCTCTCGGCCGCCCGGCAGATAGACTCCGCAGGCATGAATCCACGCGCACGCCCTGTGCCGGCAAGCTCTCGACCTGGCTCGTGATCGAAGCCACCCGATCGCGGAAGCAACGGCGCAATTTGCGGCAGCTCCACACGAAGGAGAATTCAAGCACTTACCGCACGCCGCACATGTTCTGCCATTACATCGACGTCGGCCATCCGGTGCTCGCCCTCCCATGAACATCCGCATCCTCGCCCCCTCGCGCGCGGCGATCGGCGAAACGGGAAGGAAATCCTGCTCACCTGCGCGATGGAAGCAGCGCCGCCAGCGCGTCGGCTTCCTTCTTCATGGCCAATGCCAGGTCGGTGCCGGCCGTGCCGGCCAGTTTGTCGGAAAGACCAGTGGCGACAAGCGTGTGCGCGACGCCTCAGCCTCACGCAACGCATCGCGAGATGGTGTACGCCCGCGATGGCCACAAGGGAATCGGTCTTCCTACCCGTTTGCGTGGTACGCCAGGTTCGCCGGGCGCCAGTCCTCGGCCTTTCAATTCAGGCGCCGTTTGCGTCCTGAATTCGCTCGGATTCACCGCGCTTGAAATCGATCAGCTCTTTGCCGACGGTATCGTGCCCATGCCGAGGCTGGATGCCGGACATGCGGCGCAAGCGTGAGCCATCAGTGCAAGGAGCTGTAGCCGGCGGAGTTCCATGCTTGCAGAAGCAGCGCGGCCGCCGTGCCCATGGCTGATGCTGCAACGGGGATTGCGCCGAACAGGCTGGCTCACCTGGCGGATGCCCTGCCTGCGCGAGATGGTCTTAATGCGACCCGCTCCGGTGCTGAGAAAGAGATAGTGCGGCCAGCTTCTTCCTTGCGCTTTGCAGCAGGCCGAGCCGCTCGGTCGGCAGCTGTGCCTTGGTGTCTCCTGGCGCGATGATCTCGAACGCCGAGGCGGCCGCCAGTTTTGCGGTGAGTGCGTCGCGAGACGTCAGTCCTTCGAGTCTGGCGTTCGAGATCACGTGCACCTGCAGATGGCGGTGGAGGGCCTTCGACAGCTTCCGGCAGGCCTCCGTCATGGTCGCCTCGTCGGGCGTCACCGCGCCGTGCACGACCAGGAGTTCTATGACATTGTCATTGTCCTCCCCCAAGACGAAGGCGCGCACGACCGAGTTCTTGAACTTGGAACGCAGCATGGAACGGATCGGCTCGGCCGCAGCGAACGACTTCAACGCGATGCTGCGCAGCTCGCGATAGAAGACGAACGAACGGTTCGCTTTGACGGTCTCGGTCTGATCTGCCATTGCCTTTTGTTTTGCCAGGATGCCGCTCTTGACGAGGTGTTCCACTGTGGCGTCGACCTCGCTCGGCTCCAATTTCGTTCGTTGGGCCAACTCGTTCACCGAGTACGGGTGATCGGGGGCTGCATATACGACCTGCATGAGCTTCTGCACAGCGGGGGACAGGAGAAAATCTGCAGCACTCACGGGTGTTGTTGCTCGTTCAGGTCTTTGGGAAAAGCCTGGATTATGAAGTTGGCGGACGCACCTGTGCTTCAGAAGTCCCTGCGCGCCTCGGGCCGTCCCCGGATCATCCAGGGCGGCTGCGCACAAGGGTATGCTGATCGCGGTGCTCGTAGAGAGCATGGCTGCCGGCATTTCTGGCAGTCGCTTCGGATACGTTGCTCGAAATGCCGCTGGCTGGGAAAACCCGGACGCACACGCGGTCGCTATATTCCCCTTCCAGAGTTGTTCTGTACAACCCAAATCAAGAGGAGCTCGCGTCTTGAAGCCATCCAGAAAAAATCAGGCCGATCTGAACTTTCCCAGGCCGCTGGTCACCGTCGACGTGGTCATCTTCACCGTGCTGGAAGATGCGCTGAAGGTCATGCTGGTACGCCGCCCGAACGGCCTCGACGATCCCTTTCCCGGTCGCTGGGCCCTTCCCGGAGGGTTCATCGACGTCGACAAGGACACCAGCCTGCTCGACTGCGCGTTGCGCAAGCTGCGGGAGAAGACCGGCGTTGCCGCACCGTATCTCGAACAGCTGGGCAGCTGGGGCGGCGCGCACCGCGATCCGCGGGGCTGGTCGGCCACGCATGCGTTCTTCGCGCTGATGCCGAGCCAGGACCTGGTGCTCGAGAAAGGCGTGAACGCCGCGCAGGTCGAATGGATGGACGCCGCGGCCGCGAGCCGCAAGCGCCTGGCGTTCGACCATGCCGGGATCCTGGAGAGCGCCATCGCACGGCTGCGCAGCAAGGTGGAATACACCTCGCTTCCGGCCTTTCTTCTGAATGAGCCCTTCACGCTGCCGCAGCTGCAGCACACCTACGAGGTCGTGCTCGGCCGCGCCGTCGACAAGAGCGCCTTCCGCAAGCGGATGCTCGACGGCGGCTTCATGGAGGAGGCCGGCACGGTGGAGGGTGCCTCCGGCCGGCCGGCCATGGGCTACCGGTTGCGCGACCGGTCGCAGGCCGCCTTGTTTCCCCGCACCTTCAGTCCGCGGGACGCCGAGGTGCCGGATGCTTGACTTTTTCTTTCGTGGTTGTACAGTGCAACCAACAAGAGTTGTACAGTACAACTAACAAGAGGACGCCATGAAGCAGAACATCCATCTCCTCGTGATCGATCCGCAGAACGATTTCTGCGACCTGCCGCCCGACTGGCTCGGGGCGGATGCGTCCACGGGCACCCAGCTGCAGCCGGCCCTGCCGGTTGCAGGTGCCCATGCCGACATGCTGAGGCTGGCCGACCTCATCCGCGAAGGGGCGGGCGGCATCGCCGGCATCACCGTCACGCTGGACTCGCACCACAGGTTCGACATTGCGCATCCCACGTTCTGGCAAGCGCGCGATGGCGGTGCCGTGGCGCCTTTCACCGCAATCACGGCAGCGCAGGTTCGCGGCGGCGACTATCTGCCTCGCGACGCCGCGGCCCTGCCGCGCGCGCTGGCCTACCTCGACGAGCTCGAGCGCAGGGGCCGCTACACGCTGATGGTGTGGCCGGTGCACTGCGAGATCGGCAGCTGGGGCCACAACGTGCACGCGGCCGTCAAGGCTGCCTATAACGCCTGGGAAGACGAACAGGCCGGCGTGGTGGAAAAGATCGCCAAGGGCAGCAATCCCTGGACCGAGCACTACAGCGCCATCCAGGCCGAGGTGCCGGATGCGGACGATCCGGGCACCTCGCTCAACATGCGGCTGGTCGAGTCGCTGGACCGCGCCGAGCTGATCGTCATCGCCGGCGAAGCCAGCAGCCATTGCGTGAAGGCCACCACGGAGCACATCGCCGCCAACCTGCCGTCGGGCAGGCCCGCCAAGCTGGTGCTCGTGACCGACTGCATGAGCCCGGTGACCGGCTTCGAAGCCCAGCACCAGGCCTTTCTGAACGACATGGCCGCGCGCGGCGTGCAGCTTCGCTCCAGCGCCGAAGTGCTCCCCCTGCTGGCGGCCAACGCCTGACGCCAACCCGCCAAAGGACCACACCATGCAACCCATCATCCAGAGCCTGCTGGATACCGACCTGTACAAGTTCACGATGTGGCAGGCGATGCTGCACAGCCACCCGCAGACGCAGGCCGAGTACAGCTTCGTGTGCCGCAACCAGCCGGCCTATCCGTTGGCCGAGCTGCTGGCGGACGTCAACGAGCAGCTCGACCATCTCTGCACGCTGCGCTTCGCGCCCGGCGAACTCGCCTACCTGCGCGACCTGCGCTACATCAAGAGCGACTTCGTCGACTTCCTGCGCATCTTCAGCTTTCAGCGCGAATTCATCACCGCTGCGGCCGATGGCGATGCGCTTCGCATCCGCGCGGTCGGCCCGCAGGTCCACACCATGGCGTTCGAGATCTTCGTGCTCGCGATCGTCAACGAGCTGTACTTCCGCCGCTTCGATGCGCAGGCGGCGCTGGCCGAGGGCCGGCAGCGCCTGCAATCCAAGATCGAGTTGCTGCGCAGTTTTGCCAAGGAGCCGGCGGCCCGGCATCCTTTCGAGTTCTTCGACTTCGGCGTGCGCCGCCGCTTCTCCCGCGACTGGCAGCGGGAGGTGGTCGGCACGCTCAAGCGCGAAGTGCCGATGTATTTCAAGGGCACCTCCAACGTGCTGCTGGCCAAGGATCTGGAGCTGGTGCCCATCGGCACGATGGCGCACGAGTATCTGCAGACCTACCAGGCGCTCGGCGTGCGGCTGCGCGACTTCCAGAATGCCGCGCTGGAAGGCTGGGTGCAGGAGTACCGCGGCGACCTGGGCGTGGCGCTGACCGACGTGGTTGGCATGGATGCCTTCCTGGCCGACTTCGACCTGTACTTTGCCAAGCTGTTCGACGGCCTTCGCCATGACTCGGGCGATCCGATCGTCTGGGGCGAAAAGGCGCTGGCGCACTATGCCAGGCTGCGCATCGATGCGCACACCAAGCGGCTGGTGTTCTCCGACGGGCTCGACCTGCAGACAGCCATCCGCCTGTACCGGACCTTTGCCGACCGCACCCAGACCGGCTTCGGCATCGGCACCAACCTGAGCAACGACGTCGGCCTCACGCCGCTGAACATCGTGATGAAGCTCACGGGCTGCAACGGCCAGCCCGTCGCCAAGCTGTCGGACAGCCCGGGCAAGACGCTGTGCGAAGACCAGACCTTCCTGGCCTATCTGCGCCAGGTCTTCCATATCGAGGAGTGAGCGCCATGCTCCGCATCACCGTCGCCCAACTCAACTACACCATCGGCGACCTGGCCGGCAACGCCGCGCGGATGATCGAGGCCGCGCGCCAGGCCACGGCCGACCAGGCGGACCTGGTGGTCTTCTCCGAGATGTCGCTGACGGCCTACTACCCGGCCGACCTGCTGGAGGAAGAGGGCTTCATGGACCGCGTGGAGGATGCGTTCGGGCAGTTGCTCTCGGCGTCGCGCGAGATGCCGGCACTGCATTGGGCGATCGGGCTGCCGGCGCACCGCGAAGGCGCGGGCAAGAAGCTTCGCAACGTGCTGCGTGTCATCTGCGCGGGCGAAGTGCGGCTCGAGTACGCCAAGCAACTGCTGCCGACCTACAACGTCTTCGACGAGCGCCGGCACTTCGAGCCGGGGCCCGACGTGGCGCGCGTACTCCGCATCCGCGACACGCGCGTCGGCCTGCTGATCTGCGAGGACGGCTGGAACGACGAGGGCCAGGACTACCTCGTCAATCCGTTCGACCGCATGCGCGATGCAGCGCCCGATCTCGTGGTGTCGATCAACGCGAGTCCGTCGAACATCGGCAAGCGCGAGCAGCGGCACCGCATCTTCAGCGCGGCCAGCCGCCGCAACGGCCTGCCCATCCTTTACGTCAACCAGGTGGGCGGGCACGACCAGCTGGTGTATGACGGGGCCTCGTTCGCCGTCGAGCCGCAGGCCGGCGTGGTCTACGAGGCGCGGCGCTTCGCAGAGGACGTGCGCACGCTGCGGTTCGACGAGGGCCGTTTTCTCGCGCCGGGCGGCGAGGCGCCGTCGCGCGTACCGCCGCAAGGCCTGCCGACGCTGGAGTTCTACCGCCAGCAGATCGTGCTGGGCCTGCGCGACTATGCGCGGCGCTGCGGCTTTCGGCAGGCCGTGGTCGGTTCGTCCGGCGGCATCGACTCGGCGCTGACGCTCGCGCTGGCGGTCGAGGCGCTGGGCGCGGAGAACGTCGTCGCCATCACCATGCCGTCGCGCTTCTCCTCAGCCGGGTCGGTGGACGATTCCGAAACCCTGTGCCGCAACCTCGGCGTGCCGCTGAAGGCGCATGCCATCGCCGGCATCGTCTCGCAGTTCGAGCAAGGGTTCGAGACGGCGTTCGGCCGCGGGCTGCACGGCGTGGCGCTGGAGAATCTGCAGGCCCGCGTGCGCGGCACGATCCTCATGGAATACTCCAACAGCTTCGGCCACCTGCTGCTCACCACGGGCAACAAGTCCGAGATCTCGGTCGGCTACTGCACGCTGTATGGCGACACCAATGGCGGCCTGGGACTGATCGGCGATCTCTACAAGACCGAGGTGTTCGCGCTGTCACGGCACATGAACGCGCAGGCCGGACGCGAACTCATCCCGCAGGCCATCATCGACAAGGAGCCCTCCGCCGAGCTGGCGCCGGACCAGAAGGACGCCGACAGCCTGCCGCCGTATGAAGTGCTGGACGAAATCCTCAAGATGCTGATCGAAGGCCAGCGGCTCGCGGGAGGGGAGTACGAGCAGGCGCGCGCCTTCGTCGGCCGGCTGCGCGCCACGCCCGAGGGCGAGGCGCTGGTCGAGCGCATCCGCGGCATGGTCGCGCGCAATGAATACAAGCGGCGGCAGTCGCCGCCCATCGTTCGGGTCAGGCCGCGGGCATTCGGCTCCGGTCGCCAGATGCCGATCGCTGCCCGATGGCCGTGAGGACCAAGAGATGACACGCATGAACAAGGCGCCCGATGTCGCCGTCTACATCGGACGGTTCCAGATCTTCCACAACGCCCAGCTGGCGCTGCTGCGCCGCGCACTGGCCGCCGCGCCCGAATGCGTCGTGGTGCTCGGCTCGGCCTTCCAGGCGCGTACGCCGCGCAATCCCTTCACCTGGGAGGAGCGTGCGGAAATGATCCGTATCGCGCTGCCGGAGGCGGACCGCCTGCGGCTGAAGTTCCTGCCCGTGCGCGATTACTACAACCTCGCGCAGTGGGTCGCGGCGGTGAAGAAGGGCGTGGCCCGGCTGCATTCCGGCCAGCCCTCGGTGGTGCTGGTGGGGCACCTGAAGGATGCGACCAGCAGCTACCTGCGCGACTTTCCCGACTGGGCGCTCGACGACGCCGGGCGCCGGGGCGACATCCATGCCAGCGCGCTGCGCGACGCCTATTTCGGGGCGGCCCGCGACGGCTCGCTGGAGGCTGCCCTCGCGGCCCTCGTCGGCCAGGCGCCGGCCAGCACGCTGCAGTTCCTGCGCGCCTGGGCCAGCCTGCCGCCTTACGCCGTGCTGGCGCAGGAATGGGAGAACCTGCGCCGCGAGAAGGCGCTGTGGTCCGGCTCGCCGTACCCGCCCGTCTTCGTCACGGTCGATGCCGTCGTGCAGTGCGCACGCCAGGTGCTGCTGATCCGGCGCGGCCGTTCGCCCGGCAAGGGGCTGTTCGCGGTGCCGGGCGGCTTCATCGAGCCGCGCGAGACCGTGTGGCAATCGGCCTTGCGGGAGCTGGCCGAGGAAACCGGACTGCGGCTCTTGGACAGCGACGTCGAAGCCGCCTTCAAGGCGGTGCGGGTGTTCGACCATCCCGACCGCAGCCAGCGCGGCCGCGTCATCACCCATGCGCACTGGTTCGACCTGGGCCCGCGCCGCCCGCCCGAGCTGACTGCCGGCGACGATGCCTCGGAAGCCCGGTGGGTGCCTATCGATCAGCTGGCCGGCATGGAGGACCAGTTCCATGACGACCACTTCCACATCCTCGATTTCTTCTTCGGGTTGACGGCGGATGCCGCGGAAGGCAGCGCCGCATGAATGACCGGGAGCGATACCGCGGCTGCCTCCTCGGACTGGCTTGCGGCGATGCGGTGGGAACGACCGTCGAGTTCATGCCGCGGGGAACCTTCGAGCCCGTCACGGGCATGGCCGGCGGCGTGCAGCCGGGCGAGTGGACCGACGACACCTCCATGGCGCTGTGCCTGGCGACCAGTCTCGTCTGGCGGCGCGGTTTCGATCCCGTCGATCAGATGAACCGCTACTGCAACTCGCGCAGCGTCGGCTATCGCCGCATCCGCGTGTTCCTGCGCCGCAAGGGCTTCGAGCTGAGCGGGTCTCGCACACATCGCCTGTGGCGCCAGGCAGGCCTGCTGGTGCCCCGGAAACGGCCGCACAAGCGCATCGCCTCGGTGCGCCCGCGCATCCCACGCCGTTCAAGGCCAACATGGTCTGGGCCTACGACTTCGTCTTCGACACCACGGCCAGCGGCCAGCAGATCAAATGCCTGACGGTGCTGGACGAGTAGGCCCGCGAGCGCCTGGCCATCGATGTGGCCGGGGCCATCCGGTCCAAACGGGTGATCGAGGTGCTGCCGCGCCTGGTGAGCCTGCACGGGGCACCGCTGTTCATGCGCTCGGACAACGAGCCCGAGTTCGTCAGCCAGGCCATCCTGGAGTGGATCGCGCACGCCGGCATCGCCACTGTGCTCAACGACCCGGGCAAGCCTTGGCAGAACGGCACCGACGAGAGCTTCAACGGCAAG
Organism: Variovorax paradoxus B4; assembly: GCF_000463015.1. Taxonomy (NCBI): domain Bacteria; kingdom Pseudomonadati; phylum Pseudomonadota; class Betaproteobacteria; order Burkholderiales; family Comamonadaceae; genus Variovorax; species Variovorax paradoxus. The sequence continues at coordinate 843,946 of NC_022234.1, read as the reverse complement.
TTCCGCGACGGCTCACGGAGCCTATCGCGTGTATGACCTCTCGCGGGGCAGCGACCCGTGCGGCGTTTGATACAGATCAAGGGAATGATCGAATCGGCTCGAAGCATCACGGCAGTTGCAGCCTCGCCTTGTCGATTGAGCATGACTTGATGAATCGCAAACCCACGTTTCGCATTTGACGCACAGTTACTCAAATGGGCGAAGGCCTTGTCTGCCTTTCACGACGACACGCACAGGTACATCCATCATGGAAATCAGGGTTCTGGGCTCGGGGTGCAGCAAGTGCCGCAGCACGATTGCACTGATCGAGCGGACAGCGCAGGCCGCGGGCGTCGAGGTCGAGATCGTCAAGGTAGAAAGCCCCGACGAGATCAGGCGACTGAGCGTACATGCGACCCCCGCTGTCGTCATCGGCGAGAAGATCGTTCACAGCGGCGGGATTCCTTCGCACGAGATGGTGCAAGGCTGGCTGAAGCCCGATCTCCCGGGGTTCCTGAAAATGCCGACACGGTATCTGTTCTTCACGGGCAAGGGTGGTGTCGGCAAGACCTCGCTGTCCACTGCCGCGGCCCTGGCGCTGGCAGATGCGGGCGAGGCGGTTCTGCTGGTCAGCACCGATGCGGCTTCCAACCTGGACGAGATGCTGGGGGTTGAACTGCGCAATACGCCCGTTCCGGTTCCTGGCGCGCGTGGTCTGAGTGTCCTGAACATCGACCCGGACAACGCGGCCGAGTCTTATAGGCGCCGCGTCCTGGCGCAGATGGACATCGATGCATCCGAAGCCGAACGCGCGAACGTGCGTGAACAGTTGTCGGGCGCATGCACCACCGAGATCGCCTCCTTTGACGAGTTCGCATCCCTGTTGTCCGACGGTGCTGGGGCCTTCGATCACATCGTCTTCGACACGGCACCGACCGGACACACGCTGCGTTTGCTCAGCCTGCCCAAGGCGTGGAGCGGATTCCTGCAGGACAACGATCGTGGGGCATCGTGCCTTGGGCCGCACTCGGGATTGAAGATGCAGGAGGAGCGCTTCAAGGACGCGCTCGACGCTCTGGGCGATCCGGCCCGTACGACCGTGGTCCTGGTGACGCGACCCGACATGGGCGCGATGGCCGAGGCGGCGAGGACGTCCGAGGAGTTGCGCGCGCTAGGCTTGGGCAACCAGCGTCTGGCGATCAACGGCGTGTTCCATGCCAGCGAATCGACGGACGCGGTAGCTTGCGCCATAGAGGCACTCGGGCAGCGAGCGCTGGCGCAGATGCCCCAGCCACTGCGCGCCTTGCCGCAAGACAGCGTGCCGCTGCGTGCATTCGATACGGTCGGTCTGCCGGCCCTGCGCGCGCTGCTGGGCACCACAGCGGCCCCGGTCCCGCCCGAAGCGGCCATGCCACTCGAACCCGCGCCGCCGTTACAAGGGCTGGACGCCTTGGCGGACGAATTGGCCATGGCGGGCCGGGGACTGATCATGGTGATGGGCAAGGGCGGTGTCGGCAAGACAACGGTCGCGGCGGCACTGGCCTTGGGCCTCGTCCAGCGCGGCAAGACCGTTCACCTGAGCACCACCGATCCGGCCGCGCACCTGGTGGGCACGCTCGATGGCGATGTGCCGGGGCTGCACGTGGACCGGATCGATCCGAAGGTCGAGACCCAGCGCTATGTTGACAAGATCATGGCGGCCAGGTCGCCCGGCCTTGACGCGCAGGAGCAGGCGCTGCTGCGGGAAGACCTGCGCTCCCCATGCACGGAAGAAGTGGCCGTCTTCCACGCTTTCTCGCGCATCGTCGGAGAGGCGCGCACGGCCTTCGTGGTGCTGGACACCGCGCCCACCGGACATTCGCTGCTGCTGATGGACGCCACGGGCGCATACCACCGGCAGATGGTGCGGGAGTTCGAAGGGCAGGGGAGCATGCGCATCGTCACGCCGCTGATGAGGCTGCAGGACGCTGCGTACACAAGGATCATTCTGGTGACGTTGCCGGAGATCACGCCGATCTCGCAGGCCGCCGCCTTGCAGGAAGACCTGCGCCGCGCCGGCATCGAGCCCTATGCGTGGGTCCTGAACAAGAGCGTCTTGGCTGCAGGCACGCACGACCCCTTGCTGGCGACCCGGCTGGCGGGCGAGCGCAGGCAGATGCAGCGCATGTCCAACGGTCTGGCCAAGCGCATCTTCACGCTGGCCTGGCTGATCCGTCCGCCGATCGGGTTTACGGAACTGTCCGGATTGGTCGCCAAAGAAGGTGCCGTGGCGACAGCACACCCATGAACTTACTTACTCACCCACTTATCGAGGTTCCCCATGTACGGATTCAGCACAGCACTCAGTGGCATGTCGTTCGAACAAGCGCTCTCCAGGACCGTTGCCGCACTCAAGGCCGAAGGCTTCGGCGTGCTGAGCGACATCGACGTGCAGCACGCCATGAAAGAAAAGCTGGGCGTGGAGATGGCACCCTATCGCATCCTTGGTGCGTGCAATCCGCCACTGGCGCACCAGGCTCTGCAGGCCGAGCCCGATATCGGACTGCTGCTGCCGTGCAACGTGATCGTGCGTCAGGAGGCTCCCGACCGGATGGTGGTGGGTTTCCTCGACCCGCAGGTGATGACTCAGTTGGTTGACGAGCCTTCGGTCAAGGCTGTGGCCGATGAGGCTGAGCGACGCTTGCGCCGCGTATGTCTGAGCCTTGGACCGCCTGCTGGTCCCTAAGGACAGAGGGTCGATGAGGCGCCGGGGGCGCACGCGAGCGACAGGGGTCTTTGCGGCTTGCAGATAGCCCGCGCGCTCGAAGCGCGCATGACAAAACCTCATGAGCGCTTGCGACCTGGGCCCAGAATGACAGCAATGCCAACGAACGGGATTTCTCTCGAGCTATCTCCCATGAACAAGCGCTTCCTGGCCGTGGCAGCCGCCGCCTTCATCCTGCTGCCCTGGAGTTCACACGCCGCTGACCCCGCACGACAGGCCGAGGTTGCAGGCCGCGGGGCAGACGTCATGCCGTTCAACCTCAAGGCAACAACGCATGTCTTCACCAAAACAACGCACGGAGGCGTGCAGCGAGTCGTGGCCAAAGGCGCCGCCGAAAAGCAGCAAGTCGAGCTGGTACGCGCTCATCTTCACGAGATTCAGGACCAGTTCATCAACGGTGATTTTTCGGGGCCGTCCCACGTCCATGGTGCCCAGATGCCCGGTCTGGCTCAACTCCAGGCGGCCAAGCCGGGACAGATTTCCATCGATTACAGAGAAGTGGATGGTGGCGCGGAGTTGACGTATCGGGCTAGCGACCCGAAGCTTGTTTCGTCACTGCATGCCTGGTTCGACGCGCAGCTTTCGGACCACGGAGCTGATGCGATGCCCGGCCAACATCACACGCACGACAGCGTGTCGCCACGGTAGTTCGAACCGACCCGCAGCACATTGATAACCCTGCCTTTGCCGCAAGGCAACTGTATGGTCGGTCGTCTCACTGTCTGCGGCGAGCGACCTCATGCAGCTTGCGCGCCGGCGGGTCATGGTCGTCCCGCTTGCAAAAGCAATATGCGAACTGCTGAGGTGTTCCCCAGGGTGTCTGATGCACTTCGATACTGCTGTCGACCAACTCAAAGGGTTCTCCGAAACTTGCATGCAGTGCATCCGGTCCCTAACGTGCCACTGGCAAACCACTGCATTTTTCAGGTCCTTCGGGCCTGAAGGCGCCAACGATTGCGTGCCCGCCGGGCTTGAGGGGGCCCTGAGCACCTGCTCGACATAGGGTGGCCGCTGTTCGGTGCTGCTGGGAAAGTGGAACACCGCCCGGTCGTGCCACATCTGCACTCAAGAAGCGAAGGGCAAGGAGAAGGTCGCTCGGGCCGAACTGGAGTACGCATACACCGCGAAATCCAGCGATCGAAGACCACAACCCTTGAGCAGTTCATTGAGGTAGTCGATTCCTATATCCGTTGGTACAACGAAAAGCGGATCAAGATCTCCCTTGGCTCTCTCAGCCCCATCGAATACCGAGAGAGTCTCAGACGTACGGCATAAAACCAGTCCGAATTTTTATCCGCCCCCCCATGACCAAGGACATGCGCACTCTTTTCGCAAGCTGTTCTACTTGTTCCTTAATTTCGTCAGATAATAGAAAGTGACGAAAAAATGGAACATACTGCGAAAATCATGCGGCAAGACACCCACGCCCGGCGCGTCCTTGATCTGCTCGCGCAGAAGGGAATGCTGCGTCCCAGCGATCTGGACGCCATTGAAGCGCCCCGGGTGGCGCTGACGCGCATGACAGCGGCCGGCCTGGTGGAGAAAGTGGGCCGCGGCCTTTACCGCCTGCCCGAGCGCGGAGGCTCCGAGCACGAGAGCCTGGCGGCGGTTGCCGCCAAGGTCCCCCAGGCAGTGTTCTGTCTACTCACCGCCCTGCAATTCCATGGGCTGACCACACAGTTGCCGCGCCAAGTCTGGATTGCCATGCCGCGCGGCAGCCATGTGCCGAGGATCGACTATCCGCCCCTCAAGATGATCCAGGTTTCTGGCGAGGCCTACGCGGCGGGCATCGAGGTGGTTGAACGCGATCACGTGCAATTGCGTGTCTACGGCGTGGCCAAGACCGTGGTCGACTGCTTCAAGCATCGCAACAAGATCGGCCTGGACGTGGCGCTCGAAGCCCTGCGGGATGCGCGGGCCCAGCGCAAGGCATCGGCGGACGATCTCTGGCACTACGCCAAGATCTGTCGCGTCGCCAACGTGATGCGCCCCTACCTGGAAGCTATCGAATGAGCAAGGAGCTTCCGGCGTCCGTGCGGGCGCGTCTGCTCAATATCGCCAAGGCGCAAGGCGTCGACTTCAACCAGGTGCTGGTGCGCTTCGCCCTGGAGCGCATGCTCTATCGCTTGGGCCAGTCGGCGCATGCCGATCGCTTTGTGCTCAAGGGCGCACTGCTGTTCACCCTCTGGTACGACATGCCGCACCGCGCGACGCGGGATGCCGACCTGCTCGGCTTCGGGGCAAGCGATCTGGCGTCCATTGCCCAGACCTTTCGGGATATCGCGAGCGTGCAAGTGGATGATGGCATCACCTTCGATCCGGCCTCGGTCAAGGTCGAGGAAATCCGCAAGGACGCCGGTTATGCCGGGGCGCGGGTCTTGATCGATGCCGACATTGCGAGGGCGCGCTGCAAACGCAGATCGACATCGGCTTTGGTGACGCCGTCACGCCAGAGCCGGTCGAGGCGGTCTATCCAGTCCTGATCGCTGATCTGCCGGCGCCATGCCTGCGCACATACCCGGTCTATACCGTCGTTTCGGAGAAGCTGCACGCGGTTGCCGTGCTGGGCATGACCAACAGCCGGCTCAAGGACTATCTGGACCTGTCGGTCCTGCTGGAGCGCGAGGCCCTGGATGTCGACACGCTGGCCAGCGCCATTGCCGCAACGTTCACCCGGCGTGGCATGGTAGTGCCGAGTTCGCTGCCCGTAGGCCTGACCCACGAGTTCGCGAATGATCCGTCACGCCAAGCGCTGTGGCTCGCGTTCCTCAGGAAGAACGATATGGCGGTGCACCCGTTGGCCGATGTGGTTGCGCTGTTGCGCGACCAGCTTGGGCCGGCCATCCTGAAGGCTGCAGCATTGCGCGTTATTTGAACTGGGTGCGGAGGAAGGCACTGCTGCGCGGTAGCCCACCGGATCTTCTCTTCGGGCACGGACCACTGCCGCGCCAGTAGCTTCGCCCCGCCTTCACCAGCAAAAAACTCTTGACGACCTCGAGCCTGAACTCTGTTTGATACTTCTTCATGGAACCCTTGGAAGTTCGTCCAGCTTCTGGGGGCCAGTTCAAATCCCGCGATTCAGCATGGCTGGAGCAGGTCGCAGCGCCTTTGGCGGGTCAAACTCCAATGGCTCGATCGTGATCATCTCCGGTGTCGCCCATGCGCGGCGACATCCAAGGCCTGGCCGATCAACTGCTCGAAGGCTCCCGACCGCCCTGATCCTTGCCCGGCAGGGCCGCCATCGGCAGCCACATGCACTGAAGTGCGCTCAATTCTCGATGTTCAGCGGCTCGGGCAAGGCCGAAATCCCCGCTTTTCACTTCGTGTGGTTTCCCCCAGCGTGGAAAACGCTTTGAAGATGCAACATCGTGCAGCCCTGGCGTGCCGGGGCTGGATAGATGAACCTTCATCTGCAGTCTATTTCCTGTTTGGAGACCACGATGGCCGTCAAGAGATCAGGCGCTTCAAGAGCCGCCACCTGCTGTTGCATTGCAGCATTCCTCACTGCCTGCGGAGGCAGCGGCGGCACCCGCGGCTTTCCGATCGTGGGCATTCCTCCGGTCACGGGCGCACCGCCGGTGCAGAAGCTGGCATGCGACGACAGCATGAAGTCCCGCTTCGCGCCGGATGCCGCGACCGCGGTCCTGATGGTCAGGGCCTTCAAGAAGGGGGACGCGCTGCTGCTGACAGGCACCGCATCGCCGAGTACGCCGGTGGCGCAGAACGACCTGTGCTTCGTCAAGCTCAACGTCGGCCCCGGCAACCCGGGCGTTGCCGATGCGCCATCCACGTCTGCGGGGATCGGCATCGAGATCTGGCTGCCCACGGCAGCCAACTGGAACAAGCGCATCCATGTGAAGGGCGGCGGCGGCTGGGCGGGCGGCACCCAGGGAACCCTCACCGGCATCACGCCGAACTCCGGCAGCGCCGGTTCGGCCAGCGAGACCGCCGGCGTGGAGGGCGCCGTTTCCGCCACCACCGACACTGGCCACGCCGTCAGCAACGGGTCCTTCGCGATGAACCCGGACGGCACCGTCAACACGGTCCTGTGGAAGGACTTCTCGGAGCGCGGCATCCATGAGATGGCCGTCAAGACCAAGGCGCTGGCCAAGGCGTACTACGGTGAAGACGCGAAGTACGCCTACTGGAACGGATTCTCGACGGGAGGGCGGCAAGGGCTGAAGGAGGCCCAGGCCAATCCCGCCGACTTCGACGGCATCCTTGCCGGCGCGCCCGCCAACAACTGGACCAAGTTCATCACCACCGAGCTCTATCCGCAGATCGTCGTCCAGCGCGACCTTGCAGGCGTGTCGATCACGGCGGCCCAGCACACGAGCGTCTCGAACGCCGCGATCAACGCCTGCGACGTGGTCGGCGGCGTTCACCTCGGCTACGTTCCGGATCCTGCCGCCTGCCGCTACGACCCCACGACCGACGCGGCCGTGATCTGCAGCGCCGATGGCGGCACCAACGCCACCGCGGGCTGCGTGACGCCCGCCCAGGCACTTGCGTTCAACAAGTTCTGGTACGGCCAGACGGCCGACGGCGCCGTGCCGAACCCTGCGGCCGACAACGGGTTCGCGGCCGCCACCGCAGCTTCGCAGAAGTGGTACGGATTGGCGCGCGGCTCCAGTCTCATGGGCCTGGCCGGTGCCACGCCGTTCCCCATCTCCAGCGACATGGTGGCGCTCGAACTGCAGGACCCGACGATCGCGACGCCCAGCTTCCTCAACGCAACGGGCAACGGGGCCGACGGCTGGAAATCGCTCACCTACCCGCAGCTCGCCAACGCGTGGGACCGCGGCGTGGCACTGCAAACCGCCTTCGCCAACATCAACACCGACAGCGCAGACCTGAGCGCCTTTCGCGACCGCAAGGGCAAGCTGATCTCCTACCACGGGCTCGCCGACACATTGATCCCGCCGCAAGGCACGATCAACTACTACAGCCGTGTCGCCACGCAGATGGGAGGCGTCGCGGCCACGCAGGGCTTCTATCGGCTCTATCTCGTTCCCGGCATGGGCCACGGCTTCAGCAATGGCACGTCCAACGCGAGCGCGAATCCTCCGCTGCCGACCAACGCGCAGCTCTACGAGCTGCTGACCGCCTGGGTGGAAAAAGGCATCGAACCGCCGGTGCGCGTGGAAGCGACGACGCTCGCCAGTGCCAGCTTTCCGGTCGTGAAGTCACGGCCGCTGTGCCTCTATCCGCTCAAGGCGAACTACACTTCGGGCGACCCCAACCTGGCCGCGAGCTATACCTGCTCCTGAAGGGGCGCCGGTCGGGCGGAGTCCGTCTTGCAGGCGCGGCCAAACGTCGGGTTCGGGGCCGCTCAACCCCACAGCAGCACCGCGCTCACGGTGGCGACGGCCAGCCCGGTGAGCACCGGCAGGGCCAGCGCCCGCACGGCGTCCAGCACCGGGACGCGGGCGAAGCCGGCGACGGCGATCAGCGAGGACCACGCGATCAGCGTGCCGCCGCCGGTCCAGACCGCGCCCATCTGGCCGATTGCCGCCAGCGTGGCGGGCTCCAGGCCCACGGTGGGTGCCAGCGCACCCGACAGCGCGCCGGTCAGCGGCAGGCCCGAGAAGCCCGAGCCGTCGATGCCGGTGATCATGCCGACGACCAGCACGCCGAAGGCGACGAAGAACTGGCTCTTGGGAATCCAGTGCTCCGCACCTTGCACCAGTTGGAACAGCAGGCTGGGACTGTGGTCCGGCGGCAGCGAGAGGATGGCCGAGAAGGTCTCGCTCGCGCCCATGAAGAAGAAGCCGGCGATCGGCAGCACCGAGCCCATGGCCTTGAAGGCGAAGACGAAGCCGTCGGTGATGTGATCGGCACTCACGTCGAGCATCTTGCGCGGGCCGTTGGCCGCCAGCGAGGCGAGGATCATCAGCAGCCCGGCGACGCCGCCCACCAGGGCCGCGGCATCGCCGCCCTTGAGCTCGGGCAGGCCGCTTGCGAGCTTGGGCAGGACCATCACCGCGATCACGGCAAGAAATGCGAGCGGCGTCAGCACCGCGAACAACTTGGACCACTTGACGCGCCTCGCCTCGACCAGGGCGAATTCGCGCTGGATGTCCGAGTCGCTGAACGAGGCCTTGTCGTGGCGCGTGCCGCGCGCGATCTCGGCCTTGTCGAAGCTGTGGCCTTCCTCGATCGCGGCGGCCTCGGTCGTGTCGACCGACTGTGCCTGCCACTGCACCAGCAGGTCGTTGCCGGCCGGCCGGATGCTGCTGCGCAAGCGCAGGTAGGCGAGCACCAGCGCGATGCCCCCGACGATCAGCGAGAGCACCAGCGCATGGTGGCCGACCAGCGCGGCGCTGGTTCCGGCGGCCTTGGCGCTGATACCCGGCGCCACGCCGATCACGTAGTCCGACGACAACGCCATGCCCTGGCCGGCGATCGCGATGGCCACCGCGCCCGCCAGCGGCGGCAGTCCGGCCGCGATGGCCGCCGGCAGAAGCACGGCCGACACCAGCGGCACGGCCGGCGTCGGCCAGAAGAACATCGAGATGCCGTAGGTGACGGCGGCCAGCACCAGGTAGGCGACGTGGCCGTTCTTGACCACCGCGCGGAACGGCTCGACCATGCGGATGTCGGAGCGCAGCGTCTTGAGCGAGTTGAGCAGGGCGGTCATCAGCGCGATGACCAGAAAGATGTTGAACAGCTCCTTCGCCGCGACGAAGCTCGCATTGAAAATGCTGCCCAGTGCGGCGATGGGACTGTGCGTCCACGCCAGGGCCACACAGAAGGTGGCGATGATCGACGGCACGACGACGTTGGCGCGGAAGATCATCGTCAGCACGATGGCACCGACGCCCAGCAGGTAGACCCAGTGGGCGGCGGTGATGGTGATGGAATCCATCTTGGGGGACCTCGTGGAGTTATAGGGTTGTTCTGGAGAGAAGGAACTGGCTCAAACGGTATACAGTATTCCAACACCGCAAAAAGTGGGCCATGGGGTAAACACCGGGAGCTCAGCCCGGCATGCGTCGGCTTGGTGCGAGTGCGCTCGAAAAGTGCGCGATTTCGAGGAAAGAAGGGGCAGAAGAGGCGCTTTTTCAGTGCGCACCACAGCAGGGTGCCACGCCCGCATGTTGCGGTGCAGGATTGCTTTCTGGCCCATGTTTTGCATACTGTATTGACTATTTCACTCACGGAGCCCATCCCATGTCCCTGTTCCCGCGCCGTTCCTCGGGCCTCGCCCGCCTCGCGCCCGCCCTTGCCCTTGCCGCCGGCCTGCTCGGCCTCGCCGGTGGCGCCGCAGCCCAGCCGGCCAAGCCGCTCGTCAAGGTGCGCTACGAGGAGGTGATCCGTTCCGTGCTCTACGTGCCGATGTACGTCGCCCTGAACCAGGGCTACTTCAAGGACGCCGGGCTGGACGTGGGCATGAAGACCTCGCAGGGCACCGACAAGGGCATGGCCGCGCTCCTGTCCGGCAGCGCCGACATCGTGCTGATCGGGCCTGAGGCCTCCATCTACGTCGCCAACAGCGAATCTCCCACCAAACCGAAGATCTTCGCCGGCCTGACCGCCACCGACGGCTTCCTGCTGATGTCGCGCAAGCCGGTCACCGGCAAGTTCGACTGGAACCAGCTCCGGGGCAAGTCGGTCATGGCCTTCCGTCCGGGCTCCAACCCGGATGTCTTCCTCGAAGCCGCTCTGCGCAAGCACGGTCTGGACCCGAAGAAGGACCTGAAGCTGGTCAACAACATCGGCCCGGCCGCGCGCACGGGCGCCTGGCTGGCCGGCCAGAACGACTACGCCATCTTCCTGGAGCCCGAGGCGGGCACCCTGGAAAAGGACGGCAACGGCCATGTGCTGGCGTCGATCGGCAGCGAGGTCGGCCCGGTCGACTACACGGTGTTCACCACCACCGACGCCTTCATGCAGAAGAACCCTGACGTGCTGCAGGCCTGGACGAACGCGGTGGCGCGGGCGCAGAAGTACGTGCAGTCCGCGCCGGCCGCCGACCTGGCCAAGCAGATCGCCGAGTACTTCCCGGGCATGTCGCAGCCCGAACTGGCGAAGGCGATCGAGCGCTACCGCGGCTACAAGCTGTGGAAGACCTCGCCGCTGGTGGAGAAGGCCGCCGTCGAGCAGCTGCAGGACATGCTCGCGGCCAGTGGCGTGCTCGAAAGCGCCAAGCGCGTGAAGTACGAGCAGGTCGTCGTGACCGACTTCGCCGCGAAGGCCAAGTGATGGCGGCGGCGAACCTTCGCGCGGCGGGTGGCCTGCCGCGCATCGACGTGCGCAACGTGTCGCTGCGCTATTTCACGCTGCAGGGCGAGACGCAGGCGCTCGACGACATCTCGCTGGCCGTGGCGCCGGGCGAGTTCGTCAGCATCATCGGCCAGTCGGGCTGCGGCAAGAGCACGCTGCTGTCGATCATCGCCGGCATCCTGGAGCCTTCGGGCGGCAGCGTCACGGTCGACGGCCGGCCCGTCACCGGGCCTTCGCCCAGCATCGGCTACATGCTGCAGCAGGACTATCTCTACGAGTGGCGCAGCATCCTGGACAACGCGCTGCTCGGCGCGCAGATCCAGAAGCGCGACATGCGCGAGGCGCGCGAGCGCGCCATCCACCTGCTGCACAAGTGCGGCATGGGCGACTTCCTGCACCACTACCCGCGCCAGCTGTCCGGCGGCATGCGCCAGCGCGTGGCCCTGGCGCGCACGCTCGTGACCAACCCCGACGTGGTGCTGCTCGACGAACCCTTCTCCGCGCTCGACTCGCAGACACGCCTGGCGATTGCCGACGAGGTGGTCGAGGTGCTGCGCAGCGAAGGCAAGTCGGTGGTGCTCGTGACGCACGACATCGGCGAGGCGATCGCCATGACCGACCGGGTCGTGGTGCTTTCGCGCCGCCCCGGCCGCATCAAGTCGGAGCACCTGATGCGGTTCCCGAGCCACGGCAAGCGGCCCACGCCCTTCGAAGCACGGGCCCTGCCCGAATTCAACACCTACTTCAGCACGCTCTGGGACGAGCTCGACGTGCATGTCGAGGGATAAACCATGAGCGCTGAAATGAATGCAGTCCCCCCGATGACGATGCCCGCGTCCGCCGCCGCGCTCCCCGCGGCCACACCCGCCAAGGTTCCGAGCGCGGCCTACGCGAAATGGCTGGCGCGCCAGCGCCGCGAGAAGACGCTGGTGCTCGCGAGCCGGCTGCTGCTGCTGGCCGCCTTCTTCAGCCTGTGGGAAATCCTCGCGAAGACCAAGGTCGTCAATCCGATGCTCACCAGCTATCCGAGCGCGCTGTGGCCGACCTTCGTCGACCTGCTGCACAACGGCAACCTGCTGACGCACACCTGGGCGACCTTCAAGGCGACCGTGGTGGGCTTCGTCCTCAGCATGGTGTTCGGCATCGCCATCGCCGCGGGGCTGTGGTGGTCGCGCTTCGCGAACAAGGTGCTCGATCCGTTCCTGGTGGTCGCCAACGCGATGCCGAAGATCGCCTTCGTGCCGATCTTCTACATCTGGCTCGGTTCCGAGTACTCGGTGTACGGCATGGCCGTGGCCATCGCGATCTTCGTGACCATCATGGTGGCCTACGAAGGCTTCCAGTCCACCGACCCGAACAAGATCAAGCTCGCGACCACGCTCGGCGCGAGCCGAGCGCAGGTGCTGCGCATGGTGGTGCTGCCCGGCAGCGTGCCGACGCTGATCGCCGCGCTCAAGATGAACATCGGCCTGTCGCTGGTCGGCGTGATCGTGGGCGAGTTCCAGTCGGCCAGCGAAGGCCTGGGCTTTCTCATCGTCAACGGCAGCCAGGTGTTCAAGCTGAACATCGTGATGACGGCGATCGTGGTGCTGGCGCTGATGTCGGCGCTGATGTACCTCGTCATCGCCCGCGTCGAGCACCATCTGGCCCGCCGCTACGGCTGACCTTGCTCTCTCTCTCATCGAACGGAAAGAACACGATGGAATTTCCCGCATGGATCGTCGAGCGCGTGATGGCGCGGCAGGGCAGCCTGCACCCGTATCCGCGCTTCGACGCCGGCTGCACCGCCTTCGTGGTGGTGGACCTGCAGAACTACTACACGCAGCCGGGCTTCATGGGCGAGTGCGCGCCGGCGCGCGCCACCTTCGGCAAGGTCAACCAGCTGGCAGCCGCGCTGCGCGAGGCGGGCGGCACCGTCATCTGGGTGCAGACCTGCTCGGACGGCGCCGACAGCTTCTGGTCGCACCACCATGCCCACATGCTCACGCCCGAGCGCAGCGCGCGCCGGCTGCGCGAGCTCGGCCGCGCGCATGCCGGCTTCGAGATCGCGCCCGGGCTCGACGTGCAGCCGGAGGACCCGCGCGTGATCAAGCGCTGCTACAGCGCCCTGGTGCCGGGCTCATCCACGCTGAATGAAGTGCTGAAGGCGCGCGGCATCGAGACGGTGCTGATCGGCGGCACCGTGACCAACGTGTGCTGCGAATCGACCGCGCGCGACGCCATGATGATGAACTACGCCACCGTGATGGTCGAGGACGCGCTGTCGGCCGTCACGCCCGAGGAGCACGTGCATTCGCTGCACAACTGGATGCTGTTCTTCGGTGACGTGCTCGGCGTGGAGGAGGTTGCCAGCCGGCTGGCGAAGGCGCCGGCGCTGGCCTGAAGCGGCCCTAGAAGGTCCCCGGGTAGGCCCCGCCGTCGATCAGCAGGCTCTGCCCCGTGATGTAGCCGGCATGCGCCGAGCACACGTAGGCGCACAGCGCGCCGACCTCCTCGGCGCGGCCGAAGCGGCCCGCCGGGTTGTTGCGGCCGCGCTCGTCCCACAGCTGCTCGAACGACTTGCCCTCGGTCTTCATCAGGCCTTCGATGTGATGGCGCTGCGCATCGGTCGCGAACACGCCCGGAAGGATGTTGTTGATCGTCACGCCGTGCCGCACCGTCTGGCGCGCCAGCCCGGCCACGAAGCCGACCAGCCCGGAGCGTGCCCCGTTCGACAGGCCCAGTTCGGCCTGCGGCGTCTTCACGCTGCGCGAGACGATGTTCACGATGCGGCCGAAGCCGCGCTCGATCATCGGGTCGACGGTGCGGCGGATCATCTCGATCGGGCCGAGCATCATGGCGTCGAGCGCCTCGTGCCAGTCGGCGCTGCTCCAGTCGCGGAAGTCGCCGGGCGGCCGGCCGTCGGCGTTGTTGACCAGGATGTCGGGCGAAGGGCAGGCGGCGAGCGCGGCATCGCGCCCGGCCGCGGTCGTGATGTCGGCCACCACCCAGGCCACCGGCACGCGGGTCTCGGCCAGGAGCTCGGCGGCGGTCTGCTGCAGCGTGGCTCGGGTGCGCGCGGCGATGGTCACCTGCACGCCCTCCATCGCGAGCTGCCGCGCGCAGGCGCGCCCCATGCCGCGGCTGCCGCCGAAAACCAGCGCCTTGCGTTGTGCGATGCCGAGGTCCATGGATCGTGTCCTTGTGCGTGCGTACCGTCAGGCCGCGATGGCCGACTGGAAGGTGAAGCTGTCGCTGTACAGATGGTCGATGCTCGCGCCGCGTGCGAGAAAGGCGCGCTTCGCGTCGCCGATCATCGCAGGCGAGCCGCAGAGGTAGATGGCGTGTTCCGAGAGGTCGTCGACGTCCGCCAGCACCGCATCCTGCACGTGGCCGCGCCGTCCGTTCCAGCCGGCCCCGGCGCGCGAGAGCACCGGCACGTAGCGGAAGTCGCACAGGCGCCCGGCCCAGGCCTGGATTTCGTCGTGCAGGTACAGGTCGGCCTCGGTGCGCATGCCCCAGTAGAGGCTCACCGGCGGGCAGTCCTCGTCGTCCATCAGCGACTCGAGGATGCTCTTGATGGGCGCCAGGCCGGTGCCGGTGGCCACCATGATCAGCGGACGGTAGTCCTCCGCGTGGTAGCAGAAGGTGCCGTGCGGCAGCTCGACCGGCAGCCGGTCGCCGGGCTGCAGCCGGGCCGCGTCGCCGCTGGTGAAGCGGCCCTCGGGGATGCGGCGGATGTGGAAGTCGAGCACCTGCGGGTGCGGCCGCGAGGCCATCGAGAAGCTGCGGTGGCTGCCGTCGGGCAGCAGGATGTTGATGTACTGGCCGGCGCGGTAGAGCAGCTCGGCCTCGCACGGCACCTCGAGCGCGAGGTGCAGCACGTCCTCGGCCAGCGGCCGCACGGCCTTCACCGTGGCGACGTGGCGCGCCGGTTCGGAGCACGGCGGCAGGCGCCGCGCGGCGCTGATCACCAGGTCGCTCTCGGGCTGCGCCTGGCAGGCGAGCGCATAGCCTTCGGCGGCCTCTTCGGGCGTGAGTCCGGGCGGAAACTCGTCGTAGCGCACCGCGCCTTCGACGAGCCTGATGCGGCAGGTGCCGCAGCCGCCGAAGCGGCATTCGTGCGGCAGGCGCTGGTCCTGGCGCAGCGCGGCTTCGAGCACCGATTCGCCCGCTTGCGCAATGAAGGTCTGCGCTGTCTCGAGCAGCTGGATGCGGTAGGCCATGGCGATCCCGTCGTCGAAGGTGCCGCGCTACTTCTTGATGTCGGCCTCGACCGTCACGGTGTGGCCCTTGGCCTCGAGCAGCTCGTGCAGCGCCTGCAGCGCGGCCAGGCCGCACTTCGTGTCCTGCTCGCCGTTGCCGCCCGACAGGCCCACGCCGCCCACGACGTTGCCGTCCACCACGATCGGAAAGCCGCCGACGAAGGCCGCAAAGCGCCCCTCGAAGCTCAGCTGGATGCCGAAGGCCTCGTTGCCCGGCAGCGCCGGCCCGTTCGGCGGCGTGGTGAACAGGTGCGTCGAGCGCTTGTGGCCGGCCGCGGTGAAGGCCTTGTTCCACGCGATCTGCGGCCCGGTGATGCGCGCGCCGTTCATGCGGTCCATGGCAATCGGGAAGCCGCCGTCGTCGGCGATGCAGATGGTTTCCAGCACGCCGATCTCGTTCGCCTTGCGGATGGCGGCGTCGATCATCAGGCGGGCTTCTTCGAGTTCGAGCTTGAGTGTGGTTTTCATGGGGGCTTTGCAGGATGAGGGTGGAGGGATCAGCAGCCGCGGTAGACGGTCTTGATCTGCGTGTAGAACTCCAGGCCGGTGCGGCCCGACTCGCGGAAGGTCGAGGTGCTGGAGCGCTTGAGGCCGCCGAAGGGCGCGTTGACGAGGTTGCCGGTGGTGGTGCGGTTGATCTTCACCGTGCCCGACTGGATGTCGTGCGCGAAGCGGTGCGCATGCACCGGGCTGCTCGTCGCGATGGCGGCGGACAGGCCGTATTCGGTGTCGTTGGCCTTGGCGATCGCGTCTTCGTAGCTGTCGACCTCGATGAGCGCGATCACCGGGCCGAAGATCTCCTCGCGCGCGATGCGCATCTGCTGCGTCACGTCGGTGAAGATGGCCGGGCTCACATAGAAGCCGTGGGCAAGGTCGCCCTCGGTGAGCGGCTCGCCGCCGCACAGCAGCGTGGCTTCGGACTTGCCGATGGCGATGTAGGCCAGCACCGTCTCCAGCTGCTTCCTCGTCGCGAGCGGGCCCATGTCCATGCCCGGCGCCATGCCGCTGCCGATCCTGAGCGCGCGCACCTTGGCCACCAGCTTGTCGGTGAAGGCGGCCTTCGCGCCCTTCATCACCAGCACGCGGCTGGTGCCGGTGCAGGCCTGGCCGCTGAGCGAGAGGCCGCCCTTGACGGCGAGGTCGACCGCCTTGTCGAGGTCGGCGTCGTCCATCACGATCAGCGGGTTCTTGCCGCCGAGCTCCATCTGCGTGCGCGTGGTCATGGCGGCGGCGCGGTGGATCTGCTCGCCGGCCGCGGTCGAGCCGGTGAAGGAGATGGCGCGCACGGCCGGAGATTCGGTGATCGCGGGGCCGACTTCCGACGCGCGCCCGGTGATGAAGTTCAGCACCCCCTTGGGCAGGCCGGCCTGCACGAAGGCCTCGGCCAGGCGCAGGCCCGACAGCGGCGCGTCGGACGAAGGCTTGAAGACCACCGTGTTGCCCGTGATCAGCGCCGGCGCGATCTTGCGCGCGGGGATCGACACCGGGAAGTTCCAGGGGCTGATGACCGTGACCACGCCCAGCGGCTCGCGCTGGCTGTAGACCACCATGTCCGGATCGTCCTGCGGGAAGGTCTCGCCGGAGAAGGACTGGCCCTCCACCGCATAGAAGCGCAGCGTCTGGGCCGACCGCAGGAACTCGTCCTTGGCCTGCGCGAGGGGCTTGCCCTCTTCGCGCGTCAGTTCCTCCGCGAATGTCGCCGCGTGCATCTCCAGGTACAGCGCCGCGGCGTTGAGCATCGCGGCCCGCCTGGAGATGGGTGTCTTCTTCCAGCCGTCGAACGCGGCTGCCGCGGCGGCGACGGCCGCCCGGGCGTCCTCGGCGGACGAGGCCTGGAAGCGGCCGACCACCTCGCGGGCATCGGCCGGGTTCGTGCTCTCGAAGGTGCGGCCGGTCACGCTGGACACCCAGGCGCCATCGACGTGGTTCTGGAAAAGGGGAGCGGGTGCGAGGGTCATGGGGGTCGTCGGCTTGAGATGATTCAGATTGAAGGATACTGTATACCAACAAGACTTTCAAGCTGGACGCAAACGAGACCTCGTCTGAGGCAAACCAAAATGTCAGTCGCTTGCGTCGACCTGAATGTTGGTATACAGTATACTGAAGAGCCGCAAGCTCTTGCCGCATTTCGTCAGCCACCTCCAGCCACTCCAGGAGCCTCCGCCATGTCCGCACTCATGAACCGCGATGAATTCCGCACTGCCCTTGAAGACGCCATCAAGGGCAAGAGCGCCAACAAGTCCCCCTTCAGCCTGGCCTGGGCCGGCGGCACCCTGAGCCGCGCCCACCTGGCCCGCTGGGCCGAGAACCACTATCACTATGTCGGCCCCTTCGCCGACTACCTCGGCTACCTGTACGCCCGCATGCCCGACCGCTACACCGAGGCCAAGGACTTCCTGCTGGCCAACATGTACGAGGAAGAAATCGGCGGCGATCGCCACACCGACCTGCTGATCCGCTTCGCCGAGGCCTGCGGCACCACGCGCGAGCGCGTGATCGACCCCGACAACATGTCGCCCACGACGCGCGGCCTGCAAAGCTGGTGCTACGCGGTGGCCATGCGCGAAGACCCGATCGTGGCCGTCGCCGGCCTGGTGGTCGGCCTGGAATCGCAGGTGCCCTCGATCTACCGCAAGCAGACGCCCACGCTGCGCGAGAAGTACGGCTTCAGCGACGAGGAGGTCGAGTTCTTCGACCTGCACATCGTCTCGGACGAGATCCATGGCGAACGCGGCTACCAGATCGTGCTGGAGCACGCCAACACGGTCGAGCTGCAGCAGCGCTGCCTGAAGATCTGCGAGATCGGCGCCCAGATGCGCCTGCTCTACACCACCGCGCTGTACCACGACTACGTGGCAACCGAAGAAGCCGCGCAGCCGGTGCTCGAGGCCGCCTGAGCCTCCCGGTCCCGTCGTACCCCGCTGAGCGCGCATGCCGATCATC
The DNA here is from genome assembly GCF_000463015.1 of Variovorax paradoxus B4. Lineage (NCBI taxonomy): Bacteria > Pseudomonadati > Pseudomonadota > Betaproteobacteria > Burkholderiales > Comamonadaceae > Variovorax > Variovorax paradoxus. The sequence continues at coordinate 825,790 of NC_022234.1, read as the reverse complement.
ACCTTCCACAAAGGCGGCCAGGTCTACCGCGACGAGGTCAAGGACAACACGAACCTCGTCGTGCGCGCCGGCATCAAGCAGTTTCCGTATCCGCACCTGCGCTACGAGTGCGGCATGGGCAAGTGCTCCAAGTGCGCCTGCCGCGTGCTGGCCGGCGCGCAGCACCTGCCGCCGCCCAACTGGAAGGAAAAGAAGCAACTGGGCGAGCGGCTCGATGCCGGCTACCGGCTGGCCTGCCAGCTCTGGGTGCAGCACGACATCGAACTGGCGCAGGACGAGACTGCCGCCGCCTGAATCCGAACGCTTTCCCATGTACGTGATATTGACCAGCAAGCCCGGCCAGTTCCGCACTGAACCCGTCGAGGGCCTGCGCCCGCTCGAGTCCTTCGACTATCTCTTCTTCGGCCGCTGCAAGGCGCGCTTCGTGATCGCCGAGCTCGAGGCCGAGTGCAAGGTGCCGGTGATCGACGAGACGCCGCCCGAGGTCGTCAACCACGTGCCGACCAAGTTCCTCGAGAAGTTCGAGACCGTGGCGCTCGCACGCGAGGCGCTGCGCCAGCTCGTGCGCGAGGGCGACGCCGACGTGGCGCTGGTGCGCACATGAACACCGCTGCGCAGCCCGCGGCCTTCGCCTCCATCGTCTCCACCGCCTCCATGATCCAGATCACCTTTCTCAGCAACAACGCCAAGGTCGTGTCCGCGGCCGAAGGCGGCAACCTGCTGCGCATTTCGCTGCGCGAGCAGGGCGGCATTCCCTTCAAGTGCGGTGGCGGCCTGTGCGGCACCTGCAAGTGCCTGATCGAAACCGGCCTCGAGCACACCGACGCGGTCAAGCCCAAGGAAAGAAAGCACCTCTCCGAAGAAGAGATGAAGCAGGGCTACCGCATGGCGTGCCAGACCTTCGTGAACGGCGACATCGCCGTCTCGTGGCAGCCGCGCACGGCGGCGCGATGATCGCGTCGCTGCTGCCCGAGGGCATGAGCCTGGGCCACTACGCCGGCATGGCCGCCATGGTGCTGGTGGGCGCGTGCCTGCAGGGCATCGGCGGGGTCGGCTTTGCGATGTTCTCGGCGCCCATCGCCGCGCTGTTCTATCCGGAGCTCGCGCCGGGGCCACTGCTGGCGCTCGGCGGACCGCTCGCGCTCATGTCCGCGCTGCGCGAGTTCGAGCAGATCGACTGGGGCGCCGCGGGTACGGCGCTCGTCGGCCGCGTGGTCGGCACGCTCGGCGCGGCGGTGTGCCTGATGCTGCTGCCGCCCGCACTGCTGAGCGTGATGTTCGCGCTCTTCATCCTCGCGGGCGTGGCGCTGAGCCTGAGCGGGCGCCGCATCGAGGCGTCGCGCGGCAACATGGTCGGCGCGGGCGTCGCGTCGGGCCTGATGGGCACCATCACCTCGGCCGGTGCGCCGCCCTTTGCCCTCGTCATGCAGCACCTGCCGCCGCCGCGGCTGCGTGCCACGCTCGGCTGCGTGTTCTTCGTCGGCGCGAGCTTCTCGCTCGCGATGCTGGCCAGCGTCGGGCGCTTCGGCCGGCACGAGCTGTGGCTGAGCGCCTGGCTGCTGCCGCTGATGGTGGCCGGCTTCGCGCTGTCGGGCCCGCTCAACCGCCGCGTCTCGCGCCGCGCGGTGCGCGGCATGCTGCTGGGCCTGTCGGCCTTCGGCGCCATCGCGCTGCTGCTGCGCGAAGCCTTCGGCGCCTGATCTTCCGGAGAGCTCCTCGTGCAACACATTTCCGATTCGATGGTCGACGCGCTCGTCACGCCGGCCGATGCGCAGCAGGTGCTGCGCGACGCCTTCCTTCGCTTCGGCGAGGGCGCCGCGGCGATGCAGGAACGCATCCGCACCGAAGCCGGCGGCGTCAAGCTGTCCACGCTCGGCGCGGTCATTCCGGGGCAGGGCGTGGCGGGCGCCAAGGTCTACACCACGATCAAGGGGCAGTTCTCCTTCGTCATCCTGCTGTTCTCCACCGAGGACGGCCGCCCGCTGGCCTCCTTCGATGCCGGCGCCATCACGCGGCTGCGCACGGCCGCATGCTCGGTGATCGCGGCGCGCCACCTCGCGCGGGCCGATGCGCGGCACCTGGCGCTGTTCGGCGCCGGCACGCAGGGGCAGGCCCATGCCATCCAGCTGGCCGCGGCCTTTGCGCTGGAGAGCATCCGCATCTGCACGCCGGAGCCTTCGCCCGCGCTGGCGCAGCGCCTGTCCGCGCAGTGCGGCGTGCCGGTGCGGCTGTGCGGCGCCGCCGCCGAAGCGCTGGACGGCGCCGACATCGTCGTCACCGCATCGCGCGCCACCACGCCGCTCTTCCCCGGCGAGCTGCTGCCGGCAGGCTGCTTCGTCGCCGCGATCGGCTCCAGCCTGCCGCACGCGCGCGAACTGGACGACGCGGCGCTGTCGCGCGCGTCGGTGGTGGCGGTCGAGTGGCGTGCGCAATCGCTGCGCGAAGCGGGCGAGCTGGTGCAGGCCGGCGCGGGCGTGCTGCCCGATGCAAGGATCGTCGAACTGGCGCAGCTCGTGGCCGGTCGCGTGCCGGGTCGGCGCGACCGGGGCGAGATCACGGTCTACAAGTCGGTCGGGGTCGGCCTGGAAGACGTGGCACTGGCCGGGCTGGCCTGGCGCCGGCTCGGCGAACGCGGCGGCTGAATCGCGGCCGCGGGCCCGCTCAGGCGGGCGTGGGCTGCTGCTGTTGTGGCTGCTGCATCGACTGCGGCAGCTCGGCCGCGCTGTAGACGTGGCGCGCGGCCAGCAGGGCAGCGAGTTCGGCGTCGCCCGCCACCACCGCGCGCAGGATTGCGGCATGCTCTTCCCAGTTCTGCCGCATGCGCTCGCGGTTGTTTACCGTGAAGAAGAGGGCCGTGCGCTCGCGCAGCGAACGCATGATGTCCTGCAGCACCGAATTGGCGGCCACGTTGCCCAGCGCCTCGTGGAAGTCCAGGTTGAGCGCCGAGATGCGGGTCAGGTCGTCGTCGCTGGTGAGCTGCGAGCCTTCGGCCAGGATGCGCTCGAGCTTGGCGATCTGCGCCGGATCGTGGCGCCGCGCGGCCAGCTTGGCGTTCAGTGCCTCGAGCGTGGCGCGCACTTCGACCATTTCGTGGATCTGCTCGCGGGTGAAGGTGGTGACGGTTGCGCCGCGCCGCGGCTCGATGGCCACGATGCCTTCGGCGGCCAGGGCGCGCAGTGCTTCGCGCACGGGCATGCGCGAGACGCCCAGTTCCTCGGAAAGACGCCCTTCGACCAGCCGCTCCCCGGGCGCCAGCGCGCCGCTCATGATGCGCTCGCGCAGGGCGGTCAGGACAAGCGTGGTGAGCGGCGTGTGGCGCTTTCCAAGTTTGTTGTCAGTCGTCGAATCCATAGCCATCGTGCGTCGCCGGGACCCGGGTGGGGCCGGCTGGTGAAAGTCCGTTGCGCGGCGCCGGGCCGCTGCGTGTGGCCTGTGTTCGCCGCGTGGGGAATAGGCGTCCATTGTGCCCGCACTCGCCCCCGCACGACGCGCTGCGGCGCGATTCGATCCTCGTCCGTCGGCCAGCCCATGCAGCTCTTGCCGGCGTCTGCAGCTCGACAGTACCGAATCGCTATCCACCCCGCCAGGACATTGCGGTTAGCATATTCGGCTGCACACCGGTAGGGCCAATCAATGCGGATATTGCTTGTAGAGGACGACAAGGTGCTGGCGGACGCGCTCTCGCGCGCGCTGGTGCAGTCCGCCCACGCCGTGGACATCGTCTCTACCGGCGAAGAGGCCGACCATGCGCTCGCGCTCGGCATCTACGACCTGGCGATCCTGGACATCGGCCTGCCCAAGCTGAGCGGGCTGGACGTGCTGCGGCGGCTGCGCGCGCGCAAGTCCACGATGCCGGTGCTGATGCTGACGGCCTTCGACACCCTGCAGGACCGCGTTCGCGGGCTCGATCTGGGCGCCGACGACTACCTGGCCAAGCCCTTCGACCTGCCGGAGCTGGAAGCGCGCGTTCGGGCGCTGCTGCGCCGCAGTACCAACTCCACGCCCTACCTCGAGCATGGCCTGCTGCGCTTCGACACCGTGGGCCGCCGCGTGTTCTACGAAAAGAAACCGCTCGACCTGTCGCCGCGCGAGCTCGCCGTGCTGGAGCTGCTGATGATGCGCGAAGGGCGCGTCGTGGGCAAGGAGCAGATGGTCAACCATCTCTACGGGTGGGGCGACGAGGTCGGCGAGAACGCGATCGAGGTCAACGTCTACCGGCTGCGCAAGAAGCTCGAACCGCTCGGATGCGAGATCCGCACCGTGCGCGGCATGGGCTATCTGATGGACCGCAGCGATGCGGAAACCTGAGCCCAGGCTGCAGCGCAAGCTGCTGGCCTGGCTGCTCGGTCCGCTCGCCGTGCTGCTGGTGCTGGACACCGGTGCCGCCTACTGGAACTCGCTGCGTTTCTCCAACCTCGCCTACGACCGCGCGCTGTACGAGATCGGGCGCGAGATCGTGCTGCACGTGAAGCTCGATGGCATGCAGCCGCGGCTCGACCTGTCCGAGGCCGCGGGCAACATCCTGCTGCTCGATCAGGAAGACCTGCTCTTCTACCGCGTCGCCAGCGAAGACGGCAAGGCGTTGGGAGGCGATGCGGAAATGCCGCCGCCGCGCGGGGGCGACCCTGCCAAGCCGCGCTTCTACCGCGACGCCATGCGCGGCGAGCCGGTGCGGATGCTGGTGGCCTGGATGCCCATCGGCGGCAACCCGGAGGCCCCGATGGTGCTGGTGCAGGTCGCCGAAACCCTGCACAAGCGCACGCGCCTGGCGTGGGAAATGGTGGCCAACGTGGTGGTGCCGCAGCTGCTGCTGATCGTGATGGCCACGGCGGTGGTCTGGTTCGGCATCTCGCGCGGGCTCGAGCCGCTGCAGCGGCTGCGGCGCGCGGTGTCGGACCGCTCGCACCTGGACCTGAGCCCGATCGACACCCACGACGTGCCGGGAGAGGTGCGGCCTCTGGTGGACGAAGTCAACGAGCTGATGGCGCGGCTCGGGCGCACCTTCGATTTCCAGAACCGCTTCGTGGCCGACGCCGCGCACCAGCTGAAGACGCCCGTGAGCGGCCTGAAGGCGCAGATCGAACTGGCGCTGCGGGAGAACGACGCGGAGCGGGTGCGCCATTCGCTCGCGCAGCTCTACATCAGCGCCGACCGGCTCTCGAGGCTGGTGCGCCAGCTGCTTTCGCTCGCCCGCAACGAGCCCGGCGCGCTCGACGCCATGCAGCTGCAGCCGCTCGACCTGAATGCCTACGCGCTGGAGGTCAGCATGGACTGGGTGCCGCAGGCGATCAAGCGCGACATCGACCTGGGCTTCGAAGGCGCCGAGCATCCGCTGGTGATCAACGCCGACCGCGACCGGCTGCGCGAGCTGATCAACAACCTGATCGACAACGCCGTGCGCTACAGCCAGCCAGGCGGCCGTGTGACCGTGCAGGTGGGCCGCAGCGACCACGACCAGTGCCGCCTGGCCATCAGCGACGACGGCCCCAGCGTCCCGGTGGAGGAGCGCGCGCGCATCTTCGAACGCTTCCATCGCCTTCTCGGCACGCAGGAAGATGGCAGCGGCCTGGGCCTGGCCATCGTCAGCGAGATCGCCACGCTGCACGGCGCGCGCATCACGCTGGAGGAAGACATCGATGGGGTGGGCAACACCTTCAGCGTCTTCTTCCCGCTGCGGGCGGCCTGAGCCGGCCGGCCGGCCGGCTTGCAAGTCAGCGCCGCATCAGCCGGCTGTAAGCTGGCTGACAGCTGGCAGACAAGCGGCTGACAGCCTACCGGCAGAAAGGTGACAGCGCAGCCCCGTAGCCTCGAACACGTCGGAACCGCAGTGGTTCCGCGTCCACTTCGAGGAGACACCATGTCGTTTTTGACCAGTCCGGATTTCTGGATTGCCCTGTCGCAGATCATCCTGATCAACATCGTCCTGAGCGGCGACAACGCCGTCGTCATCGCGATGGCCTCTCGCTCGCTGCCGCCCGCGCAGCAGAAAAAGGCGATCCTGTTCGGCAGCATGGGCGCCATCGTGCTGCGCGTGGTGCTGACCTTCTTTGCCGTCTATCTGCTGACGCTGCCGTACCTCAAGCTGGTGGGCGCCGCGCTGCTGTTCTGGATCGGCATCGGCCTGCTCAAGGGCGACGACGGCGAGGAGGACATGGAAGGTCATTCGAGCCTGGCCGCGGCCATCAAGACCATCGTGGTCGCCGACCTGGTCATGAGCCTGGACAACGTCGTCGGGGTCGCAGCCGCAGCCAAGGGCAACGTTCCGCTGCTGGTGTTCGGCCTCGTGATCAGCATTCCGCTGATCATCTTCGGCAGCACCCTGATCCTGAAGCTGATGGACCGCTTCCCGATCATCATCACGCTCGGGGCCGCTCTGCTCGGCTGGGTGGCCGGCGAAATGGCAATGTCGGACCCGTCCATCGCCGGCTGGGCTGCCAGCCAGCATGCGCTGCACACCGTGGTTCCCGCGCTCGGCGCCGTGTCCGTGGTCGTGATCGGCAAGTGGCTGACCAGCCGCCAGCAACCGGAACCCGCCAACCAGCCCGCCGCCTGAGGGGGCCCGCATGAGACGCATCCTGGTACCCATCGACCCCACCGAGCCGGCCCGCACGCGTTCGGCCGTCGATCAGGTCGTGCACATCTGCAGCCAGGAGCCGGCGGCGGTTCGGCTGCTGCGGGTGCAGCCCGCGGTCTCCGGCCACGTCGCGATGTTCTTCGATGCGCACGAGCTGCGCGAGCTGCAGCAGAGTGCCGGTGCCGAGGACCTGGAGCCCGCGCGGAACCTGCTCGCCATGGCTGGCGTGTCCTGTACCAGCACCGTGGTGATCGGGCGCAGTGCCGAGAGCATCGTCTCGGCAGCCCGCGACTTCGGCTGCGACCGCATCGTCTTCGGCCGGGACGAGCCCAGCCTGGCGGGACGGATATTCGGTTCGCTGGCGCAGCAGGTGCGCCAGCTGCTGGGCGCGAGCGGCGACCTGCAGGTCATCGGCTCCTGACGCGGGTCCGGTTCCGGCGGGCCTCGGCGTCCGCCGGAACTCGACACCTGATTGCATGGCCCGACTTCAAGTCTTGCCTTCCATTTCCATTTGGGCAGCTTCCCGGGTTCTGTTCTTGTGGCCGCGCCGCGCGCGCTCGTTGCGTGTTCTGTCGAGCGCCTCATGGCTCTTCCTGGCTGCCGCCTCGCACTTCTCGTGCAGCTCGGCCAGCTCCTTGTCCGTGAGCTTCTCGATGCCCATGAACTCGTCGCCGGCGTTCGATGAGCGGATCAGTTCATCGAGCTTGGTCTGAAGCGCCGCGCCATCGCGGTTTTGCGTGTTCTGGATCAGGAACACCATCAGGAAGGTGACGATGGTGGTGCCGGTGTTGACGGTCAGTTGCCAGTTTTCCGAAAAATGGAAGAAGGGGCCCGACACCGCCCAGGCGATGACCAGCGCGACGCACAGCAGGAAGGTGAGCGGACTGCCGGCAGCGCGCGCCGTGGCATTGGCGAAGGATGCGAAGAACTTGTCCATGCTGCGCAGCGTGCTGCGTCGGCAACTGCAGAGCGTCATCCATCTTCGATAGAAGGGGTTTGAATTTTTCCCTAGAGCATGTGAGAGACGATCCATCTGTTCGCCGGACGCCCATCCGTGAGCACTGCTTTTTCTGTGCAGGTCGTTCTGCATGCAGGGCAATGCCTGCAGCTAGGATATGCAGCGCACCACAACGGACCTGCGCCTCGACCTCGCGAAGGCCATTGCCGCATTGCCGGAGGCCTGTCGCGTCGCGCTGATCCTGCGCGATGTCGAGGAACTGACCACCCCCGAGGTTGCGGCAAGCCTTGGAGTGAGCGTGGAAGCCGTGAAGAGCCGACTGCATCGCGCCCGCGCCATGGTGCGCACGAGCCTGATGAGCGGCGGCTACTGGGATCGGGATGGCGAAAAATCCGATTCACGTCCGCCCGCGTCGAGGAACACGGTGCGCTGAGGCCGGCGATGCGGCGCAAAGAGCTTCTTCGGCACGGGCTTCTTCAGTCGTCCGGGGCCGCGTCCTTGCGCGTGCGCGCCAGCAGGCTCCGCACCGAGGACTCGAGTTCGCGCAACTGGGACGCAATGTCGTGCAACTGCTCGGCGACGGTGACGAATCCGGTGTGATCCGACATTTTCGAGGCGGCCTGGCGCGCCAGGCTGTGCGAGGCGTCCGGATTCACCACGTGCATCAATGCGGCGACGCTGGCCGCGGTGGCGGCGGCTGTGCGGCGAAGCGTGGTGACGGCTTCGTCGACCTGCACATCCCGCCTTGCCATGGCATCCGCCACGGTGCTGGGCCAGTTTCCCGTGGCACCCGGCTCTTTTCCGAACAGGTTGTCGATCTCCTTCATGCCCCCGATTTTGTCGGAGAACCGTGGCCGCATGGCGAATGCATGCGGCGCGGATGCAAGCCGGGGCCGCCGATCTCTCCCACCCAAGGTTGGCTTACGATGCACCGATGCCTGCTTCGCAAATCCCGGCAGATCGCCCCGAAGGGCTCCATTCTTCATGAGGCCCGCTGGCCCCGTCGCGAGATTGCTCTGGCGTGCGCTGGCTCTGGTGTTCGTCGCCCTCGGCCTGCTCGGCGCCTTTCTTCCTGTGCTGCCGACGGTGCCGTTCCTGCTCGCGGCCGCCTGGGCCGCCGGACGCGGCTGGCCGGCGCTCGAGCGTCGGCTTCTCGAACACCCCCGCTATGGCGCGTACGTTCGCCAGTGGCGCCGAAGCGGAGCGGTGCCCCGCCGCGCGAAGTGGGCCGCAACGGGGATGATGGCGTTGAGTTCGGCCGTGTTGCTGGCCACCGCCGCACCGGCTGCCGTGAAGATCGGCGCGCCGCTCCTCATGGCGGCCGTCGCGATCTGGCTGTGGCGGCGGCCCGAAAACTGATCTTCAGATGACCTCGGCCGGAGCGGCAAGCACGCGCTGGTACTTGCCCATCGCCTCGGGCTCCACGCCGAGCCAGCGCGCCACCTGATCGATCTTGGCGCCCCTGCGCAGCTGGCGCAGCGCGAACGTGTGGCGCAGCAGGAAGGAGCCGCCGCCGGCGGCCTCGATGCCTGCATCTTCCAGCACCTGCTTGGCGGCAACGTACTGCGCCTCCTTGCTCCAGGGCTTGCCCGTGCGCGTGGCCGGAAACAGGAACTCGCCCGCGATCAGCGCCTCGGCGCGTATGTTCAGCCAGTGCTGCAGCAGCTCGCCGGCCCAGGGGGCGACCGGCGCCTCGCGCGCCGGCGAGTTGCCGTTGCCCGGCACCGCGACTTTCCAGGGCCGTTCGCGCCGGCCGGCCATTTGCGATGTCGGCGCATCGAGCCGCAGCACGCGCACGTCGCCCGGGGTGAGTCCCGCGCCCAGCTGCAGGGCGACGGCCGTGCGGTTGCGCAGCGCCTGCCAACTGAGCGCTGCCTGGGCATGCCGATCACCCGCCGCGCCGGGCCGTGGCCGGGCGCTCGAGAGAAAGGCAATGAGGTGCCTGGCCTCGGAGACCGAGAGGAATTCCGGCAGCGGATCGGCCCGCGCCGAATCCGCGTACCGAACGTCCGGCTGGGTCGCGATCCATTCCGACGCGGCGATGTTGACGGGGGTGTCGTGCGTCTGCGCATGGTGGCGCAGCACCCGGTCGATCAGCCGGAGCAGGCGCAGCGCATAACGCGGCGACAGCGACAGGTCGTCGCTTTTCATGCCGAAGCGCGCCTGCTGAAACGCCGACAGGTCGCCCTTGTTCAGCGACGCCAGCGTCACCGCGGGCGACTGGCCAAGACACCAGGCCGTGAAACTGCCCCACATGTCCCGATAGACCGCGATGGAAGAGGGCTGCCGCAAGGCCCCGTTTTCCTGCTGCGCAGCCAACCAGCTGGCAAAGGCCGCCTGATGCGATTCGCCGGAGGGTTCGGGGAAGAGGGGGAGGGACGACATTGAAAATACGCTAACGGCGAGCAGTTACCTTGGAAAGCAAGAAAGACGTGTCACGAGGGTATTCGATGCTTCGTTGGCCGTTAGTGTATTTGTTTGTTGATGCTCCGCCGGCGCAGCAGATACCAGGCAGCAGGGACCACCAGCATGCTCAAGAGCGGCGCGGTGACCATGCCGCCCACCATGGGCGCCGCGATGCGCGTCATCACCTCCGAGCCCGTGCCGCTGCCAAGGAGGATGGGCAGCAGGCCGGCCATCACGACGGCCACCGTCATGGCCTTGGGCCGCACGCGCAGCACGGCGCCCTCGCGGATCGCGGCGCGCAGGGTCTGGTCGTTCATCGGCTCTCCGGCTTCGAGGTGCCGCGCCAGCGCGTTCTTCAGGTAAACCAGCATCACCACGCCGAACTCGGCCGCCACGCCGGCCAGCGCAATGAAGCCCACCGCCGTGGCGACGGAGATCGAGTGGCCCATGGCCCAGACGAGCCAGAAGCCGCCGACAAGAGAGAACGGCACGGCCGCCATCACCAGCGCCGCATCGCCGAACGACCTGAACAGCAGGTAGAGCAGCACGAAGATGACCGCCAGCGTCGCCGGGACGACCAGCTTCAGCCGCTCGGTCGCACGCGCCAGGTATTCGAACTGGCCGGACCACGACACCGCGTAGCCCGCGGGCATCTTGACGGCGCGGCCGACGGCCGCCTGCATGTCGGTGACGGCCGAGCGCAGGTCGCGGCCGCGAACGTCCACGTACACCCAGCCCGACAGCCGCGCGTTCTCGCTGCGCAGCATCGGCGGACCGTCTTCGATGCGGATTCTTGCGACATCGCCCAGCAGCAGTTGCGCCCCCTTGGCCGTGACGAAAGGCAACTGCCGAAGGCGCTCGAGCGAGTCGCGGACTTCGCGCGGATAGCGCACGTTGATCGGATAGCGCTCGCGCCCCTGAACGACTTCGCCCACGTTGTCGCCGCCGATGGCCGTGGACACCACGGCCTGCACGTCCGCCACCGAGAGCCCATGGCGTGCCGACGCGAGCCGGTCGACGTCGACATCGATGTAGCGCCCGCCGGTGAGCCGCTCGGCCAGCGCCGACGACACCCCGGGAACACCTTTGACCGCCGCCTCGATCTGCGAGGCCAGCGCGTCGATGGTGGCCAGGTCCGCACCCGCCACCTTGATGCCGACGGGACTCTTGATGCCCGTGGCCAGCATGTCGATGCGGTTGCGGATCGGCGGCACCCAGACGTTGGTGAGGCCCGGCACCTTGACGGCGCGGTCCAGTTCCTCGACGAGCCTGTCGGCCGTCATGCCCGCGCGCCATTGCGCCCTGGGCTTGAACTGGATGGTGGTCTCGAACATCTCGAGCGGCGCCGGATCGGTGGCCGTGTCCGCACGGCCCGCCTTGCCGAACACGCGCTCGACTTCGGGCACGGTCTTGATCAGCCGGTCGGTCTGCTGCAGCAGCTGGGACGCCTTCGACACCGAAAGCCCGGGCAGCGCGGACGGCATGTAGAGCAGGTCGCCTTCGTCCAGCGGCGGCATGAACTCGCCGCCAAGCCGCATCATCGGCACCGCGGTGAGGGCCAGCAGCACGGCGGCCATGGCCAGCGTTCCCTTGGGGAAGCGCAGCACCAGCTCCAGCGCGGGCCGGTACGCCGCCATGAGCAAGCGGTTCACCGGGTTGGAAGCTTCATGCGGAATGCGCCCGCGGATCAGGTAGCCCATGAGCACCGGGATCAGCGTCACCGACAGGCCCGCCGCGGCCGCCATGGCGTAGGTCTTGGTGAAGGCCAGCGGCGAGAACAGCCGCCCCTCCTGCGCCTCGAGCGAGAACACCGGCACGAAGGACAGCGTGATCACCAGCAGCGAGAAGAACAGCGCCGGCCCCACCTCCACGGATGCATCGGCCACCAGCTGCCACCGCTCGGGCATCGAGGGCTGCCGTCCCTGCGCGGCCTCGAAGGCCTCGATGTGCTTGTGCACGTTCTCCACCATGACGATCGCCCCGTCCACCATCGCGCCGATGGCAATCGCGATGCCGCCCAGCGACATGATGTTGGCGTTGACCCCCTGCCAGTGCATGACCACGAACGCCGCCAGCACGCCGATGGGCAGCGCCACCACCGCAACCAGCGCCGAGCGCAGGTGGAACAGGAACACCGCACAGACCAGTGCCACGACGACGAACTCCTCGATGAGCTTGGAGCGAAGGTTCTCCACCGCGCGGTCGATCAGCAGCGACCGGTCGTAGGTAGGCACGATCTCCACGCCCGGCGGCAGGCCCGGCTTGAGCGCTTCGAGCTTGGCCTTGACGGCCTCGATGGTCGAGCGGGCGTTCTTGCCCGAGCGCATGACGACCACGCCGCCGGCCACTTCGCCTTCGCCATCCAGCTCCGCGATGCCGCGGCGCATCTCGGGGCCGATCTGCACGGTGGCCACGTCGCGCAGCAGCACCGGCGTTGCGCCCGTCACCGACAGCGGGATGGTCCGGAAATCGTCCAGCGAGCGCAGGAAGCCGCGCGAGCGCACCATGTACTCCGCCTCGGCAAATTCCACCACCGAGCCGCCGGAGGCCTGGTTGGCCTTCTGCAGGGCCTCCACCACCGCCGCCTGCGTGATGCCCAGCGCGCGCATGCGGTCGGGGTCGAGCACCACCTGGTACTGCCGCACCATGCCGCCGATGCTGGCCACCTCGGCCACGTCGGGCACGGTCTTCAGCTCGAACTTGAGGAACCAGTCGTTGAGCGCGCGCAGCTGCCCGATGTCGCGCGTGCCCGTGCGGTCGACCAGCGCGTACTCGTAGATCCAGCCCACGCCCGTCGCGTCGGGGCCGAGCGAGGCACTCGCGCCCGCGGGAAGCCTGGCCTGCACCTGGTTGAGGTACTCCACCACGCGCGAGCGCGCCCAATACGGATCGGTCTTGTCGTCGAACAGCACATAGACGAACGAGTCGCCGAAGAAGGAGTACCCGCGCACGGTCTTGGCGCCGGGCACGCTGAGCATGGTGGTGGTCAGCGGGTAGGTGACCAGGTCCTCGACCACCTGGGGCGCCTTTCCGGGGTAGGGCGTGCGGATGATTACCTGCGTGTCCGAGAGATCGGGCAAGGCATCGAGCGGCGTGCGCACCACCGACCACCATCCCGCGGCCACCAGGAACAGGGTCGCGATCAGCACCAGGAAGCGGTTGCCGACCGACCAGCGGATCAGGGCGGCGATCATGGCTTGGCGCCCGATGGCAGCCGTTGGATGGAGACCAGCTCGTAGCCCATCGGGCCGCCTTCCCTGAACTCGAAGCGAACCTGGTCACCCGGCTTGATTTCGGGGAACGCGCTGGGCGCGGCCTTGGCAAAGCCCATCGTCATGGCGGGCCACTGGAGCGTCGCAACCGGCCCGTGCGAAATGGTGATGCCGTCGGGCGCCACGCTCTCGACCTGGCCTTCGGCCTGGTGCGGCACCGGGGCCGGTGTGGGTGACGCTGCCGGCGCCGAAGCGCCCGCGCCCGGTGCGGCCGCGGGTGCCGCCATGTTGCCGAGCACGGAGCGCAGCCGGGCTTCCGAGTCGATCAGGAACTGGCCGCTGGCCACCACTTGCTCGCCCTCGGCCAGGCCCGAGACGATCTCGGTGTCGTCGCCCACCTCCGCGCCCGGCGATACGTCGCGCGGCTCGAAGGCGCCGTCGGCCTTGCGCACGATGACGACGGCGCGACGGCCGGTGCGGATCACGGCCTCCGATGGCACGACCAGCCGGCTGCTGGCAGGCCCTGCCACCTGCAGCCGCAGCAGCATGCCGGGCGTGAGTTTTCCGCTTCTGTTGTCGACCTCGAAGCGGGCTTTCAAGGTGCGGGTGGCGGCGTTGATCTCGGGCAGGATCTCGTCGAGCGCACCGTCGAACGACTGCGATGCATCGGCCTGGAGAACGGCCTTGGCCTTCTGCCCGCGCACGAGGCGAACCGCCTGTGCCTCCGGAACCTCGGCCACCGCCCAGACCTTCTGCAGGCCCGCGATGCGGAACAGCGTCATGCCGGGCGTGACCGCGACGCCTTCGCGCACGCCCAGCTCGGCCACCACGCCATCGACCGGCGCCGTGAGCACGTAGCGCGCCTGCGCCGTGCCGCTTTCCTCGCTGCGCCGGATGAGTTCGGCGGGAATCGACAGGGCCCGCATGCGGTCGCGGGCCGCCGCAACGAGATCGGACGAAACACCCGCGCGCCTGAGCGCGAGCCACTCGTTCTGCGGCCCGAGCCAGTCGGGCGCGAAGACGGTGGCCAGGGCCTGGCCCTTGCGCACGCGCTCCATCGGTGCGCGAACCGACAGGCGCTCGACGTAGCCGGCCACGCGGGTCTGCACCGCGGCATTGAGCCGTTCATCGAACTGCACGGACCCGATGGCTTCGAACGAGGAAGATGTTTCGGTGCGCCGCACGCTCGCATACCGGATGCCGAGGTTCTGCTGCGCGGCGGGGCTGATCTTCACGCCCGCATCGCTGGCGGTGCCGGCGGCGCTGTCGGCGTACACGGGCACCAGCTGCATGTCCATGAACGGCGACTTGCCGGGCTTGTCGAAGCGCGGGCCGGGCACCATGGGGTCATGCCAGTAGAGAACCTTGCGGCCATCGGGCGTGGCGGCCACGGCCATCGATGCATCCGCGGCCTGGCCCGTCTTGCGCCCCAGGTAGAAGGCGCTGGCGGCCAGCAGCAGGGCGGCCAGCAGCGACACGCCCACGGTGAGTTTTCGGTTCATTGCGCCACCTCGGCAGTGAGCGGCCGCAAGGCCAGTTGGATTCGGGTCCGTGCAAGATCGCGCTGCAGCGCCAGCAGCTTGCGCTGCAGCACGACCTCGGCGTGCCGTGCCTCGAACAGGGCGGAGAGGCTCGCCTGGTTGGAGCGGTAGGCCGCCGTCGTCGCGGCCGTCCTCTGGCCGGCCGGAACGACGACACCGGCGCGATAGCGCTCGATGCGCTGTTGCAGGCGCTCGGCATCGCTGGCGAGCGCACGGTATTCGGCGCCGGCGGCGCGGGTGGCCTCGGCCAGATCGGCTTCGGCCTTTTCGACCAGTGCCAGCCTGGCGGCAGTGTCGCGGTCCTGCCGTTCGCCAGGCGCCACGGGCAGCGGAATGCTCACGCCCATCGACACCATGTCGGAATAGCCGGTGCGCTGGCCATAGGCAAGCTCCCAGGTCCAGTTGGGCTTGCGGTTGGAGGCGGCGACCGCCGCCGCCTGCCTGGCCACGTCCACGTCGCGCTGCAGCGCGGCCACGGTGGCGTGCCCGGCCACATAGGCTTCTTCAGCGGGCACGGGAAGTTCGCCGACGGGCATCAGCTCGTCGGCTTGCACACCCACCCAGCGTTCGAGCGCCACGCGCGCGGCGTTCTGCTGCTGCCGGATGTCCGCCGCGTCGTCCTGCGCGACGCCTCTTGCACCCGCCATCGCCAGCACCTCCTGGCTGCTGCCGGCGGCCGACGACAGGCGCGCGCGCGAGGCCTCCAGTTCCTCATGGGCGTGGTGTTCCGCGAGCGCGGCGAGCTTCAAGGTTTCGCCGGCATAGAAGGCGTCCAGGTACGCGAGCGCGGTCTGCAGGCGGGTCTCGGCCGCGGCGACCTGCGCCTGCACCCTTTCGCGTCCGACCGATGCATCGGCGGCGGCCTGGCGTGCCGCGCGCTTGTCGGCGGACAGCCATTCCTGGCTGATGCCGATGCGCTTCATCGTCATCGATTCGCGCGCGGTGTGGAAGCGGTCCGGCCCCGTCGCGGGCAGGTTGTCGATGCCGACGCGCAGCACGGGATCGGGAAGCTGGGCCGCAGCCTGCGCCGCTTCCGTGGCGCTCAGCAGGCCTGCGCGGGCGGCGCGCGCGGTTTCGGAGCGCCGGGCGGCCAGCTGGAACGCGGCTTCGAGGGACAGGGGAGCGGCCGTCGCAAGACACGGCAGCAGCACAACAGCCAAGGCGGTTGCGCGGGAAAAAGAAATGAGCATGGCAACTCCGCGGAGGAACGAGGCAATCGCTGGCAAGCGGACGCGCCGCACCAGCACCGGTCAGTCGACGGAGATGTCAGACGCGAAGTCTGAGGGTCTCGAGAAAAACGGGATCGGGCGGCGGATGCTGCCGCTCGGGCCTGGCCTGCTGCGGAAGCGCGTGGCCTTGCGCAACCATCACCAGCGGCACGCGCAGCACCTGCACGATGGCAGGCAGTGACGGCGTCGCGAGCTTGACGGGTTCGAACGACAGCGACATGTCGGCGGCATGCTGGTGGCACAGCACCGGCTGGGCGGTATCCATGCCTTCGCAGGGCTCACCCGGCGCCATCGCCATTTCGGCCGTCGATACCGCATCCACCGCCCCGGGGCAGACGTAGCTTGCCAGCGCGAGCTGCGAGAACAGCAGCGACAGGACCACGAGGAACGCGGTCATGCAACGTCGGGGGAGGCGATAGCCGCTCATAGGCCATCAGTGTATCGCCAGCAACAGAATGTTCCGAGGCCGTCGATAGCGGGGGTAATAGAAAGGATGGACTGTCGGGGCTGCCCGCTCGCCGATAAGATTTTCGAACGGCAATGTCGCCGCGGCCCCACGGCATCAACCGACATGAACACAGCGCCAACTGCCATTCGTCGTTCAAGGCCTGCTGCGCTGTTCTGGCGACGACATGGCCCTGGCGCCGCGCTTCTCGCGACGATCTGGCTCTGGCATCTCGGTGCTTCGGCCATGCCCGCGAACTCCGCGCCGGATGCGCCGCAGGCGAGCACCTTCGCCGACGGGCTGGAGTCGCCCTGGGGCATGGAATTCATGCCCGATGGCAGCCTGCTGGTGACCGAGCGCCGGGGGAGGCTGCGCATGATCAGCGCCGATGGGCGCGACATCTCGTCCATCCAGGGAATTCCGCGCGTGGACCACCGCGATCACGGGGGGCTGCTGGACGTCACCATCGATCCGGCGTTCGCCTCGAACCGCCTCGTGTATCTCAGCTACACGAAAGCCGGCCGCGGACTGCACATCGACCGCAACAGCCTGACGGTGGCACGCGCTCGCCTGAGCGACGACAGATCGCGCATCGATGAATTCAAGGTGCTGTTTCGCCAGACACCGGGCGCGGTGAACGGGCAGAACCTCGGCGGGCGACTCGCTGTCTCCGCCGACGGCTACCTCTTCATCACGATCGGCGACCGCCATGCGCCGCAGGACCGGATGCGCGCCCAGGCGCTCGCCTATTACCAGGGCAAGACCGTGCGCATACGCACCGACGGCACCGTGCCTGACGACAACCCCTTCGCCGCGCGCCATGGTGCGCGTCCCGAGATCTGGAGTCTCGGGCATCGCAATCCCCAGGGTGCATTCGTTCATCCCCGGACGGGGCAGCTCTGGATTGCCGAGCACGGGCCCCAAGGCGGCGACGAGATCAACGTTGTGCGCAAGGGCCTGAACCATGGCTGGCCGATGGTGACCTTCGGCTGCGAGTACGACACCTGCGCCAAGATTGGCGAGGGAACATCGAGGCGAGGAATGGAAGCGCCGCTGGCCTTCTGGAAGACGCCGCAG
The DNA here is from genome assembly GCF_000463015.1 of Variovorax paradoxus B4. NCBI lineage: Bacteria > Pseudomonadati > Pseudomonadota > Betaproteobacteria > Burkholderiales > Comamonadaceae > Variovorax > Variovorax paradoxus. Next base: position 808,348 of record NC_022234.1, on the reverse strand, counting down.
ATCGCGCCGAGCAATCTCATCCTCTACACCGGCGATCAATTTCCCGCGTGGAAGGGCAACGTCTTCGTTGGAACATTGGCCGGCAGGGCCGTATGGCGCTTCGAGCTGGCGGGCGAAGACAACGCACCGCGCGTGGTTCGGCGCGAAGCCCTGTTCGCCGAACTGGGAGAGCGCATCCGCGACCTGAGGCAAGGACCCGACGGCAGTCTTTATCTGCTCACGGACGGCGCCAAGGCGCGCATCGTGCGCGTGGCGCGAGCGGATTCGATGCTGTAGTTGCAGTTGATGGTGTTCTCCATCCTCGTGCGGCTCGGCAAAGAATTTCGCCGATCGTGCAGGGCCCTGTAACCCCGGTCGCGCGAACCGCGAACTAGCAAGTGACTGCGCATTGGGGCGCGGTTGCAACCCTCAATCAAATTTTTTTGGAGTTCATCCATGATCAACCGTTCTTTCGCGATCACCGCTCTTGCACTGGGTGCCCTTGCCGCCGGCTCCGCCATGGCGCAAGACAAACCGATGGCCGACAAGATGGCCGGTATGGAAAAGTGCTACGGCGTTTCGATGGCCGGCAAGAACGACTGTGCCGCCGGCCCCGGCACCACCTGCGCAGGCACCTCCAAGGTCGACTACCAGGGCAACGCCTGGAAGAACGTTCCGGCCGGCACCTGTGCAACCATCAAGACGCCCAAGGGCATGGGCTCGCTGGCGCCGATCAAGTCCTGATCGCGGCACTGCGCACGCTGCCATGTCCGACACCCTCGCGGCCGGCCTCGGCCTCAAGCCGGAGCACTACGAGGCCGCGTTCGGCGCGCGTGCCGAGGGCCTGTGGTTCGAGGTGCATCCCGAGAACTACATGGTGGCGGGCGGGCCGCGCATCGGATGGCTGGAAGCGATCCGTGCGCACCATCCGGTGTCGCTGCATGGCGTCTCGCTCTCGCTCGCCGGCGAGGCGGAACCCGATGCGGCGCATCTTCAGCGGCTGGCGGCGCTTGCCCGGCGCATCCAGCCCGCGCTGATCTCCGAGCACCTGGCGTGGTCCGCATGGAACGGCCAGTACTTTCCGGACCTCCTGCCTTTCCCGCGCAGCACCGCTGCGCTGCACCGCATTGCCGACAACGTTGCGCGCACGCAGGACGCGCTGGGCACGGCGATTGCCATCGAGAACCCGTCCCACTACCTGCACATCGACGGACACGAATGGGACGAGATCGATTTTCTTGCCGAGCTGTCGCGGCGCACCGGCTGCAGGCTGCTGCTCGACATCAACAACGTGTATGTGTCTGCCCGCAACCTGGGTTTTTCGGCCACGGAATGGATCGACCGGTTTCCGCAGGCGCTGGTCGGCGAGATCCATCTCGCGGGTCACAGCGCCGACCCCACGCTCGGCGATGCCCTGCTGATCGATTCGCACGACGCGCCCATCGCACCGGAGGTCTGGCAGCTGTATCGGCGTTTCGTCGATCGCGCCGGCGCGCGGCCCACGCTGATCGAGCGCGACGGCAACGTACCGGCCTTCGAGGAGCTCATGGCCGAGCAGGAACGGGCCGCGGCCGAACTGCAGCGCGCGGCGCAGGAGGCCACGGCATGAAGACGCCGCTCGATCAGTTCCGGCAAGCCTTTGCGCACGCCTTGTTCGCTCCGCCGCAAGCCGTGCACCCCGCGGTGCGGGCGCTCGCCATGCAGCCCGCTTTCGCGGTGTACCGCAACACCGTGATGAAGGCCTGCATCGATGCGCTGCAGGCCAACTTCCCGACCGTTGCGCAGCTGGTGGGCGAGGAGTGGTTTCGCGCCGCCGCCGCACTCTACGTGGCGGCCGATCCGCCGAGCGACGGGCGCCTGCTGCACTACGGCGGCGGCTTCCCCGGTTTCCTGCGCGGCTTCGAGCCGGCCGCGGAGCTCGTCTACCTGCCCGGCGTGGCGCGGCTCGACACGCTCTGGCGCGAAGCCCATGCCGCACAGGACGCACCGGCCGCCGACGCCGCATGGATCGCCCGCCGCACGCCGCAACAGATGGCGGCCCTGGCTCTCGCACCGCATCCGGCGGCCCGCTGGGCCTGGTTCGACGAGCAACCGGTCTACACCATCTGGGAGCGCAATCGCCGGCAGAGCGCCGTTGGCGACGAACTGGCCTGGCGAGGCGAGGGCGCATTGCTGACGCGGCCCGGCGACACGGTGAACTGGCACGAGATCACCCAAGCCGGCTGCGCTTTTCTCGACGCCTGCGCCAACGGAGCAAGCCTTGCCGAGGCGGCGGAGCGCGCGCTGGCTGCCGACCCGGGGGCAGACATTTCGGCCATGTTCGCGGCCCTGCTGCGCGCCGGCGCATTCGCCGGCACGTCTGCATCGCCTGCATCCAACGAAAGAGCACCATGAGCACCCACCTTCAGGCTCCCGCATCGATCGAAAGCAGCAACCATCGCGGTCTTCGCGCACAGTGGAACGCAGTGGCCGAGCGGCTCGCGCGCCTCGTGGCCCACGACGCGCTGGCACTGGCCATGCGCGTGGCCGTGGCGGCCATCTTCTTCTATTCGGGCCGCACCAAGGTCGAGGGCTTTCTCACCCTGACCGACAGCGCGTACGAGCTGTTCCGCACCGAATACAAATTGCCGTTCGTGCCGCCCGAGATCGCCGCGCACCTGGCGGCCTACTCGGAGCATCTGTTCCCGTTGCTGCTGGTGCTGGGCCTCTTCACGCGCCTGTCGGCGCTGGCCTTGCTGGGCATGACGCTGGTGATCCAGGTCTTCGTCTACCCCGACGCATGGCCGACGCACCTCTCATGGGCCGCGCTGCTGCTGTACCTGGCGGGCCGCGGCGCCGGCCGCCTGTCGCTCGACCACGCACTGGGCATTCGCTGACCGGCCGGGCTCGCGGCCCCGCGGGCTTCCACCCTGTTGAATCGGGCGCGGCTTGCCTATATTGGGCCGCAATGCCTTCCACCTGGTTTCTCGACACGCCACCTGCAGGCCAGCTGCTGGACGCCGGTGCCGTCGCGCACCTGCTCGACGCGGGCAGCGAACAGGCGCCCGCGCTCCACATGCTCGACTTCATCAACCATGTGGTGCCGGTCGAATACATCTCGCTCGTGGAGTACATCGACGGTGTTCCGTCGCAGGTGGAAGGGCATTCGGCCGGCCGGCGCGACAACATCACGGCGGAGTGCTTCTCCCTCTACAAGAAGCGGTTCCGGCAGGCGGACGACATGACCCGCCTGGCCGCGCGCATGGGCGGGGAGGCGCCGGGCCACGCACCCGTCACCGCCTTGCTGTACGACGCGGCGGACATCCCCGACCCCGCATGGCGGGAGCAGATCTTCGTCGGCCGGCAGCTGACGGGGCGGCTGAGCTTTCTCTACTCGCCCGTGCCGCGGACAATCTTTGCAATCAACCTGTACCGCAACCGGCAGAACGGCAAGTTCGCGCCAGCGGATGTGGAGCAACTGCTCGGACTGGCGCCCCTGCTGAAGCGCGCGCATCGCAATGCGCTCTTCGCGCAGCTCGCATCGCCCGATACGGCGTTGCGCGTGGCGGGCATCGAACGCACGCTGCAGCGCACGGCGCCGCAGCTCTCTCTGCGCGAGCGCGAGGTCTGTGCGCGCATCGCCTGCGGGGTCGGCGCCGACGGCATCGCCGCGGACCTGGGCATTGCCACGTCGAGCGTGGCCACGCTGCGCAAGCGCGCCTACCTGAAGCTCGCGATCCACGGGCGGCAACAGCTCCTGCGCTTCATCCACTAGGGTTGGCCCGGAGCTTTTTGTACCCTTCTGCGGGGACAGACGAAGGCCGCGCGAATTTCTACATTGCCTGGACTTTTGGAGACAGGCATGTGGGTTCGAAACTGCTGGTACGTCATTGCGTGGGATCACGAGATCTCCGACAACGCGCTGTTCACGCGCACGGTGCTCGACGAGCCGATCCTGGTCTATCGAACCGAAGGCGGCGAGCTGGTTGCGATGCAGGACCGCTGCTGCCACCGGCATGCGCCGCTGTCCCGCGGGCGCAGGGAAGGCGACTGCGTGCGCTGCGGCTACCACGGCCTCAAGTTCGCGGCCGATGGCGTCTGCGTGGAAGCGCCCGGGGTGGCCACCATTCCCGTGAAGGCGCGTGTGCGGACCTATCCGGTGGTCGCGCACAACAAGTGGATCTTCGTCTGGATGGGGGATCCGTCGCGCGCGGACCGGGCCCTGCTGCCGGACAACTTCTCGTGCGACCACCCCGACTGGCGCTACAAGCCGGGCTACGTTCACTACGACACGCCCTACCTGCTGGTCTGCGACAACCTGCTGGACTTCTCGCACCTGAGCTATGTGCACGAGGGCACGCTGGGCGGATCGACAGCCATCGCCCAGGCCGTGCCCAGGATCGAGAAGGTGCCACGCGGCATCCGCGTGACGCGGCACGTGCCCGACGTGCCTCCTTCTGCGTTCTGGAAGTCGTTCCAGAGTTTCGACCGCAACGTCGACCGCTACTTCATCTACGACTTCCTCCTGCCCGGCACCTTGCTGATGAAGTCGGGCGGCGCACCGGTGGGGCAGGCCGAAGGCGAGCTGCGCGGCGGCGTGCAGCTGCACAGCTGCCAGACGCTCACGCCCGAGACGGCAACGACCACGCACTACTTCTTCCAGCAATCGCATCGAAGCCGCATTGCCGACCCCGCGGTCACCGAAACCATCTACCGGGGCCTGGTCACCGCATTCGAGGAAGACCGCGAAATGATCACCGCGCAGTACCTGAACATCGATCCCGAAGCGCGGATGCTGCCGCTCGCGATGGACGCCGCACTGGTCCAGTACCGGCGGCTGCTGCAGGAAGAGGTCGAGCGCGAACAGCGCGCGCCGCTCAGCGCCTGACGCGCCGCGACAAGCAGTCCCACATGCAGAACAACACCAAGGAGACCCCGATGCGCCGCCACTTTTTCAGCTTCGGCTTCGCCATGCTCGCCGCACTGCCGCTCGCAGGGCTCGCGCAAGGGAGCTTCCCGGGCAAGCCGATCCGCATCGTCGTGACGGCCCAGGCCGGCGGCGCCAACGACTTCGTCGCGCGCCTGATCGGCGAGCATGCCGCGAAGGCGCTGGGCCAGCCCTTCATCGTCGACAACCGTGCCGGCGCAAACGGCGCGGTGGGCCTGGGCGAGGTGGCGCGGGCCGCGCCCGACGGCTACACGATCGCGGTCACGCTCGGCGATTCGCTCATCAACAACGTCGCGCTCTACAAGACGCTGCCCTACGACCCGCAGCGCGACTTCGTCTTCCTGACGCAGGTCGTGCGCAGCCCGGCCATCCTGTCGGCCAACCTCGAGCTCGGCGTGAAGGACATGGAGGGCTTCCGCAAGCTGGCGGCCCGGCCGGACCAGAAGCTCAGCTATGGCACCTGGGGACCGGGCGGGCTCGGCCATCTGGCGGGCGAGGCGCTCAACCGCAAGCTCGACGCGCACATGGTGCACGTGCCGCAGCGCGGGGAAGCGCCCGTGATGGCCGACCTGCTGAGCAACACGGTGAGCGTCGGCCTCACGTCGGCCGGCCTGGCGCGCCAGCACGTGCAGGCGGGCAAGATCGTTCCGCTCGCGATCATGGGGCGCGAGCGCTCGGCGGTGCTGCCGCAGGTGCCCACGATGCGCGAACTGGGCTTCGACGATCCGCTGTTCGAGGCGGCGGTGTGGATCGCGTTCGTCGCGCCCGCCAGGACGCCTCCCGCTGTCGTCGAGCGGCTGACGGTGGCGCTGCGCGCCGCCGCCGCCATGCCCGAGGTCCAGGCGCGGATGGCGGAGCGCGGGCTCGAGATGCTGAACACCACGCCCGAGCAGTTCAGCGCGAACTACCGGCGCGACTTCGACGTGATCACCCGGCGCATGCGGGAGTTCGGCATCGAGGCGCAGTAGCCGCCGCAGTGCCGCCGCGCCCGCCCGCGCGGCCCCGGAGCATGGCTGGCCTCTATGCAAAAAGAGAAATGTCGTTATAGTCAACCAATTGGTTCACTATTTCAACCTTCTCCGGGAACAAGACGATGAACATCCCTGCCTCCGCGCGTCCCGCCGACGCGCTCGACTCCAACTGGTCCATCGTGGCCGCCGGCGCGCTGATGACCTGCGTGGCCATCGGCGTGCTGTTCTCGCTGGCCGTTTTCCTGGAACCCATGAGCGCGGCCACCGGCTGGTCGCGTGCAGGCATTTCCAGCGCCATGACGCTGGCCTTCCTGAGCATGGGCGTGGCCGGGTTCGGCTGGGGCGCCTTGAGCGACCGCTACGGCCCGCGCGTGGTGGTGCTGGCGGGCACGGTGCTGCTGGGGCTCTCGACGGTGCTGGCCAGCCGCGCGTCGACCTTGCTCGAGTTCCAGCTCTTCTACGGCGTGATGATGGGCGTTGCCGCCGGCAGCTTCTTCGCGCCGGTGATCGCGACCACCGCGTCCTGGTTCGACAGGCACCGCAGCCTGGCCGTGTCGCTGGTGTCGGCGGGCATGGGCGTGGCGCCCATGACCATCTCTCCACTGGCCGCGTGGCTGGTGACGCACCACGACTGGCGCACGGCCCAGCTGATCATCGGCATCGGCGCGTGGATCGCGCTGCTGCCCGCGGTCTGGTTCATTCGCGCGGCCCCCGGCGCCGCCCATGCGGCCGCTGCGGGAGGCGCAGCCCCGGCGCCGGAGATGAAGGTCGGACAGGCGCTGCGCTCGCGTGCCTTCCTCGTGCTCGGGGCCACGTTCTTCGCCTGCTGCGCCGCGCACTCCGGGCCGATCTTCCACACGGTCAGCTATGCCATCGGCTGCGGCCTGCCGACCTTCGCGGCCGTCACCATCTACAGCATGGAGGGGGCGGCGGGCCTCGGCGGGCGCCTGCTCTTCGGCGTGCTGGCGGACCGGCTTGGGGCCAAGCGGGTGCTCGTGGCCGGCCTGCTGATCCAGGCCTTTGCCGCCGCGAGCTACCTGCTGGTGAACAGGCTCGGCGGCTTCTACGCCGTCGCCATCGTCTTCGGCCTCGCCTATGGCGGCGTGATGCCGCTCTATGCGGTGCTGGCGCGGGACTATTTCGGCGCCCGCATCCTGGGCACGGTGCTGGGCGCGGCGTCGATGCTGTCCAGCCTGGGCATGGCGCTCGGTCCGGTGCTCGGCGGCTGGCTGTTCGACCGCTACGGCAGCTATGCCTGGATGTACATCGGCTCGATGGCCGTGGGGCTCGGCGCCGTGGCCATCGCGCTCACGTTCCCGCGGACCGACGCCGCCGGCAAGCAGCCTCGGCTGCAGCCGGCGGGCTGACTCCTCTTGCTGCAGCTGATGGCTTGCGCCTGGGGCTCCGAAGCCAGCGGCCGCCGACGTCGAAACCGCAGCAGGCGCCGACCGCGATCGCGCCCGTGACGGCAAGCATGGCCGCGGTGTGAACGCCGACGGCTGCAAGCGCCAGCAGCAGTGAGCCCGAGGCGCCGATCTCCCGCGCCGATCCATCGCCCATGCACAGCGGGATCAGCGCCGGCACCAGCATCAGGCCGGCGCCGTGCGCGGTGGACACCATGAAGGACCAGAGCGCCATCCCCGCATGTCCCGCCGGCGCGCGCGCCGCCCTGGGCGTGCGGCCCGACAGATGAAGCCCCGCGAAGACGACCACCAGCACGCCCGCCAGCACCTGCAACGCCACGCGGTCCAGCGAGAGGCCGAAGGCCACCGCGCCGGCCACCAGCGCCATCGAGGCGGCGTGCCCGAGCGCGATCGGCACCAGCGCCCGCAAGGCCTGCCTCCGGTCGCGCGAACGCACGCCCCAGGCGGCCGCCCACATCCAGCCGCTGGCGGGGTTCAGCCCGTGCAGGGCGCCGACCCCCGCGACCGCGAGCCACGGCCAAAGGCTTGCCATGACGTTTCTGCCGCTTCAGCGCGCTCGCCGCTCAGGCGGACGCATGGCAGCACGAACCCGCCGCGCCCGCCGGCTTCGCGGCCGGTGCCGGTTCGTAGCGGTCGTGGTGGCGCACCCAGTCCATCGCATGGACGGGGTTGGGCTCGTCGCGGCCCTTGGGCGTGAGATCGAGCAGGCTGTAGGTGCCCATCATCGCTTCGACGCCGCGCTCGTAGGTCGAATAGGTGTGGAAGACCTCGCCCGCATCGTCCCTGTAGAACACGCTGATGCCGGGGGCCTCCTGCGCCGGGAAGGGCCGCACGCTGTAGTTGTAGCAGACCTCGCCCTGGCCCTCGGCCCACTGCTGCGGCGTGAAGCTCACGTTGAAGTCGTAGTTGAAGTCGCTGCCGTGCGCGGAGACCCACCTGAACTGCCAGCCCATGCGTCGGCGGAAGCGCTCGATCTGGTCCAGCGGCGCGCGCGAGACGACCAGCAGCGTGACGTCGCGGTTCTCGAGGTGCACCTTCATCCCGCCGAGGTGGTCGGACATGTACGAGCAGCTCGGGCAGCCCTGCTCCCAGTCGGGGCCGAGCATGAAGTGCTGCACCAGCAGCTGGCGGCGGCCCTCGAACAAGTCGGCCAGCGCGCGCGGGCCCTCGGACGTGTCGAAGACGTAGCTCTTATCGACGCGGGTCCACGGCAGCGCGCGGCGCTCGCGGGCGATCTGGTCGCGCAGGTGGGTCAGTTCCTTTTCGCGCGCCAGCAGCGCCTTGCGCTGGGCCAGCCACCGGTCCTTCGACACGACGGGGTGGTTCGTCACGGTGCTCGATTCGGCAATGGCGGTGTTCATGCGTTTCTCCTTGGGCTCGGTGAGCCGATGTGGGGTTCGTCCATGCGCGGCTCCACCCGCCTGGTGGCCGGCGCGCTCGTCTTCGGCAGACAAGCCGAAAGGGGGTTGCCGGCGCGCCGGTGCCGCCACCGTGCGCGCCGGAGTGGGGCCGCTCAGGCCCTGGCGGCTCTCGGGCGCCGCACGGCGCGGACCTTGCCGCTGCCGCCGCCACCGCAATAGAAGAGCTCGGCTCCGTCGGACTCGAGCCCGCTCACGTTGGCGCCGCGCGGCATCTCCAGCCGCTCGAGCACGGCGCCGCTGTCGGGATCGACGCGGCGCAGCTCGCTCTCGTCGCCTTCCCAGGTGGCGTGCCACAGCTCGCCATCGACCCAGGTCACGCCCGTGACGAAGCGGTTGGACTCGATGGTGCGCAGCACCGCGCCGCTCACCGGATCGATCTGGAGGATCTTGCGATCGCGGTACTGCCCGATCCAGAGGCTGCCCTCGGCCCAGGTCAGGCCTGAGTCGCTGCCGTGGCCGGGCGTGGGAATCGACGCCAGCACCTTGCCGCTGGCCGGATCGATCTTGTCGATGCGCGCCTCGGCAATTTGATAGAAGTAGGTGCCGTCATAAGCGGTGCCGGCATCGCAGGTGCAGTCGAGGGTGCGCGTGGTCTCGCCGCTGGCCGGATCGAAGGCGACCAGCTGCGCCCCGGTGGCCGCCCAGACGCGCTGGCCGTCGTGGGTCACGCCGGCCACGCTGGTCGCGCCGGCGAAGGGGCCGTACTCGCGCACGATCTCGGCCGTGCGCGACACGGGCTCAGGCTTGTCTTTCTTGCTCGCTGTGGTGCTGTTCATCGCTGGCTCCTGGTGTGGCGGGCCCCGGGATCGGCGCCTTGGAGACAACTTTATTCAATCGGCAGCGCAGCGGGGAGTAACAAGATCGTCGTGAATCCCGCCAGCGGCGGCGCCAGCCAGCGCTGCGCCCGCGCCCGGCCGATGGCGCGCACCCGCCCCTCGGCCTCGAGTTCGGCCAGCGCGCGCTGCACCGTGCGCTGGCTCGCGTCCAGCGCCAGTGCCAGCGCCGAGGTCGACCAGGCCGCCCCGTCGGACAGCAGCGCCACCAGCGAGGCCTGCTCGCCGTCGATGGGCGGCGCGAGCACGACCACCTCGCGCGCATCGCGCGGCCTGAGCGCAAAGCCGCGTGCCGTGGCCTCGATGCCGGCCTGCGCCGCGACCAGCGCGCGCAGGCGGCCGATCTCGACCCGCAGGCGCGCGCGCAGCGTCTCGTCGGGATGGCGGGTGTTGAACGCGCAGGCGATCAGGGCTTCGCGGTCGACGTCGCCGGGCCACGCCTCGGCGAGCGCGCGCGCCAGGGCGAACAGCACCGGCCGGCGCGCCAGCGGCCGCCATGCGTCGCCGGCGCCCACGCCGCGGCGGCAGGCGTCGACCACCAGCGCGTCCGAGGCCCGCAGCGCCGCGACCTCGTCGAGCCGCAGCGCCTCTTCGCCGCCGGGGAAGAGACGCCGTGCCGCGGGACGATCGAGCGCAGCCCGCGCGTCAGCCACCTCGGCCGAGAGCGCCGGCACACGCGCACGTTCGGCCGCCTCTTGCGCGCGGGCCAGCGCCGCGCGCGCCGGGCCGATGCGCAGCGAGCGCAGCGCCAGCTCCATGGCGGTCAGCTCGGCCACCGCCGCGAGCGCGGGCGGCAGGTCGCGCACATCCAGCGGCGCCAGCGCAGCCCGGGCCGCCTCCAGCCGGCCGAGCAGCAGGAGCTGGCGCGCCGCGATGAGCCGCGCCTGCAGCGCATTGGCACGGTCGGCGTGCGCATCGAGCGTGGCCGCGGCCGCCGCCAGCGCGCGCGGCGAGCCGCCGAGGTCGCGCATGGCCATGGCCACCTCGGCCTCGGCCACGACACAGCGCGCGCGCGCCAGCTCCTCATGGGCCCCGAAGCCGCGCGCGGCACGCCGCAGCAGTTCGCGGGCGCGCGGATGCTCGCCGAGCTGGGCCATCGCGATGCCGCGCAGGGCCAGCGCCGGCGGGTCGTCGCGCAGCGCGACCCGCTTGAGCGCGCCGAGCGCGTCGCCGGCGGCCAAGGCGCGGGCGGAGGCGGCAATCAGGGAATCCATGGCGCGAGGCTACACCGGTGACCTGCCCCTCCCAGCCGTACCGGCGCAATGGCAGTGAAGCCCGTCAACTTGGAGGATGACGGAAATGAGAAAGAGCAGATACACCGAGAAGCAGATCATCGGTTTCAGCGATGCGAACTTCTGCAAGTGGCGCGCCAAGTACGGCGAGATGGATGTGCCCGACGCCCGGCGGCTGCGTGAGCTCGAGGCGGAGAACACACCGAGAACGTGGTCGAGCGTCTCGGCCACGTCTTCGCGATGCGTTTGAGCGCACAGCCGCAAGTGCGGGTGGTCGATTCAGAACGCCACGGTCGCCTGCGCCCACAGCCGCGCGCCGCGGCGGCCATCGCCGGCCCGGCCCTCGGTGGCCCAGGCCGAGGTGAGCGAGAACGCCAATTTGTCCGTTGCCCAGCCCACGCCCAGACCGGCGCCAGCCAGATGCACGCGGTTGCCCGTGCTGCCGGTTCGGTCCCACGCGCGGTGGTTGAGCTGCACGCCCCCCGCGTCGTAGAAAGCTTGCAGTTGCCAGCCCGGCGCGGGCTGCCAGCGCAGCGCTGCACTGGCCAGCCAGCCCGCGTCGCCCAGGGCCTCGCCCTGCGGATAGGCCCGCACCCCGTTGTTGCCGCCCAAGCTGAACTTCTCCGCCGAAGCCAGGTTCCTGTCGGCCAGCTGGCCGCTGAGGTTGAGTGCCAGCGACCAGTTGGGGCGCAAGGCCTGCACGCGTTGCAGCTGGTAGTTCAGCTTGTTGAAGTGCCCGGCGCTCCGGATGCTGGCCGCGTCTTGCGCCAGACTGTCGTTGTCCAGCCGCAGCTGGCCGGTGGTCAGGTTCAGGGCCAGGCTGTTGCCGGCACCGCCACCCAGCGCATCCTGCCAGTCGCCGTTCAGCCCCAGCACGACATTGCGCAGCTGGTGCACCGACGTGGTGGCGGTGCTGCCCACGGTGTCGCGCAGATTCTTGGCGTCCATCTGGAGCTGGGCATACCAGTTGCTCTCCAGGCTGCGCAGCAAGGGATGGCGCACATACAGGCTGACGGTATCGGCCTTGCCGTCGGCATCCAGTGCCGCAAAGTCCTTGCCCAGGCGGTAGTCGAGGTGCGACACGGCCACGCCCACGCGCGTGCCATCGCGGCCCAGCGGCAGCTGGTAGCCCAGGCGCGCGTAGTGCATGCGGGTGTTGCTGGCCTGCAGCCGCAGGCTCATCTGATCGCCCCGGTCCAGCGGATTGTTCCAGTACAGGCTGGTGCCGACGCGGTACTGCCCGGTGTAGGTGCTGCCGAAGTTGTCGATATCGGCAATGCCCTGGAAGTCGCGGGTCCTGTTCACCTCCACCAGCAGGTCCGATGCTCCCACGGTCGTGCCCGGGCGCAGGGTGGACTGCACGCGGGTGCCTGGCAGATCCGACAGCGTGAGCAGGGTGCGGTCCAGGCTCTGGGCTTGCACCGGGGCGTTCAATGGCAGGGCCTGCAAAGGCGCCAGAGCGGAGTCCTTGAGTCCAGCGGTATTGGTGACCGTGACCTGGCCCAGATTGCCCTCCAGCACCGCGATGTCGAGCACGCCGTCCTTGACCGCCTGGGCCGGCAGGTAGGCGCGCGCGACCAGGTAGCCGGTTTCACGGTAGTGCCGCGTCACGCGATCGGTCAATCGGGTCAGCTCGGCAAAGGTCAGCTCCTTGCCGACCGCGTCGGTCAGCAGGCTTTGCAGCGCGGCATTGCTGAAAGCGGTGTTGCCGCTGAAACGGATGGCCGAGAGCCGGACCCGCGCGCCGCCCTCGAGCACAGTGCCGGCGCCGGGTTTGTCGATGGTCAGCGCCGGCGTGCTGCCGCTCGGTACTGCCAAGGGTGCGCGGGGCTCCTGCAGGATCTGCCCGGCGTCCGGCGTGGCGGCAGAAACCGTCGCGGCGCTCAGCGCCAGGGACGCGCCCAGCAGGCTCAGCGGGATTCGAGGCGTGACATGCATGAAAGCTTGTTCTCGTTAAGGGTGAAGAAGTCGGTCGCGGGTTCGTCCAGGCGCAGCCCGCACTGTTCGATGCGCAGCCGCTCGGGCGGGTTGGCCGGCGGCTTCGGCAAGTCGGCCTGGCTGGCCAGTGCGCGCTGCTGCGCATCGCCAAGCGACGGGTTCGCGCTCGACGGCACGGGGCTAGACGGTACGGGGCGCGACGGTACGGGGCCGGCCACCGCCGCGCTGATCACCAGCGCGCCGTCGACATAGCTCAGCGCGTAGTTGTCCGAGCTCAGCCCGCCGGCCGCGATGCTGTAGCTGCCGGCCGCGGTGGCGCCCTGAGCGCTGCCGCCATAGACCAGGCTGCCACCGAGCACGCTGCCGGTCTCGCCATTGACCAAGCCGCTGTAGCTGACGCCGTTGCCGCCGCTGTAGGCACTGCCGTCGGCGACGCGGCTGTCGTTGTTGGCGGTGACCGTCAACGCGGCGACGATGATGCTGGCCGTGGTGGTGGCGCTGCTGTTGGCCAGCACGTAGTTGCCGGCATCGCTGCCGCTGATGGCGAAGGTCTCGGTGACGGTCTTGCCGGTGCCGGCGTTCTTGTCGCTGAAGCTGCCGCTCTGGTTGAGAGTCACCGTGTCGCCGCCGACCAGACCGCTCAGACTACCGCCGCTCACGGTGGCGACGGTCGTGCCGTCGTAGGTCTTGTTCGCGGCGGTGGTGCCGCTGACGGTCAGCGTGGCGGCCGTGATGTCGGCGGTCGTGGTGCCGCTGCTGGAAGCCAGCACGTAGTTGCCTGCGTCGGTACCGCTCAGGCTGCTGGTGTAGCTCACCGTCTTGCCCGTGGCCGCGTTCTTGTCACTGAAGGTTCCGCTCTGGCCGAGCGCGACGGTGTCGCCGCCGATGAGGCCGCTCAGGCTGCCGCCGCTCAGGGAGGCGGCCGTGGTGCCGTCGTAGGTCTTGCTGGCGGCGCTGGTGCCGCCGACGGTCAGCGTCGCGGCCGTGATGTCGGCCGTGGTGCTGCCGCTGCTGGACGCCAGCACGTAGTTGCCCGCGTCGGTGCCGCTCAGGCTGCTGGTGTAGCTGACGGTCTTGCCGGTCGCGGCGTTCTTGTCGCTGAAGCTGCCGCTCTGGCTGAGTGTCACCGTGTCGCCGCCGACCAGGCCACTCAAGCCACCGCTGACCGTGGCGGCGGTCGTGCCGTCGTAGGTCTTGTTCTCGGCGGTGGTGCCGCTGACGGTCAACGTGGCGGCGGTGATGTTTGCCGTGGTGGTGCCACTGCTGCTGGCCAATACGTAGTTGCCGGCATCGCTGCCGCTGATGGCGAAGGTCTCGGTGACGGTCTTGCCGGTGCCGGCGTTCTTGTCGCTGAAGCTGCCGCTCTGGCTGAGAGTCACCGTGTCGCCGCCGACCAGCCCGCTCAAACTACCGCCGCTCACGGTGGCGCTGGTCGTGCCGTCATAGGTCTTGTCGGCCGCAGTCGCACCGCTGACGATCAGCGTGGCGGCGGTGATGCTGGCGGTACCCGCTGAAATCAGGTCGTAGCCCTGCTGGCTCGAATACAGGCCGCCGACGGTGATGGCGTAACTGCCCACATTCTTGCTGCTGGTGTCGTAGCTCGCGGTCCCCATGATGGGGCTGGTGTCGGCACCTGGATCGCTGAGGGTGTAGCTGTCGCTGAAGCTGGTCGTGCCGTCGTAGGTCTTGCTGACGTTGCCGGCCGTGACGGTCAGCGCGGTCAGGAAGCTGCGCAGCAAGGGCATGGTGTTGCCCTCGTAGATGCGCCACACCGCGCTGCTGCCACCGGTGGTGGCGATGTCCCAGCCGGCGGCACTGTAGGTGCTGGCGCTGGTGGCTTCGCTGATGCTCAGGCCCCGCGTCAGCGCATCGACCGACCCCGCATTGATGCCCACGCCAGTGTTGCCCGCACCGAGCCAGAACGATGCCGCGATGTAGCCGGCGTTGTGGGCCACCAGGCTGCCCACGACGCCGGCGCCGCTGACGACGCCGGTGGCGTAGGTGTTGAGGATGCTCCCGGCATTCCAGCCCATCAGGCCGCCCGCATACTCATTGTCCGCGCTGACGGCCCCGGTGGCGTAGGCATTGGCGACGCCGCCGGCGCCGTTTCGGCCCACCAGACCGCCGGCATAGTCATTGGATGCGCTGACGGCGCCCGTGGCGTAGGCATTGCCGATGAAGCTGGAGACGCCGAAGTTGAAACCCACCAGGCCGCCTACGTCGTTCGTACCCGTGGCAGTGCCGATGGCGTAGGCCCTCGTGACGAGGCCACTGTTGCGGCCCACCAGGCCGCCGACGGCGGTGCCCCCCCAAACGTCCCCCATGGCGTGGGCATCGCGGATGACGCCATCGTTGAGGCCCACGAGGCCACCGACATTGTCCCCGGAGCCAGTGACGTTCCCCATGGCGTAGGCATCGCTGATGCTGCCACTGTAGTTGTAGCCCACCAGGCCGCCCACGACGCCAGCCGCATTGGAACTGCTGACAGCGCCCGTGGCGTACGAATTGCTGATGCTGCCAAGGTCGAGAAGACCCGTCAGTCCACCGACATGGTTGCCCGCGCTGATGACGGTACCGGTGGCGTAGGCATTGCTGATGCTGCCGCGGTTATAGCCCACCAGGCCGCCAACATCGTTGCCGGTGCCATTGACGGTGCCGGTGGCGTAGGCATTGCTGATGCTGCCGTTGAGGCCGGCGCTATGGCCCACCAGACCGCCAACATCGTTCCCGGCGCCATTGACGGCACCCGTGGCGTAGGCATCACTGATGCTGCTGGCGTAGCCGAATCCCAGCAGGCCACCAACGCTGTTGCCGGCGCCATTGACGGCGCCCGTGGCAAAGGCATTGCTGATGCTGCCGCCGAAGTTGAAGCCCACCAGGCCGCCCACACTGTTGGCCCCGCTGACGGTCCCCGTGGCGTAGGCATTGCTGATGCCGCCTTCATTGTGGCCCACCAGACTGCCCACCTCGTCGCTGCCGGTGACGCTGCCGCCCAGCAAGCCGACGCCTTGGATCACGCTGCCGCTGCCGGTCTGGCCGAACAGCCCGACCTTCGACGTCGTGCCGCGGTTGATCACCAGGTCGGTGATGGTGTGGCTTTGGCCGTCCAGGCTGCCGCTGAACGCCACCGTGCCATTGCCCACCGGCGAGAAGCCGGCCGTGGTCCACATGCCGCTGGGGTTGGCGCCGGCGGTTTCGCTGGCGTCGACATCGGCGGCCAGGCTGTAGCTGGCGGAGAGGTTGTAGGCCATCAGCTGCAGCTGATGGGCGTTGCGGATGCTGGTGGAGTACTCGCTGTACAGGAAGGGGCGGGTCGCGCCTTCGACCATCACCCACTGCGGGTTGCCGCTGCCGTCCTTGGCCACCCAGACGCCGGAGCCCGAAACCGTTTCGGTCCAGGTGCCCAGGTTGGCGTAGCTGGTGTGGCTGTAGGCGGTGCCGCTGGTGACGGCGTTGACGTTGGTGACCGTGCCGCTGTTCGAGCCCACCGCGACGCCTTGGCCCGTGGTGCTGCTGTCCCAGTAGGCGTTGCTGATGCTGCCGTCGTTCAAGCCCACCAGCCCGCCGACGTTGGCTCCCCCCGAGACGCTGCCGGTGGCATAGGCGTTGTTGATGCTGCCGCTGTTGTAGCCGACCAGCCCGCCGACGAATCCGCCGGTTGCCAGGACGTTGCCGGTGGCATAGGCGCCGCTGATCGTGCCGCCGTCGTTCAAGCCCACCAGCCCGCCGACGTAGCCACCGGCAGCCGCCGAAACACTGCCGGTGGCATAGGCGTTGCTGATGCTGCCGCTGCCCGCGTTCACGCCCACCAGCCCGCCGACCCAGCTGCTGGTTCCCGCAACGCTGCCGGTGGCATGGGCGTCGCTGATCGTGCCGTAATTCACGCTCACCAGCCCGCCGACGAAGTCGCCAGTCCCCGAAACGCTGCCGGCGGCATAGGCGTTGCTGATGCTGCCGCCGATGCCGTTGTAGCCTGCCAGGCCACCGACGTAGTCGTCTCCTGAAACGCTGCCGGTGGCATAGGCGTTGCTGATGCTGCCGCTGCTGCCGTTGAAGCCCACCAGTGAACCGACGCGGTCGCCGCCCGACACACTGCCGCCGACCAGACCCAGATCACGGAGGGTGCCGAAGTTTTGCGCGATCAGGCCCACATTGTTGGCGCTGCCGGCGTTGATGGTCAGGTTCGAGATCGTGTGGCCCAGGCCGGCAAAGCGGCCGCCGAAGACGAAGCTGGTCGAGCTCACCAGCGCGCTGGTGTAGGTGGTGCCGCCGGCATCCAGGTCCTGCGCCAGCGCGTAGTTGCCGCTCAGGCCGGTGCTGTCGATGGCGTCGATCTCAGCCATGCTGTGCAGCAGCGTGTAGGCCGTGCCGTTGATGCTGAGCGTGGCGTTCGCACCGCTCAGGGTGATGGGCGCCTTGACGTTGTAGTCGGTACCGCTGGTGACCGTTCCTGTGCTGGCATAGTTGCCGTGGTTGAGCACCAGCCCGGCGCTGGTGCCCGTGGCGGTGATCGCCGCATTGATGTTGATGTCGTTGTACGCATTCAGCGTCAGCGTGGTGTTGCCCCCCCAGCTCACCGCGGCGTTGACGTTGATGTCGCCGCTGTCGGTGCCCGTGCTGTTGTCGGTGGCCAGCGTGACGTTGGTCGTTGCCAGGTTGGCCGACAGCGTGTCGGCGCCGATGCCGCTCGTGGTGCCGGCCGCGCTGCCGGCGCTGACGGTGAAGTCGGTCGGGTCGACCAGCCAGGTGCCGGTCTTGCCTGTCTCCGACAGCGTGCTGACCTTCGCCCCACCGGCCACCTGCACATGCGCGCCGCTGGTTTCGATGAAGCCGCCGTCGTGGGCGCCGCTGGCCGAGGCGTCCAGCGTGCCCGCCACCTTGACGGTGCCGCCGTTGAGGCCGCCCAGCAGCAGGATGGTGCCACCCGCAGCGTCGATGCCCTTGGCTTCGATCACGCCCTCGTTGTTGACCACCGTGTTCAGCAGCGCATCCTTGGCGCTGGCCGTGAGGATCACCGTGCCGTTGTCGGCGCGGATCAGTCCCTTGTTCTCGGCCAGGGCGTTCAGGGTGCCTTCGTCCACTTGCACCGACAGCAGCCGGTTGCCGCTGAAGTCCAGCGTGATCTTGTCGCCCGCGGCCAGTGCCGCCGTGCCGTTGGCGGTGGTGATGGTGCCGCTGTTGCTGGCCTGCTTGCCCAACAGGGCCACGTAGCCGCCGGTCAGGCTGCCCTGGTTGACCACCGTGCCCTGGCTTCCATTCGCGCTGAAGCTGCGCTTGCCGGCCAGGAAGTCGGCATCGCTCAGGCTCAGCGTGGAGGCCACCAGGCCGCCGACGTTGACGCTGGCCGTGTTGCCGAACAGCACGCCGTTGGGGTTGAGGATCCACACCTGGCCGTTGGCGCTCAGGCTACCGTTGATCACCGAGCTCTCCGGGCCGATGACGCGGTTCAGCGCAATGGCACTGGCGCCGGGCTGCACGAAGTTGACGCGCTCGCCGGCGGCAATGCCGAAGCTGGCCCAGTTGATGGCCAGGTTCTGGCTGCCCTGCGTGATGGTGGTGGTGCTGCCGCTCTGGCTGATGCTGCCGCTGCCCGCGCTCACGCTGCCGCCGCTGGGGCCAGCCCACGCGCCGCTGGCCAGCAGCGCCGCGCAGAGCGCCACGACGGCAGCGCCGCGGCCAGACGACTTGCCGCGCCCCTTGGCGGTCTCGGGGGCAGGCACGAAGCGTGCGGCAGCGTCGCTCCAGACGAGGCGGTAGGCGTGGTTCATGGAGAAAAAGCCCCTGTTTTGCGCATAAAAAATTGCATGGTGCCCAGGGCGTACCGGCCCGCATATAGTCAATATTGACTGTGGAAACTTTTTGCAACTGATGTTTTAATTTGCGCATGGCACTGTTGCATTTGCTGCTCATAGACGACCACGCGCTTTTCCGCTCGGGTCTGCGCCTGGTCTTGCTGCAGGGCATGGCCGACATCGAGGTATTGGAGGCAGCGTCCCTGGAACAAGCCGTGCGCACGACGGACGAGCCCCCCGCGCTGGTGCTGCTCGACATCCAGCTGCAGGGTGTCAACGGACTGGAGGGGCTGGGGCTGCT
Organism: Variovorax paradoxus B4; assembly: GCF_000463015.1. NCBI lineage: Bacteria > Pseudomonadati > Pseudomonadota > Betaproteobacteria > Burkholderiales > Comamonadaceae > Variovorax > Variovorax paradoxus. The sequence continues at coordinate 789,530 of NC_022234.1, read as the reverse complement.
TCGGCAGCGCTGGCCACAGGTGCCGGTGGTGATGCTGTCCTCCATCGCAACGCCCGACACCATCGCCCAGGCTCTGGCACGCGGCGCGGCGGCTTTCGTTTCCAAGGGCGATACCCCGGACAAGATCATCTCGGTGATTCGCCACACCCTGGCGCATCTGCAGCAGACGCCCCTCGCCAGCAGCGCCCCGACAAAGCCCAGCGTGCCCCGGCTGACCCCCCGCCAATGCGAGGTGCTGGACCTGCTGTGCGAGGGCCTGCCCAACAAGCTCATTGCCCGGCGCCTGCAGGTGTCGGAGTTCACCGTGCGCGGGCATGTGCAAGCGGTGCTGGGCCTGCTGGGAGTCAACAGCCGCTCGCAGGCCACGTTTGCGGCACGCCAGAACGGGCTGATCGGTTAACAGGACTTGCGCAGCGGGGCGCTGCGCAGGCAAATCCTCAACGTGAAACAACTCAGGCTCCGGCAGTTTCCGAAGACTGCCTCAATGAATCCGCCTCCCGCTCCTGCGCCCCTGTCTTCCAAGGCCGAATCCCAGATCCAGTTGCACCAGTTCATCACGTTGCAGAGCAACGTGCCCTTCATCGTCCTTGGCAGCCTGTTGGTGGCCACTGCACTGCTGTGGGTGATGCACGAGGTTCTTCCTTTGGCCGTGCTGCTGGTGTGGAGCGGGTTGCTGGCTGGGCACGCGTTGGTGCGCCTGGCATGCTGGTGGTGGCTGCGGCACCAGACCGTTACAGAGGCGGAGGTGAGCCGCCGGATTCATCTGCACACGGTCCTGTCGCTCGCCTCGGGCTTGCTGTGGGGTGGTGGTGCCCTGTGCTTGCTCCAGTACGGCGAAGTCGAGCATCGCTTGCTGGTCACCCTCATGCTGGCCGGCATGGTTTCGAGTTCCCTGATCTCGCAGACGATCCATCTGCCGACCTTCCATGGCTTTTTCCTGCCCTGCGCGGTGAGTGCCGTCGCGGGCAACCTGATGCTTGGCACTCGCCTGTACCAGGCCGTCGGCCTGACGATTTTTGCCTATTCGCTGCTGGCGGCGCGCTTTGCCCGGACGCTCAACGGCAAGCTGACCGAATCGTTGCGGGCCCGCTTCCAGATTGCCGATTTGGCCGAACGCCTGCATGTCCAGAAAGAAGCGGCCGAACAGGCCAACCTGGCCAAGTCGCGTTTCCTGGCCGCCGCCAGCCACGACTTGCGCCAGCCCATCCACGCCCAAGGCCTGTTTCTGGACGTGCTGTCGCGCACCCCGCTGTCGACGTATCAAAGCGAGGTGCTGGTCAGCACCCGGTCGGCCTGGCGCGCCTCCAGCGACATGCTCAACACCCTGCTGGACTTTTCGCGCATCGAAGCCGGGGTAGTGCATCCCCAGATACAACCCTTTCTCCTGCAAGAGCTGCTGTACCAGATCGAGAACGACTTCGCCCCGCTGGCCGATGCCAAAGGGCTGGTCTACCGCTCGCGGGAAACCCGGCTTGCCGTGAAATCCGACGCCATCCTGGTCGGCATGGTGGTGCGCAACCTGGTCTCCAACGCCATCCGCTATACCCAGCACGGCGGCCTGCTGGTTGCCTGCCGAAAACGTCGGCACACCGTGAGCATCGAGGTGTGGGACACCGGCATGGGCATCGCGCCAGCCGACCAGCAAGCCATCTTTCGGGAGTTTCACCAACTGGGCAACCCTGAACGCGACCGGCACAAGGGCCTGGGGCTCGGCCTGGCCATTGCCGACGGACTGGCGAAGTCGATGGGCCATGGGCTGACGCTGTCATCCAAGCCTGAGCGGGGCAGCGTGTTCCGCCTGGAGCTACCCCTGTCGGTAGCACCGGTGCCATCCCCACGGCAAAAGGGGCCGCAGTTGCAACCCATGCGGGTACTGGTGATCGACGACGATGCCACTGTGCGCAGCGCCATGGTGCACCTGCTGCAAAGTTGGGGCTGCCCCTGTGACAACGCCGAATCCCTGGAGGAAGCCCTGCCGCTGGTGCTGCAAAATCCCCCTGCGTGCATCATCAGCGACTATCGACTGCGCGGGCCGCGCACCGGGGCTCACGCCATTGCTGAATTGCGTCAGCAATTACATCGGCAGGGGCGCCGTCATACACCCGCCCTCATCATCACCGGAGACACTGCCCCGGAGCGTCTGCGCGAAGCCCTGGCCAGCGGTATTCCACTGCTGCACAAGCCGATCTCACCCGAGCAACTGTACCGGGCGCTGGTGGAGTTGCAGACCGATCAACAATCACGTTGAACCGGGCCGTCAATCCGAATCCCGCTGTACCTTGCATGGCGCCCGGGCGGCGGGAGGCACCATCGCCTTGCAGCATCCGTCCGGTTGGCCCGGCTTTGTGAAGCCTGACTTCACAAGGCATGCGGTATTCGCCACTGTTTCTTTCTGATGCTTGTTCCTAAAGTCGCCGCCAGCGCCTTCAGGCGCCATCCACCCACGAAGAACGGACCCCACCATGAGCGCGCTCAACGTCAACGGCCGCGACCACACGGTCGACGCCGATCCCGGCACCCCCATCCTCTGGGCCCTGCGCGACACGCTGGGCATGACCGGCACCAAGTTCGGCTGCGGCGCCGCGCTGTGCGGCGCCTGCACCGTGCACCTGGACGGCCAGGCCATCCGCTCGTGCATCACGCCCATCTCCGCCGCCGAGGGCAAGAAGATCGTCACCATCGAAAGCGCGACCGACGGCAGCGACCCCGTGGGTGCCGCCGTGCACGCGGCCTGGGTCAGGCACGACGTGGCGCAGTGCGGCTACTGCCAGAGCGGCCAGATCATGAGCGCCACGGCGTTCCTCAAGTCGCAGCCCCAGGGCAAGCAGCCCACGGCGGCCGAGATCGACGCCGCCATGGCCGGCAACATCTGCCGCTGCGGCACCTACGCCCGCATCCGCGCCGCGGTGGCCGATGCCGCCAAGACCCTGGCCTGAAGGAGCGTCCGCCATGCTGCCCACCCACATCGATCCCACCGAACTGCCGCGCACCCTGCAGCGCCTGATGGCCGCAGGCCAGCAGCAACCCGAAGACACCGCCGCACTGCCGCGCCGCAGCTTCCTGAAGCTGGCCGGCGTCGGCGGCCTCGCGCTCGGCGCGTTTCCCCACCTGGCCGTGGCGCAGGCCACTGGCAAGGGGCCGGCGGCCAGTGCCCTCAAGCCGGCGCAGCAGCCCTCGGCCTTCGTGCAGATTGCCCCCAACGGCGAGGTCACCGTGACCCACAACCGGCTGGAATTCGGCCAGGGGGTGCAAACCGGCCTGCCGATGATCCTGGCCGAGGAGCTCGACGCCGACTGGAGCCTGGTGCGCAGCAAGAGCGGCACCAACGACGCCGCCTATCACGACCCGGTCTTCGGCATGCACATCACCGGCGGCTCCAACTCGATCAAGAACAGCTTCACGCAGTACCGCGAGCTCGGCGCACGCGCACGGGCCATGCTGCTGTCGGCGGCCGCGGCGCGCTGGAACGTCGACGTGGCCACGCTGCGCACGCAGGCCGGCACCGTGCTGGGCCCGAACGGCCGCAAGCTGGGCTACGGCGAACTGGCCGAAGCCGCCATGGCCCTGCCGGTGCCCGAGAAAGTCACGCTGAAGGACCCCAAGGACTTCCGTCTCATCGGCCGCCCGACCACGCGCCTGGACGCGCGCGCCAAGTGCAGCGGACGCCAGGACTTCGGCATCGACGTCAAGCACGCCGGCCAGCTCACGGCCGTGGTGGCGCATCCGCCGGTGTTCGGCGCGCGCCTCGCTTCGGTGGACGACAGCGCCGCGCGCGCCGTCAAGGGCGTGAAGGCCGTGCTGCGCGTGCCGCTGGACCGCGGCGCCGAGGGCGTGGCCGTGGTGGCCGACGGCTACTGGCCGGCCAAGCTGGGCCGCGACGCGCTGAAGCTGCAGTGGGACACGGCCGCCGCCGAGAAGGTCGACAGCGACAAGCAACTGGCCCAGTACCGCGAACTGGCCAGGCAGCCCGGTGCGCGCAAGTTCGACGCCGACATGGCGCCGCTGGCCAAGGCGCCGCGGCAGCTGGAAGCCGAGTTCGTTTTCCCCTACCTCGCCCATGCGCCGATGGAGCCGCTGAACTGCACCGTCAAGCTGTCCGGCGATCGCGCCGAACTGTGGGTCGGCACCCAGTGCGCGGGGCTCGACGGCGTCGCGGCGGCACGCACGCTCGGCCTCAAGCCCGAGCAGGTGCGCGTGAACGTGCAGATGGCGGGCGGCGGCTTCGGCCGGCGCTTCGTGAGCACCAGCGACGTGATCGTGGAGGCCTGCGAAATCGCCAAGGCCGCGCGCGCCGCCGGGCTCAACGCGCCGGTGCGCCTGCTGTGGAGCCGCGAGGACGACGTCAAGGGCGGCTACTACCGCCCCATGCACCTGCACCACGCGCGCATCGGCTTCGACGAGCGCGGCAAGGTGCTGGCCTGGGACCACGTCATCGTGGGCCAGTCCATCACCACGGGCACGGTGTTCGGCGAGTTCCAGGTGAAGAACGGCATCGACGCCACGGCCACCGAGGGCATGCGCGATCCGTACCCGCTGCCGATGCGCCTGACCGTGCACCACCCCAAGGTCAACGTGCCGGTGCTGTGGTGGCGCAGCGTGGGTTCCACCCACACCGCCTTCGTGATGGAGACCCTGCTCGACGAGATCGCGCGCAGCACCAGGCAGGACCCGGTGGCCTACCGCATGCAGCTCTTCGGCGACAAGCACCCGCGCCACCGCGCCGCGCTGCAGCTCGCCGTGGACCAGAGCGGCTATGGCAAGAAGCAGCTGCCCGCCGGCCGTGCCTGGGGCGTGGCCGTGCACGAGTCCTTCGAGTCCGTGGTGGCCTACGTGGTGGAAGCTTCGGTGAAGGACGGACAGCCGGTGCTGCACCGGGCCACCGCCGGCGTGCACTGCAACCTGGCCGTCAACCCGCGCAGCGTGGAAGCCCAGGTGCAGGGCGCCGCAGTCATGGGCCTGTCGATGTGCCTGCCGGGCGCGGCCATCACGCTGAAGGACGGCGAAGTGCAGCAGAGCAACTTCGGCGACTTCACCGTGGCGCGCATCACCGACATGCCCGAGTTCGCCGTGCACATCGTGCCGAGCGCGGAGCCGCCGAAGGGCATCGGCGAGCCGGGCCTGCCGCCGCTGGCGCCGGCCTTCGCGAACGCCATCGCGCAGCTGACCGGCAAGCCGCTGCGCCAGCTGCCCTTCAACCTGGCGTAGGCGAAACCTGCATGCCCCACAACCGACATAAGCAGCGCCTCGCCGCCTCGCTCGCCTTGGCCTTGGGACTCTGCGCGGGCGCGGCCTGGCCGGATCGCGCGGCGGCCAGCCCGGCACTGGCGCAGAAGTACGCCTGCGTCGCGTGCCACCAGCCCGCGGCCAAGGTGGTGGGCCCGTCGTGGAAGGACATCGGCGCACGGTATGGCGACGAAAAGGCAAGCGCGGCGCAGCTGGCCGCGAGCATCAAGGCCGGCAGTTCGGGAAAGTGGGGCGCCATGCCCATGCCGCCGCAAGGCCGGGTCCCCGATGCCGACCTGCAGTCGCTCGCGCAATGGCTGCTCGACGGCGCTCCGTGATCGGCATCCGGTGAGCCGCCGCCGCCCGCAAAGCGGCGCAAGACCGGTCCCTAGAATGCCGCATGGAAACCCGGCAGATGCGTTGTATCGTGGCCATCGCCGAGGCGGGCAGCCTCACGCGTGCGGCCGAGAACCTCGGGCTGGCGCAGCCCGCGCTGACGCAGATGCTGAACCGGCTGGAAAGCGAGCTCGGCACCCGGCTCTTCACACGCACGCGCCGCGGGGCCACGCTCACCGAGGCCGGCCTCGCCGTCGTCGACGACCTGCGGGCCAGCCTCGCCTACGGCGACACGGCCACCGAGCGCATCCGCGCCATGGGCGCCGGACGCGCGGGCCGGCTCACCATCGGCTTTGTCACGCACGCCGTCTACCAGGTGCTGCCGCGTGCGCTGCAACGCCTGCGCGCGGCCTATCCGCAGCTCGATATTTCCTTGCGCGAGATGAGCAATGCCGAGCAGGTCGAGGCGCTCGAAGGCGGCCGCATCGACATCGCGCTGCTGCATCCCCCCGTGGCCGTCAACGCGCGTGTGCACGAGAGGCGGCTCGGCGAGGAACGGCTGCTGGCGGCCGTGCCTGCCGCCCATGAGCCAGGGGCCGACGGCTGCGTGTCGCTGGCGGAGATCGCCGCGCACGGGCTGGTGTGGTTTCCCAGCCTGCAGATGTCGGCGCTGCGCACCCAGATGCTGGCGGCGTTTCGCGCCGCCGGACACGAGCTGCGGATCGTGCAGGATGCCAACCGCACGCTCACGGTCCTGTCGTGCGTGGCGGCGGGCCTGGGGTGGTCGCTGCTGCCGAGCTCGGTACGCGCGCTGCGCCACGAGGGCGTGCGCTATGCCGAGGTGCGCGACGGCGCGGGGCTGCCGCCTTTCGAGCTCTCCGCGATGTGGCTCGCAAAATCGCGCCCGGCGTTCGCGGACGCCTTCGCGGCCATGCTCGATGCGTAGCCGGTGCCGGTCAGGTGAGCGCCACTTCAGCGAGCCTTCAACTTCCTCGATGCGCACGCCCATAGGCGGCGGCATTCAGGCTCGACTCCAAAGGCCGCCGATGCGTCGCTTCCTGGGCCAGGCGCGTGGCGATGGCTTGTTCAACGGCCTTCCGGGAAGCGAGCTGCAAGCGGCCGCATTGGGCGCAGCGGTACAGCCGCCGCGATGGGAACAAACGCATCCACAGACGCCGCTGGAGGCGTTTCAGGTGGCCGAAGCCGCACGGGCAACTTGAAAACAGGTTTTCCAAGACAAGCTCCAAATGGGTTCGCAGTACCGAGCTTGTCTCTCGCTAGAACTTCTCGGCTTCTGGCAGCTTCGTTGCGTCAAGTAATTATTTGTCGAAATTTCGTCTGATTGTGTGGAGATTGGTAACGGTTAGCACTCCCACAAAATGGGGAGCGGGGTCCTGCCGAGGGCTGCCTGAAGCTCAGTCCAGCTCGATCTTGTTGGTCTTCGCGACCTGGGTCCACTTGGCGATCTCTGCGCGGCGGAAGGCGTCCAGTTCGGCCGGGGTGGAGCCGATGACTTCGGCGCCCATGCCCTCGAGGCGCGCGCGAATCTCGGGCTCGCGCAGCACCGCTGCCAGTTCCCTGGAGAGCCGGTCGACCACGGGCGCAGGCGTTCCGGCCGGAACGAACACGCCGTTCCATTCGTAGACCTCGTAGCCGGCCAGCCCCGCTTCGGCCACCGTCGGCACCTGCGGCAGGACCGGCGAGCGCGCCTTGCCGGTCACCGCCAGCGCGCGCAGCTTGCCGCCCTGGATGTACGGCAGGCTGGAAGCCAGGCTTGCGAAGAACACCGGCACCTGGCCCGCCATCACGTCGGTGAGCGCGGGGCCGCCGCCCTTGTAGGCCACGTGGGTCATGCGCACACCGGCCATCGCGCCGAAGAGTTCCGCGGCCAGGTGCTGGGCCGAGCCGTTGCCGGACGAGGCGTAGTTGATCTGCTCGGGCTTGGCCTTCGCCTGCGCAATGAGGTCTTTCACGCCCGCGATGGGCGCGGCAGGATTTGCCACCAGCACATTGGGCACCCGCACCAGCAGCGAGACCGGCGCGAGGTCGCGCAGCGTGTCGAACGGCATCTTGCTGCGCAGCGCCGGGTTCTGCGAATGGTTGGAGGCGTCGAGCATGACCGTGTAGCCGTCGGCCGCGCTCTTGGCGACCAGGTCGCCGCCGATCGCACCGCCCGCACCGGCGCGGTTGTCGATCACCACCGGCTGCCCGAGCCGGGCCGAGAGCTTCGGCGCGATCACCCGTGCCACCGCGTCGACCGTGCCGCCCGGCGGATAGGTCACGACCATCTTCACGGGCTTGGCGGGCCACGCCTGCGCGGCGGCGCCCACGGCCGCGAGGCACAGCGCGGCGCCGATGCAGGCGGCGGGGATCCGTGCGCGCAGCCGCTTGGTTGTTGCATTCATGGTGTTGTCTCCTTGGAAAAACCGAAAAGCGCGGCCGGCGTGTCGACCAGGATGCAGCGCCGCGCGTCGGCGTCGGGAATCCAGTCGTTCAGCGCGGCCCGCGTGTGTGCGTAGCCCGTGTGTTCACGGTGTTGGGTGTGGGGCCAGTCGCTGCCCCACAGCAGGCGCTGCGGTCCGCAGGTATCGAGCAGCGATCCCGCGGCCCGGCACGCCTTGGGGCCGAGCGGATCGCGCCAGTTGCGGTAAGCGGCCGACAGCTTGACCCAGGTGCGGCCATGAGCGGCGGCGCGCACGAGCCAGCCGAAGCCGCTGTCGGCCGCGGTGTTCTCGCCCGGGCGTCCGAAGTGGTCGACGACCAGCTTGCAGCCGGCATCGAGCACGGGCTGGCCCACCGCGGGCAGATCCTGCGACGGCCGGTGCAGCTCGACGTGCCAATCCAGGGCGCGCACATGCTGCAGCAGGGTTTGCCACACGGGCCGGGAAAGATCCGGCATCGGCAGCCCCACGAGATTGAGCCGCAGGCCGCGGATGCCGGCATCGGCGAGCGCCTGCAGTTGATCGAACGGCGTTCCGGGGTCGACCACCGCGACGCCGCGCAAGCGCCCCGGGTGGGCGCGCAAGACGCCGAGCATGTAGCCGTTGTCCGTTCCCAGGAAGCTGGGCTGCACCAGCACGCCGTGCGATACATCGTGCGCGTCGAGGAGGCCGAGGTACTCGCCGGGCGTCGCGTCGTAATCGGGTGCGTGCCGCGCGCGCGGCGTGAAGGGCAGGCTGCCGAGGAAGACATGCGCATGGCTGTCGACTGCGCGTACGTCTCGCGAACCGCCGCGGGACGCCGATGGCTCCGGCGGATGATGGGAAGGAAACAGATCGCGCCTCCTGGATGAAGTGAGGCGGAAGTATCGGCAAGGAGGCGCAGCGTTGGAACCGGCCTGCCTGTTCGTTATTCATAAGTGCCGCTTATGCAGCGGCCGGCCGTTCAGGGCGCGCCGTCCGGGCGCGGCACGCCGAGCTTGCGCAGCGTCCGATGGAAGTTGCTGCGGTCGATGCCGGCCTCGCGCGCGGCATTGGCCACATGCCCGCGATGCCGCGCCAAGGCCTCGGCGAGCCAGGCCCGCTGGAACGCCTCGGTAGCTTCGCGCAACGTGCCGCCGCCGGCGCCAGCAAGGCTCGCCTGGCTGCCCGCTGGCGCCGGCGCAGGTGGCATCGATGGCAGCGTCGCGGAGCTGCCCGCAGCCGCCGCGTCCAGCGCCAGGTGATGCGGCTCGATCGCCGTCCAGCGCGCGCCGCGGCGCTGCTCCCTGAAGGCCCTGAGCGATGCGCGGCTGATCACGTGCTCGAGCTCGCGCACGTTGCCCGGCCAGCCGTGCGCGAGGAGGGCGGCCTTGGAGGCCGGCGAAAGCCGCAGGTTGCGCGCGCCCAGGCGATGCTGGTTCTCTTCGAGAAAGCCGCCCGCAAGCGCCACCACGTCGCGGCCGCGTTCGCGCAGCGGCGGCACGACCAGCGGATAGACCGAGAGCCGGTGGTAGAGGTCGGCCCGGAAGCGGCCCTGCGCAATTGCGGCGGGCAGGTCGCGGTTGGTGGCCGCGATCACGCGCACGTCGACCTTCAGCATGCGGTCGCTGCCGGGCCGCTGCACTTCGCCGCTCTGCAGCACGCGCAGCAGCTTGGCCTGCACCGTCAGCGGCAGCTCCCCGACCTCGTCGAGAAAGAGCGTGCCCCCGTCGGCAATCTCGAACTTGCCGCTGCGGTCCTGCACCGCGCCGGTGAACGCGCCGCGCTTGTGGCCGAAGAGTTCGCTGTCGGCCAGCGCCTCGGGCAGCGCCGCGCAATTCACCTGCACCAGCGGCTCGTCGCTGCGGCGCGAGCGCGCATGCAGGCGCTGCGCCACCAGGTCCTTGCCCACGCCCGTCTCGCCGAGCACCAGCACCGTGAGGTCGGACACCGCGACCGTGTCGATCTCGCTGCACAGCTGCTTCATCGCCGGGCTGCTTCCGAGCAGCTCGCGCGCGGCGCCGCCGCCCGACCGCAGGGCCTGCGCGACGGCCTGCTCGCGCATCGCGCGCGCTTCCATTTCCTGGATCGTGTGGGCGGCCTCGATGCCGGTTTCGACCAGCGCCACCAGCGCGTCGAGCTGCGCCGGACCCACGGCCTCGAAGGTGCCGGCCTCGAGCGCGTCCAGCGTCAGCAGGCCCCAGACGGCGCCGCGCAGCCGCAGTGGCGCGCCCATGCAGTCGTGCACGGGCAGGATGCCCGGCTGGCCCGCGACGAGGCCGTCGTACGGGTCGGGCAGGCCGCAGTCCTGCGCGAAGCGCAGGCCCCGCTCGCTCTCGAGCAGGCGCGCAAAGCGCGGATGCGAGGCCACGGGGAACAGCCGCCCCATGGTTTCATCGCTCAGGCCGTCCACGGCCAGCGGCCGCAGGACGTCGCCGTCCAGCCGCAGCAGCGCGGCGGCATCGCATCGCACAAGGCCGCGCGCCGCGGCAAGGAGCGACCGGTAGCGCGGGCCCTCGGTGGCTGCACTCGCCCCGCCGGGGGTCAAATTGACACTTGATGTGGTCATGAATACAACGTGGATCTTGTTGCGAATTTGACCACGTACCGAAAATCCCCAGTGCTGGCGGGCACTTGCGCCGGGCCGAGGGCTGGCACGGATCGTGAGAGGAGAAGGGCATCTCAACTGCCGATCCCGAAAGCCACAGATGACCCCGCAAACCATCGCCATCGTCAAAGCCACCGTTCCCGCGCTCCAGGCGCACGGGGAGGCCATCACCAGCCACTTCTACCGGATCATGTTCGAGACCCATCCGGAGGTGAAGGCGTTCTTCAACGAGGCGCACCAGGCCGCGGGCAGCCAGGCGCGCGCCCTTGCGGGCGCGGTGCTGGCCTATGCCACGCACATCGACCGCCTGGACGAGATCGCCGGGGCACTGCCGCGCATCATCCAGAAGCATGCCGCGCTGGGCGTGCTGCCCGAGCATTACCCGGTGGTCGGCGGCTGCCTGCTGCAGGCCATCAAGGACGTGCTCGGCGACGCCGCGACCGACGAGATCATCGCGGCCTGGGGCGAAGCCTACCAATCGCTGGCGGCGCTCCTGATCGCCGCCGAGGAAGAGGTCTACCGTGCCAACGCCGCGCAGACCGGCGGCTGGCGCGGCGAGCGCGAGTTCCGCGTGGCCCGCCGCGAGGAAGAGAGCGAGATCATCACCTCCTTCTACCTGGAGCCTACCGACGGCGGCCCGCTGCTCGCGTTCTCGCCGGGCCAGTACCTCACGCTGGTGCTGAACATCGACGGCGAGCCGCTGCGGCGCAACTACTCGCTGTCCGACGCGCCGGGCAAGCCCTTCTACCGCATCAGCGTCAAGCAGGAAGAGGGCGGCCGGGCCTCGAACTGGCTGCACGAGACGGCCAAGGCCGGCACCCTGCTGCGGGTGCAGGCGCCCTGCGGCGACTTCGTGCTGCAGCCCGCGGGCGAGCGTGTGCGCCCGCTGGTGCTGGTGACGGGCGGCGTGGGCATCACGCCGGCCATGAGCATGCTCGAGTCGGTGGCGCACACCGGCCGCCCGGTGCACTTCATCCATGCCGCGCGGCATGGCGGCGCCCATGCGTTCCGCTCGCGCGTCGATGCATTGGCGGCGCAACATGCCAACGTGAAGCCGCTCTATGTCTACGACGCGCCGCGCGAATCCGACCAGCCGCATGCGACCGGCTTCATCACGCGCGAACTGCTCGAGCAACAGCTGCCGGCCGACCGCGACGTCGATCTCTACTTCCTCGGCCCGAAGCCTTTCATGAAGGCGGTGTATGCGAGCGGCCTTGCGCTGGGCGTGCCGAAGCAGCAGCTGCGCTATGAGTTCTTCGGTCCGCTGGAGGCGCTGGAGGCATAAGGCGGGCTACCCATCCATCGACGCTTCGCCGGCACCGGTATACGATGAAAGTATTCTGAAGGAGATCGGAATGCCCAACCCGAAAGCGCCTGGGAGCAGCCGCCATGCCGTCGAGCGCGCGCTGGACGAAAGCAAGCAGGTGAAGAAAGCGGTGGAGGAGGCCGCGGACGAGCTCGCTCTCGTTCACGTGGTGTTGGACAAGGGCGTCGCCAGGGATGGGCGCAGCGACGACCTCGACCGTGCGATCGAGCAGACCGATCAGATCGAAAAAAAGCTGTCGAAGTCCGTCGATCTGCTGGAGAAGGTCGCCGAAGCCCTGGAATCCGAAAGCAACAAGAAGGCACCGTGAGGACGTCAGTCTCTGCGCGCTCATTGGCGGCGCGCTTCCTGAGCACCGCCCCCAAGTCGAGCAGCCTGCCTACAGGGACGAGGAAACCCAAGCCGTAAAAAGAACCGATTGGTGGTTGCGTTCCGTTGTCCAAGGGCCTCCAGACGCCGAAAGCGTATGCATGCCGCTCACTACGATCCTTGTCGAGGACAGCCGGACAATCCGGGACAATCTGATTCCTGCGCTGGAAGAACTGGCTGGCGTTCACGTCGTGGCGAGCGCCGAGACGGCTGAAGGGGCCCTCGATGCCCTCGCGCTGCATGGCTCCTGGCAACTGGCCATCGTCGACCTCTTCCTGAAAGAAGGCTCGGGCCTGACGGTCATCCGCGCCTGCCAGGGCCGCTCCAGAAACCAGCACCTGATCGTTCTGACGAACTACCCGAGCGCCGAAATGCGCCGCCGGTGCCTGGCGCTCGGCGCCGATGCGGTCTTCGACAAGTCCACGGAGCTCGATGCGTTTTTCGAGCGGTGCCTGGGTTATCAAACCAGGTGAGCTTCCGGGCTCGACCAGGTACGAACTCCTTGATGCCGCGGCCCGACATCGGACTCGCGCCTGCCTTCCCGGTCGGTGGAGCCGGGCGATGCAGGCGATCACGCGCGTGGAGGGCCGAGTCCTACAGCTGGGAGGCGGCAATTGTTCGCAAAGTGCGCATGAGGCCTGGGCGCCGGTCGCATCGGCTGGATTTGCCGCGTGGCCTTGCAACCGAAGAGGAGATTTCTCATGCACACGATCAAGGATGTGATGAGCCGGGACGTGCAGGTCATCAGTCCCGATGCAACGATTGCCGAGGCCGCGCGGCACATGCGCGACGGCGACTTCGGCATGATGCCGGTCGGCGAGAACGACCGGATGATCGGCTCCATTTCGGACCGCGACATTGCCGTGCGCGCGGTGGCCGAAGGCCGCGGCGGCGACACCAAGGTGCGCGACGTGATGTCGGACGGCGTGCGGTGGGCGTACGAAGACGAACCGATCGAACGCGTTGCCGCGATCATGGGCGAGTACCAGATCCGGCGGCTGCCGATCGTCAGCCGCGACAAGCGGCTGGTGGGCATCGTGGCGCTGGGCGACATTGCGACCAGGGAATCCGAGCCGGCTCCCGCGGCCGAAGCGCTGTGCGAGATTTCGGAGCCCGCCTGAGCATCGCCCGTTTTTGGCGCAATTCCTACAGCGCTTCCGCATCCCGCTGACAGAAGGCGGCGATGCGGCGGCGCAGGCTGGTATCGGATGTGGTGCGCTCCTCCGGACCCCGACGGTGCTCTTGCGGAATCGAGCGAGCACGACATGCATGGGATCGGACAGGCCGGCACACAGGCCAATGAGCGAAGCTCGTGGGCAAGGCGCATGGCATGAAAAGCGCACCACATCCCCCATCATTGAAGAGCAACGACCGGTCAGGCTGTTCGCGGCACCGAGATGCAGGATGGCGCGGTCATGCGCACGAGGATCGTTCAGTTCCTGGCGGTGCTCGGTCTGCTCTGGGTCGCGGCACTCGCGGCGAACCTCGTTCTCGCAGTCGTTGTCCGCTCGCAATCCGGACCGATCGTGTGGGTCGCGCTCTGCCTGGTCACCGCGTCGGCGTTGTCCTGGCGGCGGGCGTGATCGCCTCGGCAGCCTCCCCGGGCTGCATCGAACCGACGGCACGCCGCACCATGTGTTCGGCCAGCGTGTCGTACAGCGGCCGGCTGATCATGCGCGAGACCAGGCTGGCCAGCATGGCGGCCGCCATCAGGCTCAGCACCATCGAATGGCCGTCGACCATTTCCATCACGATGATGAAAGCGGTGAGCGGCGCTTGCGTTACCGCGGCCAGGAAGCCGGCCATGCCCATCGCGATCAGCGCGGGGCCGAGGTCGCTGCTGGCCAGCGAGGCCACCGCGTCGCCGATGCCCGCACCGATGGACAGCGAAGGCGCGAAGATGCCGCCCGGCACGCCGCACCAGGCCGTGAGCCAGGTGGCGACGAACTTGAGCACGGTGTTGAGCGGGGTGAGCTCGTCGTGGCCCTGCAGCATCTGCTTCACCGCCTCCGAGCCGGCGCCGAAGGTGACGCCGCCCGTCACCAGCCCGATGACCGCCACGGCCAGGCCGCAGGCGGCCGCGAAGCGCACCGGAAAGCGGGCCCGCCAGCGGTTGAAACGCCCCGACGTGCCTGTGAGCGAGGCGATGAGCAGCCGCGCAAACAGGCCGCCCGCAGCGCCGCTGAGCAACGTGACCAGGAGGCCCGGCCCGAGCGCGTCCCACCCCAGCCGCGGGACGCGGATCACGCCGAAATAGCTGCTGTTGCCGAACACCGAAACGGCCACCAGGCCTGCCAGCACGATGGCGGTGATGATCAGGCCGCTGGAACGCGCCTCGAGCCGGCCCGAGAGTTCCTCGATGGCGAACACCACGCCCGCGAGCGGCGCATTGAAGGCGGCCGCAATGCCCGCCGCGCCGCCGGCCACCAGCAGCGCGCGCCCGTCGATGGCGGTGTGGGGCGACAGCCAGCGCCGCGCATGCTGCATCACCCCGGCCGCGACCTGCACCGAGGGGCCTTCGCGCCCGATCGAGAGGCCCGCCGCGAAGCCCGCCGCGCCGAGCCCGATCTTGGCGACCGTGAGCCGCAGCGACGCGAACCTGAAGCGCCCTTCCTCCGGCAGGGTGGCATGCAGCGCCGCCTTGATCTGCGGAATGCCCGAACCGCCCGCACCCGGAAAGAAGCGCAGCGTGAACCACACGATGCCGGCGGTGAGCAGCGGCGTGGTCAGCAGCACGGCCCAGGGCCACGCGCGGTAGTAGCGCTGGAACTCGCCGAACACCCAGTCGCTCGCGAGCGTGAATCCCACCACGAAGAGCCCGGCCGCGATGGCATAGCCCAGCACGATGGCACGGTCGAGCCAGATGCGGCCGCTCGAGAGTTCGGCGCGCAGGTGCTCGAGGAAGTCTGGCTCGCGGTTCATGGGTGTGAGCCAGTTTACGCAACGTTCGTGCCGCCTCAGCCCTGCGGCTGCTCCGGTACCTGCTCGCCGCGCGCCGGGTAGTCGTTCTTGATGACGAAGTCCATCGCCTGCAGCATCTCGGCAAAATTGGGGCGCACGAACGGCATGGATTGCACCGACAGGTAATAGACGGTGTTGTCGGGCTTGACCAGGAACAGGCCCGGCTCGGAGAACAGCGCCGGCTCATCGATGCCGATGGAGGTCTTGCCCCGGCTCGCCGAGATGTACAGCCCCCACTTCCTGGCGTCCGCCAGCGACAGCCCATGGCCGATGCGCAGCTTCGCCGCACCGATCTTGTCGGCCATCGCACGGGCGCGCGCCTCGTCGTCGGAGCTGATGGCGATGGTGCCCACGCCGCGCTCGGCAAAGGCCGGCGTCAGCCGCTCCAGTTCCTTCAGGTAGTTCGCGCAGATCGGGCAATGCAGCCCGCGGTAGAAGCACACCAGCGTCATGCGCTCGGGCTTCTCTTCGATCAGCCGGAACCGGCCCGCGGCGAGGGTGTCGACGGTCAGGTCCGGGGCTTGTTGGCGTGGAATCAGCATGGGGTGCTCCTTTTGGAAATTGGCGAGGGTTGCAAACAGGCCCCCAAGATCGCATGCTTGGCGCCATGAAACGTCCGACTTTCATGATCCAAAGTCCGAATCCACCCAAGATGGATCGGCTCGCCGCCTTCGTCGAAGTGTTCAAGCTCCGCGTGGCGGTGCTTTCTCCGGGCGACGCGGGCGTGCCGGCCCTGCTGCTGGCGGGCGCGGAAGACGGCACCGAGGGGCGGGTGATCTTCCGGCCCGGCGGCTTTTCCGAGCTGCCGCCCGATGCGCGCGTCGCGGCCAGCGTCGACTTCGACAACGATGCCAATCCCCTGATCAGCGCGATGCCCGAAGAGGTCTCGGTGCCCCTGGACGGCTCGCCGGCGCTGCAGGCCACGGCCGCGGCATTCATGGCGGAAGCGGAGGGGAGCCGCTGCGGCCGCAGTGCGGCGTTGAACCGGCTCGCCGAGGTGCTGGTGCTGATGGCGCTCAGAAGCGCGATCGATGCAGGCACGCAGAAGCCGGGCTTGTTCGCCGCGCTTGCACACCCTTCGCTGCACCGGGCCGTGGTGTCGATCCACGACATGCCGTCCCGGCAGTGGACCGTCGATGACCTGGCGAGCCGATCGGCCATGTCCAGGAGCACCTTCATGTCGACGTTCCGCACGATCGTGGGAACGACGCCCATGGCGTATCTCGGCGCGTGGCGCCTGACGCTGGCGCGCCGCTACCTGATGGCCGGCGACCCAGTCAAGCTCGCGGCCCGCCGCACCGGGTTCGGCAGCGCCGAGGCATTCTCCAGGGCCTTTTCAAGAGCGTACGGCCATGCACCCGCGGCCCTGAAGCCGGCGCGGGCCAGCCCATCGAAGGTGTGACGCGAAGGCGTTGCCTCGCCGTCGCCCGGACGTCAGCGCCGGTCCTTGCGAACCGCTTCGACGACGGACAGCACCGCATCGACCACCACCTGCGGCTGGTCGAGCTGGATGTCGTGCCCGGCATCGGCCACGAGCAGGTGCCTGCCGCGCGAGGACCAGGCCGCCATCTCCTCGTGCATGTGCTTCCAGATCGCCTGGACCTGCCGGCCCTGCTCGGGCGTGATCTTCATTCCGCGCAGTTCCGCGGCGGTGAACGGCGCCATCGCGGTCAGTACCACCAGCGGGCGATCGCCCAGGTCGCGGAAGGCCTTGGCCTCTGCGAGCGAGGCGTTGGTCGCATCGCTTTCCGCGAGCTGCGTGCGCAGTGACTTCGACGCGTAGGCCCGGATCGCCTGCATCTCGTGCGCGGTCCGATGCGGGGCCTGCTGCAGCAGCGCCGGGGCGGCCGCGCGCAGCACGCCGAACGGCGCCAGCGCCACGCCGATGCGAGACCGCATCGAGCGCGTTTCGGTCATGAAGCTTGCGACGAGCTCGACCTGCTCCGGGTGAGACGGATCGACCAGCACCAGCCCCGCCACCTCGGCGCCGAAGTCGCGCGTGAAGCCCACGCTGTAGAGCCCGCCCAGCGATTGCCCGACCAGCACGAAGGGGCCGCGCTCGCCCGCGTTGGCCAACGCGGTGCGCAAGTCGCGCACCGCCTGTGCTGCGCCGGGAGGAGCGTTCGAAAGATCGCTCCACATCAGCCCCGCGCGGCTGTAGGCGCATGCGCGCGTGTGCGCGGCGACCTTCGGCTGCACGGCCGACCAGCTCAACGATCCGTCGACGCTCAGGCCCGCTTCGAACACGACGGTGGGGGAGCCGGCGCCTCGGCAATCCAGCTGGATCCTTCGCCCGCCGCCGACGTCGACCATCTTCCCGGGTGGCGGGAAGTCCCGCGCCGCGCGGTACCGGCCGATCTGCTCGTAGGCAACGCCGCCCAGAACAGCCACGGCGGCAAGCCCCGCGCCTGCGGCGAGGCCGGCACGCAGGGTTCGGTGTCTTGGAGTTTTCACTGTCCGGCTTTATGGCACGAAGATGCTCGCGCGCAAACTGCCTTCTGCCTTCCAGATGGCGCACGGCGGCCGCGCCATGCGCTTGCTCAGGCGCTCGGCGTCACGCGCGCCAGCTGGCGGATGTGGTCGAAAATCGAGGCTCTCCAGCGCCTGCGCGGTGGGCGGCGACGGGCTGGTGATGAGCGAGTCGCCGGTCTTGTCATAGCGCAGGCCGAGGCCCAGCCTCCAGTCGGGCGACAGTTGCAGGCCGTACTGCGCACCGAGCACGCTGTGCGGCATGCTTTAGGATTTGGAAAAGCATTATCAATCGTAGTTTCACTACGATTAGAGGACTTATTTCAAGTTTGCCAGCACTTGAAAAAAGTGCTTGAATCGCAGCATGACTACGATTGGAAAGAGCAAACTAAATGCGCTCTATACCCGTCTGGCCCCTGGAACTCCACTGACCTCGGAAGACCTGGCAGGCCTGGGCATCTCCGCGGACCTGGCCGTGCACTATGTACGCGCCGGATGGCTCACGCGCCTGACACGCGGCGTGTTCTGCCGTCCCAACGACACCCTGGCCCTGCATCCGAGCCTCGTTCTGCTGCAGCATCGGCTGGAGGGCTTGCACGTGGGCGGCAAGTCAGCGCTGGACTGGTACGGCGTGCGCCAGTATGTGGCACAACAGCCAGTACTTCAGCTTTATGGTTGGGCGGCGGGGCACCTGCCGGAGTGGTTCACTGAGCGCTTTCCGGCCGAGTACCACCGCAAGCGGCTGTTCGATGAGCAGCCGGGTGCCTTGCTGCACGCCGGCCCTTTTGAGAAGCGCGACGGGGCGGCGCAGGTGGCTGCACCGGAGCGCGCCTTGTTGGAATTGCTGAGCGAGGTAGGCGTACGTCAGCCGCTGCAGGAAGCCCGCGAACTTGTGGAGAGCGCCTACAGCCTGCGCGCCAGTGTGCTGGAGGAGCTCCTGCGGCGGTGCACGAGCGTCAAGACCGTGCGGTTGTGCCTGCAGCTCGGCCGCGAGGCCTCCCTGCCCTGGGCAGCCAAGCTCGATCCGGCCACGCTGCCAACGGGCAGCGACCGGCCCTGGGTGTCCCGTTCGGCCGACGGCCTGTTGGTGCTCAAGCCATGAACCCCGCCTATCTGGAGACCGCACGCCTGTTGACACAGGTGGCGCCGCTCGTCTTCGCGGACGACACCTTCGCACTGAAGGGCGGCACCGCGATCAATCTGTTCGTGCGCGACATGCCGCGCCTGTCGGTGGACCTGGACCTGGTGTTCCCCGATCACACGCTGCCCCGCGACGCGGCGCTGGCGCGCATCAACGAAGCTGTCCGCCAAGCGTCTGAGCGCCTGAAGAAGCGAGGCTTCCAGACGCACGCCCCGGCAGCGCTGGCAGGCGAGACCAAGCTGCTGGTGCGCCGCGGCTCGGTTCAGGTGAAGATCGAAGTCAACTTCGTGATGCGGGGCACCGTGCAACCGGTGCGCCGAGCCGCGCTCACGCCGACCGCGCGTGACATGTTGATGGCTGACCTGGAGATTCCGGTGGTGTCGCTGGAGGACGTGTACGGCGGCAAGCTGGTGGCGGCGCTGGACCGCCAGCATCCGCGTGACCTGTTCGACGTGATGCAGCTCTTTGCGCATGAAGGCATCACACCCGGCATCCGCCGCGCCTTCGTGGTCTACCTGGCCAGCAGCAACCGGCCGGTGCACGAAGTGCTATTTCCGCCGCTGCGCGACATCCGGCACGACTTCGAGCACAACTTCCAGGGCATGACGGCCGAGCCGGTGCCGCTCGACGCACTGCTCGCGGCCCGGGAGCGCCTGGCGCGCGAGATCCAGCAGGGGCTGGACGACGACGAGCGGCGCTTCCTGCTATCGCTGGTCGCCGGCACACCCGAATGCGCGCTGCCAGGCATCGGGCATCTGGAACATCTCCCGAGCGTGCGATGGAAGCTCCACAACCTGGCGCAGCTGCAAAAGACAAACCCGAAGAAGTTTGCCGAACAGGCCGAGATGCTGACCGCTCGGCTGGCCGCTGCGGCTTCAGTTTGTTAGTTTTGTTGAAAATGCTGGACTCACTGCCAGTGACTTAAACGGAAAGACTTTAAGTATCGCGATTTCAAATCCCAATGGGGTTTGTACTGCTTGCGTGCAGGGTTTAAGTAATCCAAATGTTCTGCCGGGCGTTTTGAAGCAATTGAGTGATTTGTACCCTGGACTGACGATCAAGGTGAATGTTCTAACTGTACCTGGGGTAAAGCCGCCAACAGGATCTTATATTGAAATTCTCGGAGGCCGTCGGGTGAATTAATATGAAAGTCGATATTAATAAATTTTCAGAAATTTCGATCCAAGCGAAAATTGCCTTTATGGAGTGGCTCGGTCGAAAAGCAATTTTACACCTCAAAGGTGCGAGCCGTGAGGCCGCATTAGCGGGGCTAGGCTTGATCGAAAAGTGGAGACGTGATCAAGTAGTCAGCGGCGAGGAACTCAGTTTGGCGCTTATGAATGAAAAAGATGAGGGCATATATGCATATGCCGATTCTCAAAATATCGTCGAAAATGATGCCGTCGAAGTTGTCGGGGGAGTGGTTTCATATGTTGCATGGCGGGTCTATAAATATACGAACAAACCGATGCCGCAAGAGTATGAGCAAGCTGGTGATGATTTCTTGCAGTGGGTATTGGATCAATTTGAAAAATTAAACTCTTTAGATCAAATTCGAATTTCCAATGTGCTGAATTACTTATACGATCACTACAAATCTCCTGCAGATACGCTGGGGGAGGTTGTTGAGATTTCAGAGATGGATAGAGTGGCAAATTCGCAAAATTAATCAATGGAAGAGCAGTTTTTAGATCCGTATTGATCTTGATTTGATTTGATTCGATCGGTCGCAGGCACGACCAGAAAACTATTTAGGGAGAGACCTTGAAAACAAGCTCACGTGCCGCACTGGCCGGCATGGTGTTGGGTGGCCCCTTGTTTGCATTCGCTCAGCAGACGCCAACCGCCCCACTGTCGTTCGTCGAACTGCAACGCCAACAGGAACGAGAAACCGCCTTGCGCGAACAGCAGCGCCAGTTGGAGCGCGAACGCGCGTTGCGCCAGCAGAACGAGCGCACGGTCGACCAGCGGCCACAAGCGGCCCCGCCACCACTGCCACAGCGCATCCCCGAATCCGAAGCACCATGTTTTCGCATCGACCGCGTGCTGCTTGTCGGCGAACAGTCCGATGCCTTCCAGTGGGCGGTGGCCGATCTGTCGGGCCCCGAGGGCAACGATTCGCCTATTGGCCGCTGCCTCGGCACCGCGGGTGTTAATGTGGTGCTCGCGCGCGCCCAGCAGGCGGCGATTGCGCGCGGGTTCGTCACCACGCGGGTGCTGGCCGCCCCGCAGGATCTCTCCACCGGCACCTTGACCCTGTCGCTGGTGCCCGGGCGCATCGCGGCCATCCGCCTGACGCCGGACTCTTCCTCGACGCTGCTGGGCAGCGGCGCCTTGCTGGGCTCCGCCATTCCCGCCCGCCCAGGCGATTTGCTGAACCTGCGCGACATCGAGCAGGGCCTGGAGAATCTCAAGCGCGCCCCCACGGCCGAGGCCGACATCCAGATCGAACCCTCCACCGCACCCGATGCCAAGCCGGGCGACAGCGACCTGGTGGTCAAGTACGTGCAGGCCAGGAAGTGGCGCGTCACCCTGAGCCTGGACGACAGCGGCACCGAGGCCACCGGCCGCTACCAGGCCGGCGCCACGCTGTCGCTGGACAACCCCTTCGGCCTGAACGACCTGTTCTACCTGAGCGCCAACCACAGTATCAACAACCATTTCCTCTCGGAGCCGAGCTACGGCACCGAAGGCCAGACGGTGCACTACTCGCTGCCGTACGGCTACTGGATGCTGGGCTTGACCGCCTCGAACAGTCAGTACCACCAAAGCGTGGCGGGTTTCAACGGCCCCATCAGCTACGCCGGCAAGTCCAACAACGCCGAGGTCAAGCTATCGCGCCTGGTCTACCGCGACCAGAGCCGCAAGACCACAGTCGCCCTCAAGGGTTTCCGGCGCGAATCGCGCAACGTCATCGAGGACACGGAACTGCCGGATCAGCATCGCGTGGTCGGTGGCTGGGAATTCGGCCTGAATCATCGGGAGTTCATCGGCGATGCAACGCTCGACGGCACGCTGGCCTACAAGCGCGGCACCGGTGGCTTTGGCGCCAGGCCCGCAGCAGAAGAGATTGCGTTCGGCAATGGCGCCAGCCCGTTCCTGGAAGGCACTTCACGCCTGAAGCTCTACACGGCCGAGGTGAGCCTGAACGCGCCGTTCAAGCTGGGCGAGCAGAAGCCGCGCTACTCGGGCCTGGTGCGCGCGCAGTGGAACCGCACGCCGCTGCTGCCGCAGGACCGCTTCGCCATCGGCGGTCGCTACACGGTGCGCGGCTTCGATGGCGAGACCAGCCTGATGGGCGAGCGCGGCTGGCTGATCCGCAACGACATCGGCTGGGCCATGGGGCAGAGCGGGGCGGAGCTGTATGTCGGTGCCGACTACGGGCATGTCGGCGGGCGCTCCACCGCGGACCTGCTGGGCCGCAGCTTGGCGGGCGCGGTCATCGGGGTGCGGGGGCAGTGGAGCAAGCCGGCGCGCGTCAAGGTAGTTGTCGCCTCTTTCATGCAGCCAGCGGCTGTATGTTGGGGTTCCTCGCATGTGCCTGAACGATGCAGTCACGTTCGGGGTTGAGAGTCACTGCGCCGATGGGCGACCAGTTGCGTGTAGGCCCTGACCATCGTGCTGGGTTGAGCGCGCGTGCACGGGTGTACAGCGCGTGGCGAGCAGCGAGGATGGCTTGATCGTCGCCGTTGTGGCGTTGCGCAGGGCTGACGTAGCGAATGCCGCTGTGTCGATGGTCATGGTTGTACCAACGCACGAAGCCGGCCGCCCAGGAGCGCGCGTGGTCCAGGTCGGCGAAGCCCCTGGCGGGGAACTCCGGGCGGTACTTGGCCGTTCTGAACAATGCTTCCGCATAGGCGTTGTCGTCGCTCACGCGAGGCCTGGAGTACGACGGCTTCACGCCCAGCCAGTTGAGCATCGCCAGCACTGTCGTGGCCTTCAATGTGGAGCCGTTGTCGCCATGCAGCACCGGCTTGGTGTCCAGGGTGGCGATGCCCTCGGCCAGCGCCGTGCGGCGCACCAGGTGCACGGCATGGTCGGAGTCGTCCGTGTCGTGAACCTCCCAGCCCACGATCTTGCGGCTGTACAGGTCCAGGATCAGGTAGAGATGGAACCAGCGCCCGAGCACCTGCGCGGGCAGGTACGTCATGTCCCAGCACCAGACTTGTCGCGGTGTCTCGGCGATGTGCGTCGTGGGAGGGCGCACGACCCTGGGCGCCTTGGCACGACCGCGATGGGCGCTCTGCCCGTGCGCGCGCAGGACGCGACTGAAGCTGGACTCGCTGGCCAAGTACACACCCTCATCGGCCAGCATGGGCACGATGCGCGCCGGCGGCACGGCAGCGAACCGCGGCTCATTGGCCACCGCCAGCAGCTGTGCGCGCTCTTCCTGGCTCAGGGCATGGCCGGGTATGGGGCGCACGGCCTGCGGCCTGCCATCGCCCGCGGTGAGGCCTTCATGAGCCTGCCAACGCTGCAGGGTGCGCACGTCGATGCCGGCGCTCTCGCAGGCCAGGCGCAGCCGCGCGCCGGCGGTGTGAGCCTTGGAGATGTTCTGGGCCACGATCCGGCGATCTTCGAGGCCGATCATTCGTCCCCTCCCTTGTGGAAGATCGCCTCGAGATTTTTTGAGAGTACCAACAGGGCTGCGGTCTCGGCCAGCGCCCGGTCCTTGCGCAGCAGGTCGCGCTCGAGCTCCTTGATGCGTTTGCGGTCGGCCCGCGTGGCCTGCGGGCTGGCACGGGCCTCTTCAGGCTGTGCCAGCGCGGCAGTGGCGCTCGATCGCCACTTGTCCAGATCGGCTGGGTATACCCCGTGCTCGCGGCACCAGGCGCTCTTGGCCGCCTCGGGCATCGCCGCCGTCGTGATCACCGCCTCAAGCCGCGCGCGCGCAGTCCATGCCCGCCCTCGGGCGGGCATGGACTGCGCATCCTCGCGCCAACGCTCCAGTGTCTCCACTCCAATGCCAACCTCGCGCGCCACTACCTCCAGCGCCGAACTCTCCGGCGGCAGCAACCTTGCTACCGCCCGGTCCTTGAATGCTTGTCCGTATCGAGCCACTCTCATCCTTCATCGCCGCCCCCGGGTTCTTGGGTCTAAGGAGGCGACAACTATTGTGACGCGGGGGGAAGCTCAGCTACGACTTCTTCATGGGGGCACCGATCCGCAAGCCGGAGGGCTATCGGACGGCCAAGACCACCTTCGGCTTCAATCTCAACGCGAGTTTCTGATCAAGGGATGATTCCAATGAAAACAACAAAAGAAAAATTCTCCGCGAATGCGGCTGCCTTGCGATGTGGCGCACTCGGCATCTCGCTTCTCCTATCGGCATGCGTCACCCATCCACCGTTGGCCGCGACGCAGTCGGAGGAAGCAGCAGTCTCGGCGCCTCCGCTGAGCAGCTACGCCGCGGCCGATGGTCTCGTACCCGTGGGCACGACGAAGATGCGCCTGCTGGGCAACTCGTATCCGGGCGGCTTCGAGCAGTTGCGCGTCGTGCGCCGTGATCACACAGGACGGGCTGTGGCGTCACAGGTGGCGCTCAACGTGGGTCTGGCAGTGGCAACAGGCGGAAGGGGAGGGTTAGTGCAGAGCTTCTCCAAGGACGAACTGATCGGCGACGCCGTCCCTGAACTGGCGGGGCAGCCATGGGCCAGCAATCCCGGTCTGAAGGAGTTGCCGCAGGCGCTCGGCGAGATCGCCACCCGTGTCTATGCGGCCCGGGCGTGGAAGGAACTGGAGCGGGGCCGCAGCGAAAGCGGATGGACGCGCGAAGACATGCTTGCTGCCGCACAGTTGCCCGCCGAGGCCGACGCGCCGGTTAATCCTGGCGTGTGGCGACTGGTCTACGAAAACCTGTCGGGGCAGGACGAACTGTACCGCCTGCAGTTCAGTGCCGGCCTGGGCCTGGCAAGCCTGCGTTTTGGCCTTCCACCCATGCCTGCCAACTGCTTCTACCAGTCCGAGCCGGTGGCCTGGACTGCCTGGCAAGCGGATGCCTGGCAGCGCGTACGCGAGGAGCGCGCCAAGGCCTTGGCTCAGTGCATCGAGACGCTTGGGCAGACCAAAGCGCGTCTGTGGTGACGGCGCCGGAAGGAATGTCAGCCGACGAGCGTGCAGCATCAGCGTCGTTGAAATAGGGCGGGGTGTTCCAGTCGTCCTCCCGCGCAAGACCAAGGTCCAACCATCACCAGGGAAAATTCGTGACTACCAGCAAACACATCTTCACCATCGCCGCTCTGACCACAGTGATGCTCACCGCCTGCGGTTCTCGCGGCTCCACAGTCGCTGAGGCCGAGCCACCGGAACCCACGGCCACTGCCCGCAATGCGGTGGTCCTGCCCGCCATCAGCTACGGCAAGACCACCAAGGGCGTGCAACTGGCCAAGGCCGACGATGCATGCGATGTTCCCGCATCGCTGAACCAGGCCATTCAGGATCAATTGCTGGCGCCCTACGAGTTCGCGGTGCCGTCGCCGTCGGCCAACGTGGCCGGCGCACCAACGCTGCGCATCGAGATCACGGACATCCTGGCCAATGCCGGCGGGCTCTATGGCGGCCCGAAGATCGTGCAACTGCACGGCGTGCTGGACCGCCCCGGCGCGGCGCCAGTCCAGTTCACGGCGCAGCGTCAGATGTTCATGTACTTCGGCCTGCCGCGCAGCACCTGCAGCATGGTGGGCGTGGTGACCTATGCGCTGGGCGGAGACATCGCCAAGTGGCTGCAAAACCCCTTGGACGCGGCGAAGCTCGGAGAACTGTGATTCGCCACCCGGCGGAGGGGGCTGGAAAACCGGCATCGTCTATTTGGCCGTTCTCGTCCTATCGCTCGTCTTCAGCACAATAGTGAGCGGGGCGCAAACCGTTCCATTCGTCATCGGTGTGTTGGAGGTTCTGGTCGTCGCTTCGCTGGTCTGGGGCGTCCGACGCTGGAGCTTGCTCGCCGCATCGCTTCTTGTCGCACATCCGATTTTGAGCACGCTTGTCGTGGCTGCAACGGCTCCGCATGTGCAGTCTGCAGGGATGCAGCCGGGTGGTCTCAGGATCGTCTTTCTGGTTGTCTTTCTCTATGCCTTTGGCAAAGGTGCTATTGCCATTCGCAAATTTGGCATCGCGGATCATGGGATTTCTTCCAACGCGAACGCCGGCGCCAGTGCCGACAAGTCGATGCATTCAGCAATGGCGGCAACAACGGAATGCACTGTCCGGATGGCTGCCGCAGCGGGGATCAAACTGGACTACTCCCATGTGCTTTTACTTCGGAGCGTACATCGCTGAATGGGTCGGCGATCAGCAACAGTGCATTGAACATCATGGCGATCTCTGCCCATGCGATCACACGCAGGCAGCGGACAGCCCACGGCCATTGCCGACTCGGCTCTCAGCGTTTCGGACAACAGCCAGCGCGGCACTGCTGTCGCCAATACTGCGGTCAACAGCCTGAGCGTGGCGGGCACCAACCTGTCGGCCACTCCGGCTCCGTCACTTCAGAAGTGACAGTAGCTTGCCCCGCATCGAATGCCGACGCGGCACGCAGGATTCAGTTGGCGCAGCGCGCCTCGAGCACATCGATGAAGGCGCGGTCCCAGCGGCCTTCCTTCATGGCCCGGATGGTCTCCGCTTCCGTCGCCAGGTGCGCGCGCGCCTTCTCGATCAGCAGCTCGGCCTCCTCTGGCGCGAAGGCCATCAGCCCGTCCTGGTCGCCGACCACGATGTCGCCGGGATTGACGACCATCCCGCCGACGGAAACCGGCACGTTGATCTCGCCAGGGCCGTCCTTGTAGGGGCCGCGGTGGGTGACGCCTCGCGCGTAGACCGGGAACTCGCGTGCCCGGATCTCGGCCACGTCGCGGATCGCGCCGTCGATCACCACGCCCACGGTGCCGATGTGCGCGGCGTAGAACGAGAGGATGCCGCCGACCACCGCGTTGTTGAGGTCACCGCCGGCATCGATCACCAGCACGTCGCCGGGCCGGCAGAACTCCAGGGCGCGCAGATACGTGAGGTTGTCGCCTCCGCGCGAGCGTGCCGTGACGGCCGTGCCCGCCATGGTCCGGGCGGCTGGACGGTGGTAGGGGTGCAGGCCGGCGCTGCCGATGTTGCGGTGCATGTTGTCGCTCAGCGCCGCAACAGGAATCTCCCGCAGTGCGGTGAGGATCTTGGGGGGGACCGGTGCGGCCGATGGATTCTTGCGGATGGCTTTGTAGGGCATGGGTGTTGTCCTCGGTAATTCAGGGGCGCGTCAGCGCAGGGCGGCCACGGCCCGCGCGATGCGCGCACAGCCTTCTTCCAGCGTCTCGATGGCGGTGGCGATGGAGAGACGAAAGTAGGGCGACAGCCCGTAGGCGGTGCCCGCGACCACCGCCACGCCTTCGCTCTCGAGCAGGTACATCACCACGTCGCCGTCTTCCTTCAGACGCTTGCCCTCGGGCGTGGTCTTGCCGATCAGGCCGCCGCAGTGGATGTAGAGGTAGAAGGCGCCGGGCGGCGGGGTGCAGCGCAGGCCGGGGATGCCGTTGATGAGCGCCAGGGTGCGGTCGCGGCGCTGCTTGTAGACGGCCACGCTCTCGGCCACGAAGCCCTGGTCGCCATTCATGGCGGCCGCAGCGGCCGCCTGGCTCACCGAACAGCAGTTGCCGGTAGACTGCGACAGCAGCGTGTCCATCGCCCGGACCAGATCCACCGGACCGGCCGCATAGCCGATGCGCCAGCCCGTCATCGCATAGGTCTTGGAGACGCCGTTGACCACCAGCGTGCGCTCGCGCAGCGCGGGCGCCACCGCGAGCAGGTGCGGCGTTGCCTGGCCGTCGAAGCGGATGTGCTCGTAGATGTCGTCGGTCATCACCATCACCTGCGGATGGCGCTGCAGCACCTCGGCCAGTGCGCGGTATTCGTCGGCCGTGTAGCTGGCGCCGGTCGGGTTGCTGGGCGAGTTGATCAGCAGCCAGCGCGTGCGCGGCGTGATCGCGGCCTCCAGCTGGGCGGGCGTCAGCTTGAAGCCGTCGGCTTCGGGGCAGGCCACGGTGACCGGCGTGCCTTCGCAGGCCAGCACCATGTCGGGGTACGACACCCAGTACGGCGCGGGAATGATGACTTCGTCGCCCGGCTCCAGCGTGACGGCGAAGGCGTTGTAGATCGCGCTCTTGGCGCCGCTGGTGGCGATGATCTCGTTCATCGCGTAGTGCAGGCCGTTCTCGCGTTCGAGCTTGGCGGCGATGGCCTGGCGCAGCTCCACCGTGCCGGCCATCAGGGTGTAGCGCGTCGCGCCTTTCTCGATGGCGGCGGCGGCGGCCTGCCGGATGTGGGGCGGCGTGTCGAAGTCGGGCTCGCCCACCACGAGGTTCACGATCGACTTGCCCTGGCGGCGCAGCTCGTTGGCGCGGTCGGCGGCGGAGGTGCTGGGCGAGGGCTTGATGCGCCGCACGCGGGCGGCAATGCGGGAGGGCGTCACTTGTCTTCCTGGGTTGGGGATTGCACGGATCGAACGGTACGCACATCGCGCCAGCGAGGCCAAGACAAGATCGCTCTGGCCGGATAGGCGCAGCTTATGGTGGCTCCCGATGGCCGCTGCGCGGGGGCGGTGCTAGGCTCGGCTTTTGCTTGGGGACATGGCGTGAACTTGCGACGCCTCAAATATTTCGTGAAGATCGTGGACATCGGCAGCCTGACGCAGGCGGCCGAGGTCCTTTTCATCGCCCAGCCGGCGCTGAGCCAGCAACTGGCCACGCTCGAGGGCGAGGTGCGCCAGCAGCTGCTCGTGCGCACCAAGCGCGGCGTCACGCCCACCGAGGCCGGCAAGGTGCTGTACCGGCATGCGCAGATCATCCTGCGCCAGTGCGAGCAGGCCCGCGTGGACATGGAAGCGGCCGGCGAAGGGCTGTCGGGCCAGGTGTCGGTGGGGCTAGCGCCCGGCACGGCGGCTTCCGCGCTCTCGCTGCCGCTCTTGCGCACCGTGCGTGCGCGCCACCCCGGCATCCTGCTCTACCTGAACGAGAACTACGGCACCACGCTGAGCGAGCTCATCATGAACGGCCGCATGGACCTGGCCGTGCTTTACGGCGACAAGGCGATCCACGGCCTGAGCTTCCTGCCGCTGCTCAAGGAGCCGCTGTTCCTGGTCGGGCCGCGTGCCATGCCGGCGCCCGCGCAGCCGGTGAAGCTGGCCGACCTGCGCGACATCGAGCTCTTCCTGCCGCGCCCCTACAACGTGGTGCGCAAGCTGGTCGACGCGGCCTTCGTGCGCGCGGGCATGGTGCCGCGCGTGGTGGCCGAGATCGAATCGGCCTTCACGCTGACCGCAGCCATCGCCGACGGGCTGGGCGCCACCATCCTGCCGGCATCGATGGCGCGCGAAGTGGTGGCGTCCTGCGGGGCCTGGCAGTTCCAGATCGTCGATCCGGTCATCGAGGCCCCGCTGGCGCTGTGCCAGTCCGACCACCTGCCGCTCTCGGAGCCGGCGCAGGCGGTGAAGAGCATCCTGCTCGAACTCGTGGTCGACCTCGCCGGCACCTTCGCGGCCACGCCCGAACCCGAACTGGCCGCGCTGTCGTAGCGCACCGTCATAAGCCGGCCTTATCCCGGCACAGCCATTCCGTCTTGGGCTTTGTGCCCGCGGGCCGTTACCTTTCATGCCTGCCGTCACGCGTTCGCGGAATGCGTCGGCCACCAAGGATGTTCTGTCGCCACAGGCAGGCCCGGCATGAAGCAGGAACAGATCAAGACGCTCATCGACGCACTCGCGGCCTCGGACCTCGCGGAGCTGGAGTACAGCGAAGACGGCAGCACGCTGCGGCTGGTGAAGCAATCGGCGCTGGCGGCCGTGCCCGCCGCGCGGCGCCCGGCGGCTGCGCGGAAGGCGAGCGCCGCAGTGCCCACGGGACCGGCGCCGCCGCCGGCCGCCGCGGCCGAATGCCTCGCACCGCTCTACGGCGTGGTGCACCTGCAGTCCGCGCCGGGCGAACCGCCCTTCGTGCAGCCGGGGCAGGCCGTCGAGGCCGGCCAGATGCTCTGCGTGATCGAGGCCATGAAGATGTTCAACGAAGTCCGCGCCGACGCTGCCGCCACCGTGCAGGCCGTGCTGGTGCGTTCGGGCCAGGAAGTGGAAGCAGGCGAGCCCCTGTTCCGCTTCGGTTGAGGAAATCCGGGCCATGTTCGATACCGTCCTCATTGCCAACCGCGGCGAGATCGCCCTGCGCATCCTGCGCGCCTGCCGCGGCCTGGGCCTCAGGACCGTGGTCGCGCATTCCGAGGCCGACGGCGAAGCCAGCTATGTCGCACAGGCCGACCAGGCGCTGTGCATCGGGCCGTCGGCGCCGGGGCAGAGCTACCTGAACCCCTCCGCCCTCCTGTTTGCCGCCGAAGTCAGCGGCGCGCAGGCCATCCACCCGGGCTACGGCTTCCTGTCGGAGAACGCGGGCTTTGCCGCGCGCGTGGAGCAGGCCGGCCTGGTCTTCATCGGTCCCAGTGCGGCCTGCATCCGCACCATGGGGGACAAGGTCTCGGCCAAGCGCGCGATGCGCAGGGCCGGCGTGCCCTGCGTGCCGGGGCCCGACGAAGGCCTGCCGCAAGACCCGGCCGCCGTGCAGGCCATCGCGCGCGAGATCGGCTACCCGGTGATCGTCAAGGCCGCGGGCGGTGGCGGCGGGCGCGGCATGCGCGTGGTGCAGGACGAAGCGGCGCTGCTCGATGCGATGGCGCTCACGCGCGAGGAAGCCCGCCAGGCCTTCGGCAACTCCGAGGTCTACATCGAGAAGTTCCTGCTGCATCCGCGCCACGTCGAGATCCAGGTGCTGGCCGACAGCCACGGCAACGCCGTCTGGCTGGGCAGCCGCGACTGCTCGCTGCAGCGCCGCCACCAGAAGGTGATCGAGGAAGCGCCCGCGCCCGGCATCGACGACGCGCTGATGGCCGAGGTGGGCGAGCGCTGCGCGGCCGCCTGCCGGCAGATCGGCTACTGCGGCGTCGGCACCTTCGAGTTCCTCTACGAGAAGGGGGCCTTCTATTTCATCGAGATGAACACCCGCCTGCAGGTCGAGCACCCGGTGACCGAGATGACCACCGGCATCGACATCGTGCAGCAGCAGCTGCGCATGGCACGCGGCGAACGCCTGTCGCTGGCGCAGCGCGAGGTGCGATGCCAGGGCCATGCGATCGAGTGCCGCATCAACGCCGAGAACCCCGACACCTTCGCGCCTTCGCCGGGGCGCATCACCGGCTGGCAGGTGCCGGGCGGCTTCGGCGTGCGCGTCGATTCGCACGCCAACGCCGGCTACCGCGTGCCGCCTTACTACGACTCGATGATCGCCAAGCTGATCGTGCACGGCAGCACGCGCACCGATGCACTCGAGCGCATGCGCCTCGCGCTCGCAGAGATGCGCATCGACGGCATCGCGACCAACGTGCCCCTGCACCGCGACCTGCTGCGCGACGAAGGCTTTGCCGCCGGCGGCGTGGACATCCACCACCTCGAGCGCTGGCTGCAGCAAAGGAGCGCGGCATGATCGCGCAGCGTCCATCGATCAGCCTGCTGGGCACGACCGCGCTGCTCTTCGAGGCGCCCGGCGAGATGAACCTCAACTCGCAGCAGCGCATCTGGGCGCTGGCGCACGAGACCCAGGCCTGGCCGGAGATCCGCGAAGCCGTGCCGGGCATGAACAACCTGATGCTGACCTTCCTGCGCCCGCCGCGCGGCCTCGGTGCGCTCGAAGCCCTGGAGGCGCGCCTGCGCGATGCGTGGGACGCGGCCGTCGCGCTGCCGCGGGAAGGCCGGGTGGTCGAGCTGCCCGTGGTCTACGGCGGTGCGGGCGGCCCGCACATGGCCGACGTGGTAGCACACACCGGCCTGAGCGTCGAGCGGATCGTCGAGCTGCACAGCGCGCCGCTCTACCCGGTGTATGCGCTCGGCAGCCATCCGGGCTACTGCTACCTGGGCGGCATGGACGCGCGCATCGCCACGCCGCGCCGCAGGGTGCCGGTGCTGAGCATTCCGGGCGGCGCGGTGTCGATCGGCGGCGCGCAGACCGGCGTGTCGGCCTCGGCCGGGCCCAGCGGCTGGAACACCATCGGCAGCACCTCGATGTCCTTCTTCGATCCCGCGCAGGACCCGCCCGCGGCGCTGCAGCCGGGCGACATGATCCGTTTCCGCGTGGAGGGCATCGTCCAATGATCGAAGTACTTTCCTCGGCCGCGCTCGCCACCGTGCAGGACCTGGGGCGCACCGGCAGCCTGCGCTGGGGCGTCGGCACTTCGGGCGCCATGGACAACCTGGCGCTCGCGGCCGGCAACCTGCTGCTGGGCAATGCGCTCGACGCGGCCGCCGTCGAAGTGCCGGTGTTTCCCTTCAAGGTGCGCTTCGGCGAGGACTGCGCCTTCGCGCTGACCGGCGCCGATTGCGCGGCCCGGCTGGACGACCAGCCGCTGCTGCCCTGGTGGGTTCACCAGGCGCGGGCCGGGCAGGTGCTGACGCTGGGCCTGCCGCAGGGCGGCGCGCAGCGCGGCAGCCGCGCCATGCTGTGCCTGGCCGGCGGGGTCGACGTGCCCGAGGTGCTGGGCTCGCGCAGCACGCAGCTGCGCGGTGCTTTCGGCGGCCATGAAGGGCGTGCGCTGCGCCGGGGCGACGTGCTGCGTGCCGCCGGTGCGCGCACTGCGTGCAAGACCGGTTTCGGCCTCGTGCCGCCCGCGCTCGCATTGCCGCTGCAGCAGGGCGGCGTGGCGGCCGTGCGCGTCCTGCCCGCGGCCGAGTACATGGCGTTCGAGGCGGCGTCGCGTGACGCCTTCTGGGCCGGCGAATGGAAGATCACCTCGCAGAGCGACCGCTACGGCTACCGCCTCGAAGGCGAGGCGCTGCGCCCCATCGCGCCGATGGAGCTGCGCTCGCACGGCATCGTGCCCGGCGTGATCCAGGTGCCGCACAGCGGGCAGCCGATCATCCAGATGCGCGATGCCCAGCCCTCGGGCGGCTACCCCAAGCTCGGCACGGTGATCGAGGCCGACATGTGGCGCCTCGGCCAGGCGCCGATCGGCAGCCGCGTGCGTTTCATCGAAACCACCTGGGACGAAGCGCTGGCCGCGTTCGACGAAGTGCGCGCATGGCTCGACAAGGTGGCGCGCATGGTGGAACTGCACCGCGGTGCGCCTGTGGCCACAGGAAGGCATTGAGATGAAACCTCTCCTTCCGATTCTTCTTGTTGTCCGTGAGGTGGTTTGTTCGGGGCGCGCTCCCGCCGACGGGGTCCCTTGCTCCGCGAATGTCCCCCGCCCTTCGGGCTCCTCCTTGATTTCGCTGCGCAAGGCACCCCATCGACGTGATCGTCATGCGCAGCGGTCGTTGATCGGCCAGCACCGCAGCCGCGCCCACCGTGCACAGGGCATCGGGTGCTCCCCGCAGCGAAATCAAGGAGGAGGGGGCGCAGCCCCCGGGGGACATTCGCGGAGGGGAGTACCCGGTGGCCTGTGCACGCGCCCCGAACAAAAGCGCCCCGAGAAAAACTGACATGCAGGACATCGCACTGCGTACCCCGCAGCTGGCCGCCTGGCTGGCCGGCACCGACATCGGCCTGCTCGAACTGCGCACGCCGGAAGGCACCCTGCGCCTCGGCCGGCAGGGTGACGAAATCATCGAACTGCCGGATGAAGAAGCCGAGCCCGAACTCCTGGTAATCCACGCCCCCTCGGTCGGCGTGTTCCTGCACAGCCATCCGCTGGCCGCCGCGCCGCTGGTGCGCATCGGCGAGCACGTGGAGGCCGGCCAGACCGTCGGCCTGCTGAAGATCGGCCCACTGCTGCTGCCCGTGACCGCGCCGCAGGCCGGCATCGTCGACGGCGTCCACGCGGCCGACGGCCTCGCGGTCGGCTTCGGCACGCCGCTGGTCGGCGTGCATCCCCTCTGACGAACGAGCGAAGGACTCCCATGGACATCGACCTGAACGCAGACCTCGGCGAAGGCTTCGGCCCCTGGCGCATGGGCGAGGACGAGGCGCTGCTCGACATCGTTTCTTCCGCCAACGTGGCCTGCGGCTTCCATGCGGGCGATCCGGTCATCATGGACCGCACCGTGCGCATGGCGCGCGCGCGAGGCGTCGATGTGGGGGCGCACGTGGGCTTTCCCGACCTGCTCGGGTTCGGCCGCCGGCCGATGCAGATCGAGCCGAAGGAACTCGTCGCCTACGTCCTCTACCAGCTGAGCGCGCTGGACGGCATGGCGCGCACGGCCGGCCACCGCATGACGCACATGAGCTTTCACGGCGCGCTCGGCAACATGGCCGCGGCCGACGCCGCGCTCGCCGAGCCGCTGGTCCGCGCGGTGGCGGATTTCGATCCGATGCTCATCGTCAGCTCTTCCGCCAGCCGCGCCATCGAGGACGCGGCCGCGCGCTGCGGCCTGCGCGTGCGCACCACCTTCCTGGCCGACCGCGCCTGCGACGACGACGGCCTGCTGGTGCCGCGCAAGCTGCCCGGTTCGGTGATCCACGACCAGGGCGCGGTGCTGGCGCGCGTGCGCCAGCTGCTGGAGGAGGGCACGGTCACCAGCTACAGCGGCAGGAAGATCCCGATGCGCGCACATTCGATCCTGCTGCACGGCGACACGCCCGGTGCGGTGGAGCTGGCCCGCGCCGTGCGCGGCGTGGTCGAGCAGGCGGGGCGCGTGGTGCCCATTTCGAAGCAGTCGGCCTAGCAGGCCCGGAGCCCGGACATGGTGCTTACCCTAGGTCGCATGCACGAACACAGGGCAACATAAGGCCGGCTTATCGCTCCACAGCCAATCCGTCTTGGCGCCGCGAAGAAGCGCTCGATACAGTGAATTCGAAGCAGTGATCTCCAGTTCCACGAAAGAAACAAAGATGCCCTTCTCTGACTACAAGACCGCGCTGGTGACGGGAGCCTCCTCGGGCATCGGCGCTGCCGTCGTCGAGCGCCTCTGCAAGGAAGGCCTGAAGGTCCATGCGCTGGCACGCAGCGCCGACAAGCTGGCCGAGCTGGCCGCGCGCACCGGCTGCATCCCGCACGCCATCGACGTGAGCGACCTCGCCGGCATCACCCGCCTCACGCAGGAGGTGGCGTTCGACGTGCTGGTCAACAACGCCGGCGTGGACCGCCCCGGCTCCATCCTCAAGGCCGACGCCGAGGGCATCGACCTGCTGGTCGACGTGAACCTGCGCGCCGTGCTGCACCTGTGCCGGCTCGTGGTGCCCGGCATGGCCGCGCGCGACCGGGGCCACGTGGTCAACATCAGCTCCATTGCCGCGGCCTACAACTTCGGCGGCAACAGCACCTACCACGCAACCAAGGCGGCGGTGAGCATGCTGTCGCGCCAGCTGCGCATCGACGTCTTCGGCAAGCGCGTGCGCGTGACCGAGATCTGCCCGGGGCGGGTGGCCACCGACATCTTCGCGCACGTGCACGGCGACTCCGAAGAGACCCACAAGCGCTTCGTCGAAGGCTACGAGCTGCCACAGGCCGAGGACATCGCCAACGCCATCGCCTTCGCGATTGCGGCGCCCATTGCGGTCAACGTGGGCCACATGGAAATCACGCCCACGCTGCAGGTGCCCGGCGGGCTCTCGACCGCGCGGCCGGAAGCGCCGCAGGCCTGAGCGGCGCCACCCTCGGAAGCCGAAGCAAAGGAACACCGCATGAAGGACTTCGACCTGCTGGCGATCCTGCTGAAGCCGGAGTTCGGTGCGATGCTCTGGCACGGCCTGCAGGAGACGCTGAAGATCGCGGCCGGTTCCTGGCTGCTCGCGATGGCCATGGCGGTCGTGCTGCTGGTCGTGCGCCTCACCCCGAGCCGACTGGCCGAACGCGTGGTGGCCGGCTATGTCTCCTACCACCGCAACGTGCCGACGCTGGTGCAGCTCATGCTCTGGTACTTCGGCATCTTCAGCCTGCTGCCCGATGCACTGCAGGGCTGGCTGTCGGCGCACAACGCCGAGACGATTCTCTCGATCGTCGCGCTCGGGCTCTGCCAGGCCGCCTACTTCAGCGAGGACATGCGCTCGGGCCTTCGCTCCATCCCGGCCGGCCAGGCCGAGGCCGCGCGCGCGCTCGGCCATGGCTACATCGGCTCGATGCGCCACGTCATGCTGCCGCAGGCCATCCGCAACGCGGTGCCGGCACTGGTGAACCACAGCGTGTCGCTGTTCAAGAACAGCAGCCTGGCCATGGCCATCGGCGTGGCCGAGCTGACCCATGCGGTGAAGGAGATCGAGAGCCGGAGCTTTCGCACCTTCGAGGCCTACAGCATGGCGACGGTGCTGTATCTCGTGTGCTCGCTGCTCATCATGGCCGTGGGCGGCTGGCTGTCGCGGCGCTACCGCATCGTCGGAGCGAGGTAAGAAGAAGCCATGTTCAGCGTCTACGAAATCCTTCGCGACAACTGGCTGCTGCTGCTCGTCGGCCAGTACCCCAGCGGGCCGCTCGGCGGCATCGTCGCCACGCTGATCCTGTCGGTGCTGGGCATCGTGCTGGCGTTTCCGCTGTCGGTGCTGCTGGCGCTGGCGCGGCTGTCGCCCTGGCGGCTGCTGCGCTGGCCCGCCACGGTGCTGGTCTACGTGGTGCGCGGCGTGCCGCTGCTGATGGTGATCCTGTGGGTCTACTTCCTGGTGCCGATCCTGATCGGGCGGGACGTGTCGGGCTTCACCACCATGCTGTGCACGCTGGTGATCTACGAAGGCGCCTACCTGTCGGAGGTGGTGCGCGCCGGCATCCAGGCCCTGCCCAAAGGCCAGACCGAGGCGGCGCGCGCGCTCGGCCACAGCCACCTCGGCACGATGTGGTTCGTGATCCTGCCGCAGGCGCTCTTCAACATGCTGCCGAGCATGCTGAGCCAATTCATCTCCACCATCAAGGAGACCACGCTGGGCTACGTGATCAACGTGCAGGAGCTGACCTTCGCGGCCAGCCAGATCAACAACCAGCTGCTGACCAAGCCGTTCCAGGTGTTCTTCATCCTGGCCATGACGTACTACGCCGTCTGCTTCAGCCTGACGCAGCTGGCGCAGTGGCTGGAGCGGCGCGTGGCCCACAAGCGGCTCGGCTCCGCCTCTGTGAAGACATCCGAAGACGGTGTTTCGCTGCCCCCGCCGGTGGTGGTGAATCCGTGAGGCCGCGCAAGACGGCCACCCGCAGGAAAACAAGGAGACAGACCCATGAACCCCGTTTTGCACCCCGCAGGGGATGACACCATGATCCTGTTCTCCAACATCAACAAGTGGTATGGCGACTACCAGGCGCTCGCCGACGTCAACGCCGAGGTGAAGAAGGGCGAAGTGGTGGTGGTCTGCGGGCCTTCGGGCTCCGGCAAGTCCACGCTGATCCGCACCGTCAACCGGCTGGAGGAAGTGAAGTCGGGGCAGCTGCTGTTCGACGGCCACGACATTCACGCGCCCATGAGCAGCGCGGCACTCAACAAGCTGCGCAGCCGCATCGGTTTCGTGTTCCAGAGCTTCAACCTGTTTCCGCATCTCTCGGTGCTGGAGAACATCATGCTGTCGCCCGTGCGGGTGCTGGGCGTGAAGCGGACCGACGCGAAGGCGAGGGCGGCGCAGCTGCTCGAGCGCGTGGGCCTGTCGAACAAGGCCGGCGCCTACCCGGCCCAGCTCTCGGGCGGGCAGCAGCAGCGCGTGGCCATTGCCCGCGCGCTCGCCATGGAGCCGCCCGCAATGCTGTTCGACGAGCCCACCAGCGCGCTCGACCCCGAGATGGTGGGCGAGGTGCTGTCGGTGATGCGCAGCCTCGCCAGCGACGGCATGACCATGATGTGCGTCACGCACGAGATGAACTTCGCCCGCGAGGTGGCCGACCGCGTCTGGTTCATGGACGCCGGCCGCATTCTCGAGAAGGCCGACCCCGAGACCTTTTTCAGCAGTCCGCAGCATCCGCGCGCGCAGCGCTTCCTGTCGGATTTGCGCGCGCACTGAGCTTCGTTTTCTTCATTTCCTTCGAATTTCTTCAGGAGTCCAGCATGTCGAACAGAACCACTTTCCGTCTTGCCGCCATCGGCGCCTGCCTCTGCGCCGCGCCTTTCCTGGCGCAAGCCGACCAATGGAGCGACATCAGCCAGCGCAAGGAACTGCGCTGCGGCACCTTCGCCGACGTGCCGCCGTTCGCCGCCCCCGATCCGAAGACGCGCGAGATGGTGGGCCACGATGTCGACCTGTGCCATGCGCTGGCCAAGGAACTCGGCCTCGCGGCCAAGGTCACGCCGCTGTCGGTGGAGGCGCGCGTGCCCGAGGTCAAGCTCGGGCGCGTCGACGTGACCGTCGCCAACCTCGCGTACACCAAGAGCCGCGGCGAGCAGATCCAGTTCAGCGACCCGTACTACGTGGCCAAGGAAATGCTGGCGGTGAAAGCCTCCGACCCCGGGACCGCCAAGGCCGACTTCAAGGGCAAGCGCCTGAGCTCGACCAAAGGCTCGACCTCGGAGCTGTCGATCAAGATGAACGGCTCGGAGCCGGTGACCTTCCAGGACACGGGATCGGCCTTCATGGCGGTGCAGCAGAACAAGTCGGTCGGCATGGTGGCGAACACGATGACCATCACCAAGCTGGTCAACCAATCGAAGACCGAGGGCGTGGCGCTCAAAATGATCAAGGAGCCCATGGTGCTGCAGCCCATCGGCGTCGGCATGAAGAAGGACGAGCCGGCACTGCTGGCCAAGGTGAACGGCGCGCTCTACGCGCTGGAGAAGTCGGGCGAACTCGACAGGATCTGGGCAAAGTGGCTCGGCCCGAACACCGAATACAAGATGGTGCGCGAAGAAAAGGTCATGCCGCTGGCCGATCTCAAGTTCGAACTCCTGCCCTGAACGTTCGCTTCGTCGCCCCGCGGATGCAACTGGTTATAAGAAATAATCATTAAAATGAAACCCTGTATTGTTCTTGCCGGGTTTCATGGGCATCATCCCACCATGGAGAAGACAAAGGCGCTGGTGACCGTGATCGAAATGGCGCGCACCGGCCTCGGCTTTACGCCCGCCGATGCCCTCGACCACATCGCCACACTCATCGCCCAGGAGGATGCGGAAAGCGCGTTCTACGACCGCAGGGTCGAGGAGCTGCTTCGCCTTGGGGCCTGCATCTGGAGCTTGAGGCGCGACATCGTGATGCCCAGGTAGGCTCGCGCGAGCTATGCCGAGTGGCCAGGTGCAACAAGAAGTACATACGGCTACATTCCTCAGACCAAAAAAGCCGGCATTTTTGGATTGAACAAGCGCCGGCAATCGGAGGATTGAATGCCGCTCTTGTTCCTGCTGAGGCTGCAGCACATCCCGCTGCCTGTCCGAGTCGCCCTTGCGGAGGAAGTCCGTCTCGTCTCGGTGCTCGTGGCCACGGGTTTGATCGAGGCCGATTTCGCACCCGTGAGGCCGACCGGCCCGGATGCTGCGTCGCGCATAGCGACGGTGAAGCGCATCACCGAGGAGGGTCTCGCCGAAATCGCAAAGATGAGCGATGCGCCCAAGTTCGTGAAGACCTCGATGCGGTTCGCGCGGGGACTGCGATTGATGTGAGCTTCGGGCCGCCCCCCGAAGACCCGCGATTCCTGATCGCCTCGATCATTCAGCTTCTCCCGTCTGCAAGGCCTCCAAGGACCTTGTAGAGCGTGACACGATTGCTGCTCTCCGTGAGCCGAAGCGAGATCAGGTTCTGCTGCGCCGTATAGAGGCTTCGCTGCGAATCCAGCGCGTCGAGGTAGCTGTCGACGCCACTGCGATAGCGCGCCGTGGACAGCCTGTAGCTGCGCGCCGTCGCCTCCACCAGTGCCTGCTGCGCATCCAGGCGTTCCTGCAGCGTGGCGCGAACGGCCAGGGCATCGGCTGTCTCCTTGAATGCCGTCTGGATGGTCTTCTCGTAGGTGGCCACCGCGACGTCGCGTTCGACCTCCGACACCTTGAGCGAAGCGCGCAGGCTGCCGGCATTGAAGATCGGCACACTGATGCTGGGCGCGAACGACCAGCTGCGGTTGCCGCTGCCGAACAGGCCCGCGAGCTGGCTGCTGCTGAAGCCGGTCGATGCCGTCAGCGAGATGGTCGGAAAGAACGCCGCGCGGGCCGCACCGATGTCCGCGTTGGCGGCCTTCAGCGAGCGCTCCGCGGACAGCACGTCGGGGCGCTGCAGCAGCACCGAGGAGGACATGTCGGCGGGGATCTGCGCCAGCAGCACGGATGCCTTCAGGGCTTCTTCCGGCGGCAGCATCTCTTCGGGTACCGCCGCGCCGACGATCAGCTCCAGGGCGTTGCGGTCCTGCTGCACCTGCGCGGCGTAGCTGGCGACATCGGCCCTGGCACTTTCCACACTGGACTGGATCTGCGCCAGGTCCAGGCCGGACGCCGTGCCCTGCGCGTGCAGGTGCTCGGTCAGCCGCAGCGATTCGCGCTGGCTCTCCAGGGTCTGGCGCGCCAGGGCGAGCCGCTGCCGGTCCGCCGCCAGCGTCAGCCAGTCGCCCGCCACTTCCGCCACCAGGCTCAGGCGCGTGCTCCGCTGGGTTTCCGCAGTGGCCAGGAAGGTCTGCAGGGCCTCGTCCGTCAGGCTGCGGATGCGCCCGAACAGGTCGAGCTCGTAGCTGCTGAACCCGACGTCGGCACTGTGCTGGCGGCTGACGACCGCGCTGGCCGAGCTGCTGCTGGAGCTCGTGCTTGTGCTCGAACTGACCGACGACGGCGTCCGGCTGGCGCTCTGGCTGCCACCGGCGGTGAT
Source organism: Variovorax paradoxus B4 (assembly GCF_000463015.1). Taxonomy (NCBI): domain Bacteria; kingdom Pseudomonadati; phylum Pseudomonadota; class Betaproteobacteria; order Burkholderiales; family Comamonadaceae; genus Variovorax; species Variovorax paradoxus. The sequence goes on along the minus strand of NC_022234.1, from coordinate 749,008 downwards.
CGCGGGAAACAGGTCCGCCCGCTGGATGCGGTACTGCGCGCGCGCCTTCTCGATGTGGAGCATGGCAATACGCAGGTCACGGTTGTTTTCCAGCGCCAATGCGATCACCCGGCGCAGGCGCTCGTCCTGGAAGAAGTCTTGCCAGGGAGTCTCGGCGACCGGCGTGTTCGCGGTGGCCGCGTCGGCGGTGGCCACTTGTGCGGCCGGTGCGTCGCGCCATTGCGTGGCCACGGGGGCCTCGGGCTGCCGGTAGTCGGGTGCCATGCTGATGCAACCACCGAGCAGCAGCGCGGTCGCCAGCAGGGAGGGCAGGGCGAGGTGCTTCATGCTTCCACCTCCTGGGCACGTGCCGCGGCATCGCGGCGCCCCGGGAAGAGCGAACGCACGGCCACGTAGAACAGCGGGACGAAGAAGATGCCGAAGGCGGTGGAAAACAGCGTGCCGCCGAGCACGCCGGTGCCCAGCGAATGGCGCCCGCCCGAGCCGGCGCCGCTGCCGATCACCATCGGCAGCACGCCGAGCATGAAGGCCAGCGAGGTCATCAGGATCGGGCGCAGCCGCAGGCGCGCCGCCTGCAGGGTGGCCTCCACCAGGGAGACGCCCTTGGCTTCCAGTTCCTTCGCGAACTCGACGATCAGGATGCCGTTCTTTGCAGCCAGCCCCATGGTGGCCAGCAGGCCGACCTGAAAGTAGATGTCGTTCGAGAGCCCGCGCAGCCAGGTCGCCAGCAATGCGCCGACGATGCCCACCGGCACCGCGAGCATCACCGAGATCGGGATGGACCAGCTTTCGTACAGCGCAGCCAGGCAGAGGAACACGAACACCAGCGACGCGGCATAGAGCAGCCAGGTCTGGGATCCGGCGGCCTGCTCCTGATAGGACATGTCCGACCACGAAGAGCCGAAGCCGCCCGGAAGCTGCTTGACCAGGCTGGCGATCTCCGCCATGGCTTCGCCGGAGCTCACGCCGCTTGCGGCGCTGCCGGTGATTTCCATCGACTCGGCGCCGTTGAAGCGCCGCAGCACCTGCGGCGCAACGCCCCACCGGCTGCTCGAGAAGCTCGAGAAGCTCGAGAACGACACCATGTCGCCGCTGGCGTTGCGCACGTGCCATCGCTCGATGTCCTGCGGCAGCATGCGTGCGGATGCCTCGCCCTGCACATAGACCTTCTTCACGCGGCCGCCATTGAGAAAATCGTTGACGTAGCTGCCGCCCATGATGGTCGACAGCGTGCTGTTGATGTCGGATGCGGAAAGGCCGAATGCACCGGCCTTCCGGTCGTCCATCGAGACCTGGAAGGTGGTCGCGTCTTCCAGGCTGTTGTAGCGCACGGCGCTGAGCTTCGGGTTGCTGGCGGCTCGCGCGAGGAGCTCGCGGCGGGACTCGGCCAGGGCCTCGTGGCCGCGGCCCGCCAGATCCTGCAACTGCAGCGTGAAGCCGGAACTCGTGCCCAGGCTGCTGATCGCCGGCGGTGTCATGGCAAAGACCTGCGCATCGCGCATGGACCCCATCATCGCCCCCGTGATCCGCATGGCAACCTGCTGCGCGGAGGCGCTGCGCTGGCTCCAGTCCTTGAGCTTGATGAAGCCCATGCCGGCGTTCTGGCTGCTGCCCGCGAAGCTGAAGCCGGCCACCGCGAAGATGCCCTCGACCTCCGGCTGCTGGAGCACGAACTCCGTCACCTTGTCCATCGACTGCAGCGTGCGCTGCTGCGTGGCACCGGGCGGTGCGCTGTACATCACCATCAGCATGCCCTGGTCTTCCTCCGGCAGGAAGGAAGTAGGCAAGAGCCAGAACAACAGTCCCATCACGGCGACCGCGACAAGGTAGGCGAGGCCGCCGAGCTTGCGGCGCCCCAGCACCTGCGACACGCCGTGCCGGTAGCGCTCGGCCCCGCGATCGAAGCGGTTGTTGAACCACGCGAAGAAGCGGCCCAGCGGCCCGCGATCGGACGCATGGCCGCCCTTCTCGACGGGCTTGAGCAGCGTGGCGCACAGTGCCGGGCTCAGGGTCAGCGCGACAATCACCGAAAGGATCATCGACGCCGCGATGGTGACCGAGAACTGGCGATAGATCTTCCCCGTTGCGCCGCCGAAGAAGGCCATCGGCACGAACACCGCGGTCAGCACCAGTGCAATGCCCACCAGCGCGCCGGTGATCTGCCCCATCGACTTGCGCGTGGCCTCCCGCGGCGACAGCCCTTCCTCGGACATCATCCGCTCGACGTTCTCCACCACGACGATGGCATCGTCCACCAGGAGGCCGATGGCCAGCACCATGCCGAACATGGTCAGCGTGTTGATCGAATATCCGAGCAGCGACAGCACGCCGAAGGTGCCCATCAGCACCACCGGCACGGCAATGACCGGCACCAGCGTCGCGCGCCAGTTCTGCAGGAACAGATACATGATCAGCACCACGAGCACGATGGCCTCGAGCAGGGTCTGGACGACTTCCTGGATCGAGATGCGCACGAAGGGCGTGGTGTCGTAGGCCACCTTGTAGCGCAGGCCGGCGGGGAAATACGGCTGAAGCTCGCCCAGCCTGGCTTCGACCGCCTTGGCCACGTTCAGCGCATTGGCGCCCGTGGCCAGCTGCAGGCCCATGCCTGCCGCCGGTTTGCCGTTGAACTTGGCGGCGGACGAATAGTTCTCCGAGCCGAGCTCCACGCGCGCCACGTCGCGCAGGTAGACGGTGGCGCCGCTCGTATCGGACTTGAGCACGATCGCTTCGAACTGGTCGACGCTCTTGAGCTTGCTGCGCGACGTGACCGTGGCATTGAGCTGCTGGCCGTCGACCGCCGGGAGGTCGCCGAGCGCCCCGGACGAGACGTCCGCGTTCTGCGCGGAGATGGCGCTCGTGATGTCCGAGGGCATCAGCGCGTAGGCGTGCAGCTTTTCCGGATCCAGCCAGATGCGCATCGAGTACTGGGAGCCGAAGACGTTGGCATTGCCGACGCCGTTGACGCGGCTGATGGGATCCTTCAGCGTGGACACCATGTAGTCGGCAATGTCGGTGGCGCTCATGCTGCCGTCTTCCGAGGTGAACGCCAGCACCATGAACATGCTGCCGCTGCCGGACTTCCTCACCGTCACGCCCTGGCTCTTCACCGCTTCTGGCAGCATGGACTCCGCCTGCGCGACCTTGTTCTGCACCTGGACCTGCGCCGTGTCCGCATCGGTTCCCGACTTGAAGGTCAGCGTCAGGGAGGCGGTGCCCGCCGAGCTGCTGCTCGAAGACATGTACAGCAGATTGTCCAGGCCGGTCATCTGCTGCTCGATGATCTGCGTGACCGAGTTCTGCACCGTTTCGGCCGAAGCGCCCGTGTAGGTCGCATTGACGGAGATCGTCGGCGGCGCGATGTCGGGGTACTGCTCCAGCGACAGATTGAAGATCGAGATGGCGCCGGCCAGGGTGATGACGATGGCGATCACCCACGCAAAGATGGGACGGTCGATGAAGAAGCGAGCCATGGTCGTTCTCCTCAGTTCGCCGGCGGCTTGCCGGAGGGCGCAGCCGCGTTGGGGGGGATCGCTGTCTGCTGCGCCGCGCGGCTGTCGGCCACCTTGACGCTGTCGCCGGCCTTCACCTTCTGGCCGCCCTCGACCACCACCTTTTCGCCGGCCTTCAGCCCGGAGCGAACCGACCACCGGTCGCCCACCGCCTGGCCGAGCTCCACCACGCGCTGCTGCACCTTCGCGTCCTCGCCGACCACCAGCGCGACGGCCTCACCCTTGGCATTGCGCGACACGCTCTGCTGCGGAATCAGCAGGGCCTGCTCGTTGGTCGCCATCGACAGGACGGCCTTCACGTACATGCCCGGCAGCAGGAGCTTCCCGGGGTTGGGAACGATCGCGCGCAGCTGCACGTTGCCCGTGGTCTTGTCGACCGAAGCGCCGACGAACTCCAGCGTGCCGGCATGCGCATAGGTGCTGCCGTCCTCCAGCACGATGCGCACCTGCGCCTTGCCGGCGACGGCTTTCAGCGCACCGGCGTCCAGCTGCCGGCGCAGCTGCAGCAGCTGCGCGCTGGACTGCGTCACGTCGACGAGGATCGGGTCGAGCTGGTTGATGGTTGCCAGCGCCGCGCTCTGGTCGGCGGTGACCAGCGCGCCCGGTGTGGACGTGGAGGTGCCGATGCGGCCCGAGATCGGCGCGGCGATCCGCGTGTAGTTCAGGTTGATCTTCGCGCTTTGCAGCGAGGCCTTCGCCGCGATCACGGAAGCCTGCGCCTCGCGCAGGGCCGCCAGGGCCTCGTCGCCGGACTGCTTGCTGACGGCATCCAGTGCCACCAGGCTGCGGTAGCGCTCGGCCTTGGGGCGCGCCGAGATGACCGATGCCTCGGCTTTCGCCAGGTCGCCGCTGGCCGTGTCGTAGGCAGCCTGGTAGGTTGCGGGATCGATCTCGTAGAGAACCTGGCCGGCTTTCACGTCCGCGCCTTCGCTGAACAGGCGCTTGCGCAGGATGCCACCCACTTGCGGGCGCACGTCGGAGCTCTGGTAGGCACTGGTGCGGCCCGGCAATTCGCTGTCGATCGCAAGGGATTCGGGCTTGACGGTGATGGCGGTGACTTCGGCCTGCGGCATCGCGAACGGTGGCTGTTGTCGCGAACAGGCGGTCAGCGCGAGCACGATGGCCAGCGCCGCCGCAGACACGGGAATCCGGAGCGAACAGGAGGAGTCGAAGCGAGTCATGGGCATGGAGAAGAAGAGGTCGGTGTGATCCGAAGGTCGCCATGCTCGGAAAGAAATGTGGAGCAACAATGGATGCCACAGCCGGGCCCCGGTCCATTCTTGATTTAGTCGGCCAGTGCGGCGCTAATACCCGGATGCATCATCTGTCCGCCATCGGCCGCCTCGTTCCATGAGAGTCGGCATCACAGCCAAGCTCTTTCTCGCCGTGCTGGTGGCCTGCGCCGCGGTGCTGGTCGTGCAGGGCGTCGCCATGCGCATCAGCTTCGAGCGTGGCTTCCTGGGCTACCTGAACGGGCAGGCCAACGAGCGCATGGAAGAGATCGTGCCGCGCCTCGCGGCGGGCTTCGGCAAGCACGGCAACTGGGACTTCCTGCGCACGGACTTCAGGGCATGGATGGACCTCGCGGTGTCGCGCACCGCAGACACGGCCGCGCCGCCCCGGCTGACCTCTTCCGACCAGACCGGCGTGATCCTGCGCATGGGCGTGCTGGACGCCGAGTTGCGGCACGTCGCCGGCAACCCCCAGGTGGCGGCCGATTCCATCCGCCTGCCCGTGGTGGTGGACGGCCGCACCGTGGGCTGGATCGCGACGGTGCCCTTCGAGAAGGTGCTCGCAAGCGGCGAGTCCCGCTTTCTCGAGCAGCAATTCGCAGCGCTTCGGATGATCGTCCTGGCCTCGCTCGCCGTGGCGGCCCTGCTGACCTTCGTGCTCGCGCGGGCGTTGCTGGGGCGCGTGCGCGGCATGGCCGGTGCCACCCACAGGCTCGCGGCCGGCGACTATGCCTCGCGCGTGGAGGTCGGCGCCAACGACGAATTGGGAACGCTCGCGCGGGACTTCAACCAGCTCGCGCAGACGCTGGAGCACACCGAGCGCGCGCGGCGCACCTTCATGGCGGACATCTCGCATGAATTGCGCACGCCGCTCGCGGTCCTGCGCGCGGAGCTGGAAGCCATCCAGGACGGCATCCGGCCACCGAGCGCCTCCACGCTGGAGGCCATGAACCAGGAGATCGGCCAGCTGGGCAAGCTGATCGACGACCTGCACGACCTGTCGTTGACGGACGTCGGCGCGATGGCCTACCGGCGCGCGCCGCTCGATCTCGTGACCGTGCTGCAGGCCGCACAGGGCGGCATGCAGCGGCGCTTCGAGGCGGCCGGCCTGCAGCTCGAGGTGTCGATCGCACCGCCGCCGCTGTCGATCAGCGGCGACGAGGCGCGCCTGCAGCAGCTGTTCGGAAACCTGCTGGAGAACTCGCTGCGCTACACGGACAAGGGCGGTATCGTGCGGCTGCGCTGCCATCGCCGTGACGCAGTGGCGAGCATTTCGATCGAAGACAGTGCCCCCGGGGTGCCCGAAGACAAGCTGGAAAAACTGTTCGAGCGCTTCTACCGCCTGGAGGCCTCGCGCAACCGCGCCAGCGGCGGCAGCGGCCTGGGCCTGGCGATCTGCCGCAACATCGTCGAGGCGCACGATGGCAAGATCGCCGCCGAGCCATCGCCCCTGGGCGGACTTCGCATCCACATCGAACTGCCGCTGGCCGCACCATGAACACTCCGCAAGCACACATCCTGATCGTCGAGGACGAGCCCCGGCTGGCCGCCGTGCTGGGCGACTATCTCGGCACCGCCGGCCATACGCACCATTGGGTGGCCGACGGCGCGCTGGCCATGCCCGCCTTCCACGAGCAGCGGCCCGACCTGGTCCTGCTGGACCTCATGCTGCCCGGCCGCGACGGCATGGACATCTGCCGCGAACTGCGCCGCCACAGCACGGTGCCGGTGATCATGATCACGGCGCGTGTCGAGGAGATCGATCGGCTGCTGGGCCTGGAGATCGGCGCCGACGACTACGTCTGCAAGCCTTTCAGCCCCCGCGAGGTGATCGCGCGCGTGGGTGCCGTGTTGCGCCGCTATCGCCAGGGGCCCGACGCCGCCCCGACGGGAACCGTGCTGACGCTCGATGCAGAAACATACCGCGCAAGCCTCAATGGCCGCTTGCTGGATCTCACGCCCGGGGAGTTTCGCCTGCTCGGCGTGTTGTATGGATCGCAGGGGCGGGTGTATTCGCGCGAGCAGCTTCTCAACCGCATCTACGACGACCAGCGTGCCGTCACCGACCGCGCCGTTGACAGCCACATCAAGAACCTACGCCGCAAGCTCGTCGAGGCCGGGGGAGAGGACGACTGGATCAAGTCGATCTATGGCGTGGGCTATCGGATGGAGCTTTGATGCGGCGCCGAACCAGCCGCATCGCGCTTCGGTTTCTTGATCGTCCACAGCGCAAGGGCCATCACGGCAACGCCCGCAACCTGGACGGCATCCAAGGTCCGGCCGTACACGCCCCAGTCCACCAGCACGGCGGTCAGCGGGTACACGAACTGCAGAACGGCGATTTTCCCAAGGGGAAGCCGGGCCATGCCCGCGAAAAGAATGGCGTAGGCCAGGCCGGTGTGCAGCACGCCCAGTCCTGCGAGCCACGCCCAGGCCGAGGCCGAATCCGGCCAGCCGAACACAAAAGGCACCCACGCCAGCACGACGACCCCGGTCACGCACTGCCACCAGGCCAGCGCGTAGGACGTGATGGTTTTTTCCGTATTGGCGAGGATGGTCACCGCGGCATAGCACAGCGAGCCGCCCAGGCACATGAGCAGGCCGAGCGCGTAGTCGCTGCCCCATGAGGCCACCGATGCCATGTCGCCGACCAGGCCGGTCGTCAGCGCCAGCCCGCACAGCGCGGCCAGGGTGGCAGCCCACTGGCGCGGCGACACGGCTTCGCGCAGGACCAGTGCGCCAAAGAGAATGATCCACACCGGCTGGATGTGGAAAACAATGGTGGCCACCGCAATCGAGATGCGCGGGATGGCCGCGAAGAACAGCGTCCAGTTCACGACCATCAGGCAGCCCGTCGCGCAAGCGATCCACCAGCTCTTGCCGCGCAGCCGCAGCTCGTTCATTCGCCCGGTGGCCAAGCCCCATGCGAGCAAGGCCAATGCACCGAAGGCGCAGCGAAAGAGGACGGTGACCAGCGGATGCTGGTGCGCTTCTTCCACGAAGACACCGATCGTGCCGAGCAGCATGCCGCCGGCAACCAGCAGCCATTGCCCCGTGCTTTCGCGGTTGGATGGCCGCGCCGCTGCGAACACGGGGTGCACCTGAACTGCCTTCTTTTGCATGAAGGCGATCGTGTGCCCATGCGGCAACGTCGTAAAGCGCATAGTTCGAACGCCTATCATTCGAATACCGAATGAGACCGACGATGAAATATCCCGATTTCCAGATCGACTGGCTGCGCGTCCTGGTGGCAGTGGTGGATGCCGGCTCGCTGTCGGCCGCGGCGCCCCTGGTCCACCGCTCCCAGTCCGCGGTGAGCATGCAGATCAAGAAGCTGGAGAACGCGCTCGGCCAGGCCGTGCTGCTGCGCGGCCCGCGGCACCTGGAAGTGACGCCGGCGGGCGCGCAACTGCTGGTCTATGCGCGCCGCATGCTCGAACTGCAGTCGGAAACGCAGAACGCGATGTTCGGACCGGAACTGGCCGGCCGCGTGCGGCTCGGCGTGCCGGACGACTATGCCTCCACCTACCTGACGCCGGTGCTGCGCAGCTTTGCCGGCCGCTACAAGGGCGTGGAGATCGAGCTGACCTGCGAGCAGTCGACCTCCCTCATCCCCAAGGTCACGCGGGGCGAGCTCGACCTGGCACTTGTGTCCCGCGACAAGCCGCAACGCGGACAGCTCCTGTTCCAGGAACCGCTGGTGTGGGTGGGCACGGCGCAGCATGAAGCCTGGCGCCGCAATCCATTGCCGATTGCGGTCTACGAAGCGGGCAGCATGGCCCGAACTGCCGCGCTCTCGAGCCTGGCTGCCAGGCGGCGCGCCTATCGCATCGTCTATCACAGCTCCAGCCTCGCCGGCCAGCTGGCGGCCGTGGAGAGCGGCCTGGCCGTGGCCGTGTTCACGCGCTGCAGCGTTCCGGCCCACCTGCAGATACTGCAGAACCTGCCCACCGGCTTCGATCTGCCCAAACTCAAGTCGATGGATGTGGCGGCGCTGCGCAGCAAGGTGTCGCTGCGCTCGCCTGCGGTGGATGCCATGTACGAGCAGATGGTGCGGACCTTGAGCCCGGCATAGCTTGGTCGCTTGCAGCCAAGCTGCTCGCATCTATCCGTGCGGATGGGCTTCCGCAAGCGGGCGCGTCAACGCCGCCGCCGTATCCAGCAGGACGACGGCGCGGTCCGGGTCGTGTCCCATATAGGGGCTGACCAGCAATTGGCCGATCAGCCGGTCGAAGCCGTGCCGCACCCTGGCCGGCTCGGGGTGCGCCGCGTACATGGCGCGCAGCATCGATACCACCGCACTGACCTGCGTTCCCAGGACCTCCATGGCGCCCAGGCGGCCGCTCGCCTCGAAGACGGCTTGTGGATCTGTGGTGGTCATGTGGCGCTCCCGTCTCGATGTTGAAGCGCCAGAACGTAAAAAGAGGCCTAATGGATTACATTTCAGCCTCAAATACCCAGAACTGGTGAGATTTCGACTCGGCAGCGTGAAATATGTCACGCACAGCGCGGCCTGCAACTCCTCATAGACTCGTCCGATGAACGTGCGTTTTCTCGAAGCCTTCGTCTGGGTCGCCAAGCTGGGCAGCTTCAAGGCGGCCGCCGAGAAGATGCACACCACGCAGGCCGGCATCTCCAGCCGCATCGCCACGCTGGAAGAGCAGTTCGGCGTGCGCCTGTTCGACCGCGAGCACCGCGGCGTGATGCTCACCTACCAGGGCACCGAGCTCCTGCCCCATGCCGAACGCATGATCGAGATGCAGGCGCGCATGGTTGCGGCCATGGGCCAGGCCGATGCCTTCTCGGGCATGCTGCGCATCGGCGTGATCGAGACGGTGGCCCACACCTGGCTGCCCGACCTGTTCTCGCGCTTTGCCGAGAAATACCCCAACGCCACGCTGGAGCTGATCTCCGACATCACGCCGAGGCTGCGCGACGACCTGCTGCGCGGCACGCTCGACTGCGCCATCCTGTCGGAAGAGATCACGCCGGGCTTCATCGACAACCGGCGCATTGCCAACCTCGCGATGCGCTGGGTCACGAGCCCGTCGCTCGCGCTCAAGTTCCCGTCGCGCAGGCTGCTGTCCTTTGCCGACATCGCCACGCAGCCCATCATCTCGTTCAACCGCGAATCGAGCGTCTACCGCAACATCGCCCAGAACGCGAGCGGCTGCACCAACCTGCGCGTGAGCTACTTCTCGTCGCTGGGGGCGATGATCGACCTGGCGCGCACGGGCTTCGGCACGGCGCTGCTGCCATTGGCCGTGATCCAGCAGGACCTGCTGCACGGCAAGCTGGTGGTGCTGGACGTCGACCCGGTGCCCATTGCGCTGCCGCTGGTCGCGAGCATGCGGCTGGAGCCGGCGTCGCCCTTGGCCGAGGCGCTGGTCGGCATGGCACAGACATCGTGCGATCAGTTCATCGCCACCTGCCAGGGCGACGTGCTCGCGCCCTGATCCGGCCCACGCCGCGCCCGGGGCTGGGGCGCTTCGATGCGCCAGGGCTGTGCATCACGAAATCCTATCGCCCGCCCAAAGAATTTCCCGTTTGACCCTGCAGGGGCGCGCGACAACACTGCGCGCCATGCACAAGCTCATGACCGGAAAAAGACATCGCGAGTTCTTCGCGATCCGCCCCGATGCGGATGACACCGAATGGTCGCCGGTGGCTTCCACCGCGGGACGCATCGAGGAACTGCTGCTGGCCGACAACCTCGACACCGCCGCATGCACCGGCTCGCGCACCCGCCTGGCCCGCTGGTCGGTGGGCGCGCTGATCGACCGGCCCGTGGTGCACGACTTCCATGAAGAGGTCTTCATCGTCGAAGGCGAACTGGTGGTCGGCTGCGACGCGGAAGGCGGGGGCGGCGAAGCCTTCGGCCCCTACACCTTTGCCTGCCGCCCGCCGGGCGCGGTGCACGGCCCCTTCGTTTCGCGCACCGGCTGCGTGCTGTTCGAGATCCAGTACTACGAATGAACACCCGTTCCCAATCCCGCCCTTTTTTTTGTTCCAGGAGTTCCCGATGAAGCGTCCGCTGTCTTCCCTCGCATCCGTCGCCGTGGCCGCCGCGCTGCTGGCCGGTGCCGCCGCCGCCCAGGTGCCGGCCGGCCCGAAGCTTGCCGTGCAGGCCATCACGCAGGTCGCACCCAACCTGCCGCAGTACACCAAGGTCGACCAGCCGCTGCTGCGCGACGGCATCGCCAAGGCGACCGGCGGCCGCGTGGAAGTCACGCTCTCGTCCTGGCCCGAGCGCAACGTGAACGGCCCCGAAGTCCTGCGCCTGGTGCGCTCGGGCCAGGTCGACATTGCCGCCGCGCCGCTGACCACCGTGTCGGGCGACGTGCCGATGCTCGACGGCGTCGACCTCGCGGGCATGAACGCCGACATCGCCCAGGCCCGCAAGGTGGCCGATGCGATGGTGCCGGTGGCCAACAAGGACCTGGAGCGCCTGGGCATCAAGCTGGTCGCGACCTATCCGTTCTCGGGCCAGATGCTGTTCTGCCGCAAACCCGTGGCAAGCCTGGCCGATCTCAAGGGCCTGAAGGTGCGCACCAACGGCCCGTCGGCCTCGGACCTGATCAAGTCGCTCGGCGGCCAGCCGGTGTCGCTGGCTTTCGGCGAGGTCTACACCGCGCTGGAACGCGGCACGGTCGACTGCGGCATCACCGGCGCCGGTTCGGGCAACGGCGTGAAGTGGCCCGAGGTCACGACGCACCTCTACACGCTGCCGCTGTCGTGGTCGACCTCCGGCTACTTCGTGAACCTGGCGTGGTGGAACAAGCTCGACCCGGCGATCCGCGCACAGTTCGAGAAGACGATGGGCGAGGTGCAGGAAGCGCAGTGGAAGCTGGGTGTGGAAGCCACCAACGACGGCATCGCCTGCAACGTCGGCCGCGCCGCCGACTGCAAGCTGCACACGCTGATGAAGAAGCCCATGGTCGAAGCCAAGCCCGAGGCCAGCGTCGGCGCGTCATTGCAGAAGCACCTGGCCGACGACGTGCTGCCCGGCTGGATCAAGCGCTGCGGCGAGCGCTGCGCAGCGGTCTACGCCGAGGTGATCGCCCCCATCACCGGCATCAAGTACGCGGCCAAGTGATGTTCCGCGCACTCGAGTGGGTGAGTGCCAAGGCGATGACCATCGCCGGCTGGTGCTACCTCGTTATCACCCTGCTTATCTGCTTCGACATCGCGGCCCGGCGCCTGCTGGGCTTCTCGACCGAGGCGACGACCGAAGTCACCGGCTACCTGATGGCCATCGGCATGAGCTGGGGCCTGGCGGGCACGCTGTTCGAGCGCGGCCATGTGCGCATCGACGTGCTGGTGCAGAAGATGCCACTGAAGCTGCGCGTGTGGCTGCACCTGGCGTCGCTCGTCGCGCTCATGGTCGCTTCGGGCTTCTTCGCCTGGGGCGCGTTCTCGCTGACCAGGGATTCGTGGGACTTCAGCGCCACCGACCTGTCGGCGCTGCACACGCCGCTGGCCCTGCCGCAGGGCCTGTGGGCCGCCGGCCTGGGCCTGCTGCTGCTGGCCGTGGTCGCGCTGGCCGCGCGCGCGGTGCGCCAGCTCGCCACCGGCGACGCCGACGGCATGGACCGCATGCTGATGTCGCGCACCTACGTCGACGAGGCCGCCGAGACGCTGGAGGCCGTGGCCGAAGCGCAGCAAGGCATGCAGCAACCCGTCATGCCCGCGGCGGCAGCAGGAGCCTCCCGATGATCGCCATCGTCTTCATCGTCGCCATCGGCATCCTGATTGCCGGCGCGTCGCTCTTCGGCGTGCAGGGCCACGCGGCCGCGGCAGCCTCGGCCAGCGTGCCCTGGTGGGCGCTGGCCGCGGTGCTGGTGGCCTTCGTCGGCTTCTTTGCCGGCGGCATCTACGTGGGTGCGGCGCTGGCCGTGCTCTCGCTTCTGGCGGGCTTCGGCCTGTCGGACCGGCCGTTCTGGAACTTCATCGGCGAGATGATCTGGAGCCCCTCGACCAACTTCGTGCTGGTGTCGGTGCCGCTCTTCCTGCTGATGGGCGAAGTGATGCTGCGCGCCGGCCTCTCGGAGCGGCTGTACCGCGCGCTCAACATCTGGATGGGCCGGCTGCCCGGCGGGCTGCTGCACACCAACATCATCTCGTGCGGCGTGTTCTCGGCCGTGGCCGGCTCCAGCGTGGCCACCGCCGCGACCATGGGCTCGGTGGCGCTGCCGTACTTCGAGAAGAGCCACTACCCGCCGAAGCTGGTGCTGGGCTCGCTTGCCGCCGGCGGCGCGCTGGGCAACCTGATTCCGCCGGGCATCACCTTCATCATCTACGGGCTGATCACCGAGACCTCGGTGGGCGCGCTGTACCTGGCGGCGGTGGGGCCGAGCATCCTGGTGGTGCTGCTGTTCACCGCGGTCATCCTGTACTACAGCTACCGGCTGAAGCTGCACGGCGACGAGGCCTCGAAGGCCATCGGCTGGAAGCACCGCATCGCGAGCCTGTCGGACCTGGTGCCCACGGCGCTGCTGATCACGCTGGTGCTGGGCACCATCTACGCCGGCTGGGCCACGCCCACCGAATCGGCCGCGCTGGGCGTGGCGGGCAGCCTGCTGCTGGCGCTGGTGGACCGCAAGCTCAAGTGGAAGATGCTGGCCGAGTCGATGCGCGCCACCGCGCGCACCACCTCGATGATTGCGCTGATCCTGTTCGGCGCGTACTTCCTGAACTACATCCTGTCGTCGCTGGGCATTCCGCAGATGCTCGCGAAGTTCCTGACGGGGCTGCCGTTCCCGGGCTGGGTGATCATGCTGGTGATCATCGGCTTCTACCTGGCGCTGGGCACCTTCATGGAAGGCATGTCGATGGTGATCACCACCATTCCGCTGCTGTTCCCGGTGGTCACGGCGCTCGGCTACGACCCGATCTGGTTCGGCGTGGTGATCACCATGCTGGTCGAGATCGCCATGATCAGCCCGCCCGACGGCACGGTGCTCTATGTGCTGCAGGGCATGCGGCGGCAGCCCGGGCCCATCACCGACGTCTTTGCGGGCGTGCTGCCCTTCATGTTCGTCTACATGCTCGCGATCATCGTGCTGATGGTGTTCCCCGCCATCGCGCTGTGGCTGCCGGCCTATCTCATGTGACCCCCCGTTCCCGGAGCCTTTCATGTCATTGACCCTTTCATTCGCCTGCGAAAGCGTGGCGGCCGACGGCACGCGCTCGGCACAACTGCTGTCGGTGCTTCCGCGCCAACTCGTGATTGCCGGCTGGACCGGCCGCGACGCCGCCGCCATTGCCCACCACATCGAAGAACTCGAAGCCATCGGCGTGCCGCGGCCGTCGAGCGTGCCGCTGTACTACCGCGTGAGCGCCGGGCTGCTCACGCAATCGGCCGCCATCGAGGCCCTGGGCGCGCAGAGCTCCGGCGAAGCCGAGCCGATGCTCTTCTGCGCCGCCGGCGAGTGGTGGCTCACCGTGGCCTCCGACCACACCGACCGCCGCGTCGAGACCTACTCGGTCGCGGTGTCCAAGCAGATGTGCGCCAAGCCGGTCGCAACCACCGCCTGGCGCTGGCGCGACGTGGCGCCCTACCAGGACGAGCTGCAGCTGCGCTCGCGCATCCTGGAGGAGGGCCGGTGGATCGACTACCAGCAGGGCACCTTCGCCTCGATCCGCCCGCTGGCTGCGCTGCGCGATGGCATCTACCAGGCCGAGGGCGGCGACGAAGGCCGCTTCATGACCTGCGGCACGCTCGGTGCCATCCCCAACGGCAAGGGCGAGGGCATCCGCCCGGCCACCGAGATGGAGCTCGAGATCCACGACCCGCGCCTGAAGCGCAGCATCGTGCACCGCTACGCCGTGCAGGCGCTCGAGGTGGTCGCGTGACGGCCGCCGCCGGCATGGACATCGCCACGCTGCGCGGGCGCATCGCGCGCGGCGAGGTGTCGCACGAAGCCGTCGTGGCGCGGGCGCTCGAAGACTCCGAAGCACCGGCCGCACTGCACGTGTTCACCAAGCGCTACGCGCAAGCGGCGCTGGCCGCCGCGCGCCATGCCGATGCGGCGCAGCGCGCCGGCGTCGTGCTGCCCGCGCTCGCCGGACTGCCCGTCACGGTGAAGGACCTCTACGACGTGGCCGGCGAAACCACCATGGCTGGCTCGGTCGTGTGCGAGGGCGAACCCGTGGCCGCCGCGGATGCCGTGGCCGTGGCTCGCCTGCGCAGCACCGGCGCGGCCATCATCGGCAAGACCAACATGACCGAGTTCGCCTTTTCCGGCGTCGGCATCAACCCGCACCACGGCACGCCGCGCAATCCCGCGGATGCCGCCGTGGCGCGCATCCCCGGTGGTTCGTCGTCGGGCGCTGCGGTATCGGTGGCGCTGGGCCTCGCCGTGGCAGGCCTGGGCTCCGACACCGGCGGCTCCATCCGCATTCCCGCAGCGCTGTGCGGCCTCGTCGGCTTCAAGAGCACCCAGGGCCGGGTGCCGCGCGCCGGCGCCTTCGAACTGGCGCGTTCGCTCGATACCGTCTGCGCCATGACGCGCAGCGTGGCCGATTGCCTTGTCGTCGATGCCGCCATTGCCGGCACGCCGCTCCCGGTGCGTCGGCGTCCGCTGCAGGGCCTGCGCCTGGCGGTGCCGCGCACGCTGATGTTCGACGGCATCGAACCGGCCGTGGCGCAGGCCTTCGACCGCGCGGTGAGTGCGCTGTCGGCGGCGGGCGCCATCGTGGCCGATGTCACGCTCAGTGAGCTGGCCGAGATCGCCGGGATCAATGCACCGGGCGGCTTCTCGCCCGTCGAGGCCTCGGCCGTGCATCGCGCGCGCATCGGTGCGCAGCGCGAGCGCTTCGACCCGCGGGTCGCGGCCCGCGTGGACCTTGGCATGTCGGTCGGCGCCGCCGACTACATCCTCATGCAGGACCACCGCCGCGAGTGGATCGGCCGCGTCGAAGCCGCACTCGAAGGCTTCGACGCCTTGCTCTGCCCCACCGTGCCGATCGTCGCGCCGGCCATCGACGCGCTCGCGGCCGACGCCGAATTCTTCAAGGCCAACGGCCTGCTGCTGCGCAACACCTTCGCCATCAACTTCCTCGATGGCTGCGCCTTCAGCCTGCCATGCCACCGCGCGGGCGAACTCCCGGTGGGGCTGATGCTCTCTTCGGTTTGTGGAGACGATGCGCGGCTCGCGGCTGTTGCGCTGGCGGTGGAGGAGACGTTGGGCGCCTGCTGATGTCCCGAGCTGACGTTCAGGGCCTGGATCTCGTCGCCCGCGCAGGCAAAGGCATGGACGGATTCCATGCCGTGTTACGTGGTACGCGACCCCCCACGTAACGTAGCAAGGGCCAAAAGCTTGGGTGCCTGTGACGAACGGCGGTAGTTCCTCTGCGCGCACGAACAGCCAAAAAGCCATTTGAATCAACGGCTTGCGATCAATCGCGAGAAGCTTCTCCGGAATGGAAGGGCAGTGGCATGCATGTTGCCACTTGTGACCATCCAACCAACGAGGAGGCCTCTCACATGACCGCGTCACAGACATCGATCCCATCCACTTCCGGAGCCGTCAACAGCGACGTCATGCCGGTGGTCATCGCTCAAGCGACGGTGACCCCCATCGCTCCGATGGGATCGGCAGCAGTGCCGCCGGTCGCCTCCTCCGGGCCGTCCAGCATCGGATCGCTTTCCAATGCCACTCCCGGCACCGCGCTGATTCGCGACGGCGTCCGGATTCCCGTGGACGGCAGCCACGCCCTTCTCACCGGCGACCGCGTACTGGTACCCGAAGGTGGCCAGGCCGAGGTGCTGTTTCCTGGCTCGCCCTCCAACAAGGCGCCATTGGCCGGCGTCTTTACCGGTGGCACCGACGCGACGCTCGGATCGACCAAGCTGCCGGGCGGCCTCGAGCAGGTGAACGTCGACGTTGCCTCGGGCGACCTCAAGATCACGCCGCCCGACAACGATGCCGATGCGGCAGCTGTTGCCGTCACGAAGGCGCACACCGGTGCAGCCGGCATCGGCCTGGGTGAGTTCGCCCTGGGCGCGCTCGGCGCAGTCGCGCTCGGCGCGGCATTGGGCGGTGGTGGCGGTGGCGACGGCGGAACGGTTCCGTTCTTCCTTGGCAGCGGCGGCGGCGGTACGGGGGGTGGTCTTGATGATGGCGACAGCGACAGCGACAGCGACAGTGATGCTGATGCTGATGCTGATGCTGATGCTGATGCTGATGCTGATGCTGATGCTGATGCTGATGCTGATGCTGATGCTGATGCTGATGCTGATGCTGATGCTGATGCCGATGCTGATGCTGATGCAGATGCCGATGCAGATGCGGATGCAGATGCGGACGCCGATGCCGATGCGGACGCCGATGCCGATGCCGATGCCGATGCAGATGCGGACGCCGACGCCGATGCCGATGCCGATGCCGATGCCGATGCCGATGCCGATGCAGATGCAGATGCGGACGCCGATGCCGATGCAGATGCAGATGCAGACGCTGATGCAGACGCCGATGCCGATGCCGATGCCGATGCCGATGCTGATGCAGACGCCGATGCCGATGCCGATGCCGATGCCGATGCCGATGCTGATGCTGACGCTGACGCCGATGCCGATGCCGATGCCGATGCCGATGCCGATGCCGATGCCGATGCCGACGCAGATGCAGATGCAGATGCAGATGCAGATGCAGATGCGGATGCGGATGCCGATGCAGACGGCGATCACCTGCTCGATCCAGGCGATGACCTCACCGGCGGCTTGATCGGCTCGACCGGCGACAACCTGGGCCTTGGTGGTTCACTCACGCCGGTATCGGGTGTGATCGACGGCACGACCGACCTGATCGATGACATCGTGTCTCCGATCCTGGGCGAAGAGTTCACGCGGGACGATCCGAACCAGTTCGATCCGGTGGACGACTTCACTGAAACAGTGGTCGACAGCGTGGACGGCGTGGCAGCTCCCATCGTCGACGCCCTGCTGGGCGAAGGCGCCACCGATGCGCTGGTCGGCCAGGTCGACCACGTCACCGATGCACTTCAGAATGGCCTGGACAACCTGGTGGGCGAGAACGGCATCCTGAGCGGGGCGACCACGGCGCTCGGCCTCGATGGCGTCATTGATGACCTCGTGGGCGACGGCGGCGTGGTCGGCGACCTCGTCGAAGGCGTGCTTGGCGAGGACAGCCTCCTCAGCGGCCTGATGGACGAAGGCGGACTGGTGGGTGGGCTCCTCGCCGAAGACGGCCTGGTCGGCAACCTCCTGGGTGAAGACAGCGCCGTCGGCGGGCTGCTCGGCAACGTGCTGAGCGACGAAGGCATCGTTGGCGGACTCCTGGGCGAAGACGGCGTCCTTGGCGGGCTGCTGGGCGGCCCGCTGGGCGAAGAGGGCCTGCTTGGCGGCCTGCTCGGCGGCGATGGCGCGCTCGGTGGTCTCCTTGGCGGCGACGGCTTGCTCGGCGGCCTGCTGGGCGGAGAGGGCACGCTGGCTGGTCTGCTGGGCAGCGAAGGCCTGACGGGCGGCCTGCTGGGCCAGGACGGCGTGGTGGACAACCTGCTCGGCACGAACGGCGTCGTGGGCGGCCTGATTGAAGGCAGCCCGCTCGGTGGCCTGCTGGGCGGCGAAGACGGCCTGCTCGGCGGTCTGACCGATGGCGTGCTGGGCGACGACGGCCTGCTTGGCGGTCTGTTGAGTGAGGACGGCCTCGTGGGCAACCTGCTCGGTGGCGACCTCCTGGGTGGCGACTTGCTCGGCGGTGACCTGCTGGGCGGCGTGCTGGGTGAAGACGGCATCGTCGGCGGCCTGCTCGGTGGCGACCTCCTGGGCGGCGACTTGCTCGGCGGTGACCTGCTGGGTGGCGTGCTGGGCGAAGACGGCCTCGTCGGCGGCCTGCTCGGTGGCGATCTCCTGGGTGGCGACTTGCTCGGCGGTGACCTGCTCGGCGGCGTGCTGGGTGAAGACGGCATCGTCGGCGGCCTGCTCGGTGGCGATCTCCTGGGTGGCGATCTGCTCGGCGGCGACTTGCTGGGTGGCGTGCTGGGCGAAGACGGCCTTGTCGGCAACCTGCTCGGTGGCGACCTCCTGGGCGGCGATTTGCTGGACGGTGTGCTGGGCGAAGACGGCCTTGTCGGCAACCTGCTCGGTGGCGACCTCTTGGGCGGTGACTTGCTCGGCGGTGATCTGCTGGACGGCGTGCTGGGCGAAGACGGCCTTGTCGGCAACCTGCTCGGTGGCGACCTCCTGGGTGGCGACTTGCTCGGCGGTGATCTGCTGGATGGCGTGCTGGGCGAGGACGGCCTTGTCGGCAACTTGCTTGGTGGTGACCTCCTGGGCGGCGATCTGCTTGGCGGCGTGCTGGGTGAAGACGGCCTCGTCGGCAATCTGCTCGGTGGCGACCTCCTGGGAGGCGATCTGCTCGGCGGTGATCTGCTGGATGGCGTGCTGGGCGAAGACGGCCTTGTCGGCAACCTGCTTGGTGGCGATCTTCTGGGTGGCGACTTGCTCGGCGGTGATCTGCTGGATGGCGTCCTCGGTGAGGATGGCCTCGTCGGCAACCTGCTCGGTGGTGACCTCTTGGGTGGCGATCTGCTCGGCGGCGGTCTGCTCGACGGCGTCCTGGGCGAAGACGGCCTGCTTGGCAGCCTGCTCAATACCGCCTCCCTCGGAGATGCTGCAACGGCATTGCAGCCAGTCGAGGAAGTGGCTCCACTCTCCGATCTGACAGGGATCGTCACTCCGATCACCAGCCAGGTCGAGCAGGGGCTTGGCGGAACGCCGGTTGCCAGCATCCTGGACGGTCTGCTGGGCTGATCCGGTCTACGTCGTCTTCCTCGCGAGGACGGTGGATACCGAAAGGGACAGGCCTTCGTGGCCTGTCCCGAACAAGCCGGTATGGATCTGACGCAGTGCAACTGCTGTCGTCGGATCGGCGACGCGCGTACAGCTGACCACGCGCCTTCGGGTCGACCCTTGACGTAACGTCAGGAGCCAGTTGCCGCAGCGGATTGCTTCGGAGAAGCAGTTTCGTCGCGGCCGATCCGCCGCGAGATTTCAAGGGCGCACTTGCGCAGCGGCGTGGCGATCGCTCCATCCCAGTGGCTGTCGAACTTGGCTGCCGGTCCCATCACCAGAATGCCGAGCACGATGTGCCCTTCCGAGTCGAACACCGGCGCGCACAACGCGTCGATTCCCGGGATCGGCTGGCCGAGCGATCGCGAGAGGCCGTGCTTGCGGGTCTCCGCCAGGGCGGTCTCGAGTGATTCGTGCGGGGGCACGGCCTCCGCGGCCGTCCCGTAGCTGAGGCGCGCGAGTTCGTCGGACAGCAGGCGTTCCACAGTCTTGGGCGGCATGTAGGCCGCGAACAATCGCCCGGTCGCGGTATTGGCTAGCGACATGACCGTGCCCGTGCGCAAGTTGACGTGCAGGGGTTCGATCGGCTCCTCGAGCCGCACGATCGTCGGGCCCAGGTTTCCCCAGACCGCAACCGCCACGCTCTGGCCGGTTTCGGCCGCGAGCGCCTCGATCAATTGCGATGCCTCCTTCACCGGATCCATGCGCCGCAGACGCGTGAGGCCGAGCTGAAGCGCGAGCGGCCCCAGCTCGTAGTGCCCGGCGTCCGTCTGGGTGACGAACCCCACCTTCAGGAAGCTGACCATGTACGGATGGGCCTTGCCCGCCGTCATGCCCGCGGCCTTGGCCAGATCCTTGAGCGCAAGAGGCCGCACGTGCCGCGCGAGCTGCACCAGCAACCCGCTGCCGAGCTCGATCGATTGGATGCCGCGCCGGCTTTTTTCCATAGGAGGTGCCGCAAAACGAGAAGGCTGGAGTGTATCCATAAGGGTTTTCCATGACCATTGCAGATTGCTTCGAGTTAATCATACTGCTTGATATTGTCGAATGCATTGACAATGATCAGACGCTACCTACAATCCGCTCCCAACCCGGCTTTGGAGACTTCGTTGATTCAGGAAAACATCACGGTTGACGTCCTCGTCGTGGGCACCGGCGCGTCCGGCATGGCGACGGCAATCACAGCGGCTTCGCAAGGGCTGAAGGTCCTGGTCGTGGAAAAGGAAGCCCGCTTCGGCGGCACCACCGCACGCTCGGGCGGTTGGCTCTGGATTCCCGGCACGCGCCTGGCGACCGAGCAGGGCATCATGGAGCCGCCGGGCGCGGCCAAGGCCTACCTCCGGCACGAGACGACGACCCACTTCGATGAAAAGCGCGTGGACGCCTTTCTCGAGAACGGGCCGAAGGCCATCGACTTCTTCACGAAGAACACCTGCGTGCAGTTCGACATGCCCGCGGTGTTTCCCGACTACCACGCCGAAGCGGCGGGTGGGCAGCCCGGCGGCCGTTCGATGGTGACCCGCCCGTTCGATGGCCGCGAGCTGGGCAAGCGCATCAAGCAACTCGCGCCGCCGCTGCCCGAGCTGACCGTGTTCGGAATGATGTTGGGCTCGGGGCCCGAGATCAAACACTTCATGCGGGCCTTCAAGTCGCCGGCGTCCTTTGCGTATGTCACCAGGCGGCTCGCCAGGCACTTCCTCGACGTCCTGGCCCACGGCCGCGGCATGACGCTGACCAACGGCAATGCGTTGGCCGGGCGGCTGGCGAAGGCGGCCATGGACCTGGACATCCCGGTGTGGCTTTCGTCGCCGGTCAGGAAGCTCGTGGTCGAGTACGACGGGGTGGCCGGCGCGCTGGTGCAGCACGAAGGCCAAACCGTTCGCGTCGATGCAACGCGCGGCGTCGTTCTCGCCTGCGGAGGCTTCCCTCATGACGTCGAACGCAGGAAGCAGCTGTTCCCGCATGCACCGACCGGCAAGGAACACTATTCCCCGTCGCCCGAGTCGAACACCGGTGATGGGCTGCGTCTTGCAGAAGCGGTCGGCGGGCGGGTCGATCCGACCATCCCGCATGCCGCGGCATGGGTGCCGGCATCGGTCACCATCCGGCCCGATGGATCCAAGGGCGTGATGCCCCATTTCATCGACCGTGCGAAGCCCGGCGTCATTGCCGTGACGCCCAAGGGAAAGCGCTTCACGAACGAGGGCAATTCGTACCATGACTTCGTCCAGGCCATGGTCAAGGCCTGCGAAGGGGAGCCGGAGGTGTTCGCCTGGCTCCTGTGCGACCACAAGGCGCTGCGCGACTACGGCCTGGGCTGCGTCGCGCCGGCGCCGCTTCCCATCGGGCGCCACCTTCGCAGCGGCTACCTGAAGCGCGGCGCTACCGTGGGCGAACTGGCGCAGCAGATCGGCATCTCGCCAGCCGTGCTCGAAGCCACCGTGGCGGAGTTCAACGAAGCCGCGCGCCATGGGCAGGATCCCGCCTTCGGCAAGGGCAGCAAGGCCTACAACCGCTACCAGGGCGACGCGCTCGTGACGCCCAATCCGTGCATCGCTCCCCTGCAGAGCGGCCCCTACTACGCGATCAAGCTGGTCGTCGGCGATATCGGCACCTTTGCCGGCCTGGCGACGGACGAGCACACCCGCGTGCTCGACGCCGCAGGAAAACCGATCAAGGGCCTGTATGCGGTCGGCAATGATGCAGCGAGCGTGATGGGTGGCAACTACCCAGGCGCGGGCATCACGCTCGGGCCGGCATTGACCTTCGGCTACGTGGCGGCCATGCAGCTGGCGAAGGCCGAAGCCCCGGCGAAGCGAACGCAGCAGGCCGACCGCCGCAAGCCCGTGGCGATCGGCCGCGCGGCCTGATCCAACGACCCAACCAAGGAGACACCACCATGAAATACCCGGAGACTGTCGCCCCCCGACTGCTCGAAGGCCGGCTGGCCCTGATCACCGGCGCGGGGCAGGGCAATGGCCGCACGCTGGCGCTCGGCCTTGCCCAGGCCGGCGCGCGCGTGATCGTGACCGACATGAACGAAGGCACGGTCGGGGAAACGGCCAGGTCGGTGCGCCTCGAAGGCGGCGAGGCCTGGGCCTTCGTGCTCGACGTCACTTCTTCCGATGACTGCCGTGCCCTGGCGCAGCGCGTCGAGAAGGAGATCGGGCAGGTCGACCTGCTCGTCAACAACGCCGGGGTCATCATTCGCGAGTCGATGTCCAGCGACAAGGCCGAGGCGAACTGGAAGAAGACCATCGACGTCAACGTGCATGGCACCTTCAACGTGACGCTGGCGTGGCTGCCTGCCATCAAGGCCCGCAAGGGTTCCATCATCAACATCGCCTCGATCGCCGCATACGCGGGCCAGGGCGCGAGCCTGGGCTACTCGCCGTCGAAAGGCGCGATCAAGATGTTCACCCAGTCGCTCGCACAAGAGCTCGCACCTGCGGGCGTGCGCGTGAATGCGCTGGCACCCGGCGTCATCGAAACGCCGATGACCGCGGCGACGAGAGACGACCCCGAGCGGCTGGCGTCGTTCATGACGCGCATTCCGATGGGCCGCGTCGGCCAGACCGAAGACCTCGTGGGGCCCGTGATCTTCCTGGCCTCCGACATGTCGCGCTACGTGACGGGCATCACGCTGCCGGTGGACGGCGGATTCCTGGCGGTCTGACGACCCATTGCATTCACCACTGAAGGAGACAACACCATGAGACTCACACGCCTGTACGCCGGATTTCTGGCCGCCACTGCATTCACCGCCTTCTGTGCGGGCGCCTCCGCCCAGGACATCAAGCTGGGCTACAACGGAGACCTCTCCGCATCGCCATCTGCCCAGAGCGGCCAGGCAGCGGTGCTCGGCATGGAGGCCGCCATCGTCGACATCAACGCGGCGGGCGGCATTCTCGGCCGCAAGCTCGCACTGGTCACGCGAGACGACACCTCCGCGCCACCCAAGTCGATCCAGAACATGAGCGACCTGGTCGACAACGAGAAGGTCGCCGCCGTGTTCGGCCCCACGAACTCGGGTAACGCCATGGCATGGAAACACATCGCCAATCAAAAGAAAATTCCGGTGCTGGGCAACGTGGGTTCGGGCACGGACATCACCAAGCCGATGAGCCCGGGCGCGGACAACTACATGTTCCGCGTGTCGATGGTGGACCGCGAACAGATCGCTGCGCTGATGGCCTACGTCAAGAAGAACTCCGCCAAGTCGAAGGTGATCGGCTTCATGGCGGAAACCACCGGGTACGGGCAGGGCGGGCTGAAGGACATGCAGGAAATCGCCGAGCTGCAGGGCATCAAGCCGGCGGCGACCGAGCGCTTCGGCGTGGGCGACACCGACATGACGTCGCAACTCAGCAAGATGAAGGCCGCGGGCGTGGACACCGTGGTGGTCTGGGCCCAGGGCACGCCGATTGCGCAGCTGGTTCGCAGCATGGAGAAGATCAACTACTTCCCGCTGACCTTGACCTCCTGGGCCGCCGACAACATCACCTTCTATGACGCGGCCGGCAAGGCGCTGGCCGAGAAGCCGATCTTCATGCGCACGGTCGGCGAAACGCGCACGCCCGCCCAGCAAAAGCTGTTCGATCGCATCGGATCCAAGCTGAAGGCGCCGGGCTCCTTCTCGTTTGCGCTGCATGGCTACGACTCGGTCCTGATCTATGCGGAAGCCGTCAAGCAAGCCAAGACGATCGAGGGATCCGCAGTTCGCCTGGCGCTCGAGGACCTGAAGACGCCGGTGCAAGGCCTGCTCAAGACCTACGACAAGCCGTTCAGCAAGACCAACCACGAAGCGCTCACCGCCAAGGACCTGGTCTGGATCCGCTGGAAGGAGGGCAAGCTGATGCCCTACAGCGACGCCATGATCGGTTCGTTCGCGCCGGCCGACTTCAAGCAGTAACCGTTCGACAAGGTCCCCCAGGGCTGGTGACGCCTCGGGTGCGACAGGAGACACACAATGGCAGAAGCGCTCTTGCAGGCGATCATCAGCGGACTGGCCGTGGGCGGGGCCTATGCGCTCGTGGCGCTGGGATTCAGCATCACGTTCACGACCACCAAGACCCTCAACTTCTCTCACGGAGAGTTCGTGTCGGCAGGTGCCTTCATCGGGATGAGCGCGCTCTTCCTGGTGCTGGGACTGCCGGTCACGTCGACCACGTTCGGCCAGGCGATGCCCGGCGCCGGCGCGCAACTGGTGGCGCTTCTCGCAGCGCTCGGCGTCATGGGCCTGCTCGGCTGGATGCTCTATGCGATCGGCGTTCGGCCGTTCGCGGGACGGCCCGGCATGGCCTGGGTCATGAGCACGCTGGGGTTCGGCGTCATCCTGCAGAGCATCGGCCTTGCGATCTGGGGGCCCAAGCCGGTCGTGGTGCCGGGGCCGCTGGGTGATACGGTGATCCGGCTTCTTGGCGTCGGCATCCGCCCGCAGGAGATCCTGACGCTGAGCGTGGCCGTGGTCATCATGATCGGCTTCGACTGGGTCATGAACCGCACCATGGTGGGCAAGGCCATGCGCGCCGTCGCAGCCAACGGCAACGTGGCCAGCCTGATGGGCATCAACACCAACGCCGTGATGATCGGCGCGTTCGTCGTGAGCTCCGCCCTGGCGGGACTCTCGGGGTTCCTGCTCGCGCCGATCGCGCAGGCTTCGCTGTTCATGGGCCTGACGGTGGGCCTCAAGGGCTTCTCGGGCGCCATGATCGGCGGCCTGAGCAACCCCCGGGGCTGCGTCATCGGCGGCTTCGTACTGGGAGTGTTCGAGTCGCTGGTGAACCTTTGGCAGGCGCAGTGGCGCGAAGTGGCGGTGTTCGCTCTCGTGATCCTGGTCCTCGCGTTCCGCCCGACCGGCCTGTTCGGCAAGAAGCTGGTGGAGAAGGTATGAAGCACGGTCGGCATCCCCTGGCCGTCCTGCTCGCGGCGGCCGCGCTGATAGGCATCACGTCGCTGTTCGGCAACGACTACTACCTGCGCATCGTCTTCATGATGTGCGTCTATTACCTCTGCGCGGCCGGCATGAACGTGCTGGTGGGCTACGCCGGGCAGAAATCGCTCGGCCAGGCCGGGCTCTTCGCGGCGGGTGCGTACGCCGTCGCATTGCTGACCACGCGCACGGAGATGAATCCCTGGCTGGCCCTGGTGGCGGCGGCCGCGATCTCCGGCGTCTGCGGCGTGCTGATCGCCTTGCCTTCCTTGCGGGTGAAGGGCCCCTACCTCGCGATGGTGACGCTGGCATTCGGCATCGTCGTTGAGAAACTCGTCGGCGAGTGGACGGACGTGTTCGGCGGCGCCCAAGGCATCTACGGCATCAAGGCCCTGACCTGGAACGGCCAGCCGTTGACTTCGGAACAGTGGGTCTGGCTGGGCATCGCGCTTTGCGCCGTCACCCATCTCCTGCTTCGCAACCTGGTGCAGGGGCGCTTCGGCCGCGCACTGCTCTCGCTGCAGGCGGACGAGATCGCGTCGGCCTCGGTCGGTGTGCGCGTCTACCGCGCCAAGGTGATCGCGTTCGTCGTGGCGGCGGTCACCTGCGGCATTGCCGGAGCGCTGGTCGCGCAGCAGAACCAGTACATCAACTCCGACTTCATCACCTTCCACCTGTCGATCTTCATCCTGCTGCTGGTGCTGTTCGGCGGCGCCGGCTCGATGTACGGGCCGCTGGTGGGCACGGTGATTCTCACGGTCGTCGATGCGGCGTTGGCGCGCTGGCCTTCGGCGCAGCATTTCCTGTACGGCTTCCTGCTGCTCTTCGCGCTCTATGTGATGCCGGGCGGGGTGGTGGGACTGTTCTCGAAGTGGTTTCGCCGGTCCGGCGATGCGCCCGAGACTCCAGGCGCGGCCACCGGGTCCACGCGCATCGGCCCCGGCGGCAGTGGAGAGCTGCTGGTGGTCCAGGGGGTGACGAAGAACTTCGGTGGCGTCAAGCCGGCACAGGACGTCTCGTTCCGGCTCCAGCGCGGGCACATCCATGCATTGATCGGGCCGAACGGCGCCGGCAAGAGCACCATGATCAACATGCTGACCGGCCTCATCGATCCGACTGAAGGTTCGATCCGGTTCCTGGACCAGGAGGTTTCAGGCCGCGCGGTGCACTCGATCTGCTGCATGGGCATGGGGCGCACCTTCCAGAACCTGCGCCTGTTCACTGACCTGTCGGTGCTGGACAACGTGATGCTGGGCCGCCACAGCCGGATGACGAACGGTTTCTTCGCTTCGCTGGTCTCGCTGCCCAGTGCACGGAAGCAGGAGGCAGCGACGCGCGCCCGTGCACTCCAGTTGCTCGAGCTGGTGGGCCTGTTGCACCTGGCGCACCAGCCGGCCGGCAGCTTGCCCTATGGACTGCAGCGCCGCGTCGAACTCGCGCGCGCACTCGCGACCGAGCCGCAGCTGCTCCTGCTCGACGAGCCGGCCGCAGGCCTCAACCCGCAGGAGACCACGGAGCTCGGTCAGCTGCTGATCCGGATCGGCAAATGCGGCGTCACCATCCTGATGGTGGAGCACCACATGGACCTCGTGATGTCCGTCTCGGACCACGTGATCGTGCTGGATTACGGCATCAAGATCGCCGAAGGCAGGCCTGCCGAAGTGCAGGCCAACCCTCGCGTCGTCGAGGCGTACCTCGGCGTCGATGAACCCGAAGCGCTCCTGACCGAACCGGAAGGCCAGCCATGCTGAAACTCGAATCGGTCAAGGTCGCCTACGGGGCGATCCAGGCGGTCAAGGGCGTGAGCCTCGAAGTCCGCAAGGGCGAGGTGGTCACCATCATCGGCGCCAACGGCGCAGGCAAGAGCACCTTGCTCAAGAGCATCTGCGGCCTGGAGCCGGTCACGGAAGGGCGCATCCTGATCGACGGCAAGGACGCCACGAACGTCCCGGCGCACCAGCGCGTGGGCCTCGGCGTCGCCATGTCGCCGGAGGGCCGCGGCGTTTTCGCGGACCAGACTGTGCGGGAGAACCTGATGCTGGGCGCCTACTCGCGCAGGAAGGATGCTTCGGCCATCGAGGCCGCCATCGAACGCGAGTTCAGGCGCTTTCCGAGGCTGCGCGAGCGCCAGGACCAGTTGTCCGGAACGCTCTCGGGCGGCGAACAGCAGATGCTCGCGATCGCGCGTGCGCTGATGAGCGAGCCGCGCCTTCTGCTGCTGGACGAACCGTCGCTCGGCCTCGCGCCATTGATCATCAAGGACATCTTCAATGCGATTCGCCAGCTGCGCCAATCCGGATTGACCATCCTGCTGGTCGAACAGATGGCCAAGCAGGCGCTGGGCGTGGCCGACCGCGCCTATGTGCTCGAGACGGGCCACATCACCCTGGAGGGCTCGGGCCGCGAGCTCCTCGACGATCCGAAGGTCAAGGCCGCCTATCTCGGCACGCACTGACCGCCATCCCATCATCCACAGAGGACAACCCCATGAACGCCACCAAGAAATTCGCCAGCCATGCCGACCTTGAAGAAAAGAAGGTCACCTTCAGCCAGATCTCCGAGCACGCCTGGGCCTACACCGCAGAAGGCGATCCCAACACCGGCATCGTCATCGGAGACGATGCCGTGCTGGTGGCCGACACCCAGGCCACGCCCGCGATGGCGGCCGATGTGATCCGCCGCATCCGCGAGGTCACCGACAAGCCCATCAGGTACGTGGTGCTGACCCACTACCACGCGGTGCGCGTGCTGGGCGCCGCGGCCTACGAGCCGGAACACATCCTCGCGAGCCAGGACACCTACGACCTTATCGTGGAGCGCGGCGAGCAGGACAAGGCCAGCGAGATCGGCCGATTCCCGCGCCTGTTCCAGAACGTCGAGACCGTGCCGCCGGGCATGACCTGGCCCACCATGACCTTCACCGGCAAGATGACCTTGTGGCTCGGCAAGCTCGAGGTGCAGCTGCTGCAGCTCGGCCGCGGCCACACCAAGGGCGACACCGTGGTCTGGCTGCCGCAGGAGAGAGCCCTGCTCAGCGGTGACCTCGTCGAGTTCAACGCCACGCCGTACGCGGGCGACGCCTATTTCAAGGACTGGCCGCAGACGCTCGACAACCTCGCGGCGTTGAAGCCGAAGGCGCTGGTGCCCGGCCGGGGTGCCGCGCTCACGACACCGGAAGAAGTGGCAAAGGGCTTGGCGGGCACGCGCGATTTCATCGCCGATGTCTATTCCAGCGTGCAGCGGGGCGTCGCCCAGGGCAGGGACCTCAACGCGGTCTACAAGGACACCTATGCCGCGTTGAAGCCCAAGTACGGCCACTGGGTGATCTTCGACCATTGCATGCCCTTCGATGTCACGCGCTGCTACGACGAGGCGACCCAGTACCCCGACCCGCGCATCTGGACCGCCGAGCGCGACATCGAGATGTGGAAGACGCTCGAAGGCTGAGCCGTCGGTGCCTTCCCACTGCCGCGGGAACCTCTGCCACATCGATCCCATGACACCTGCCGGACCCATTCTTTTCCAGCCCCTCTCACTGCGCGAACTGGTGCTGAAGAACCGCACCGTGATCTCGCCGATGTGCCAGCATGCCGCGGAAGGCGGGCGCGCCACGCCGTGGCACCTTGTGCATCTCGGAAAGTTCGCGCTCGGCGGCGCCGGGCTGATTCTCACGGAGAGCACGGCCGTCGATCCCCGGGGGCGCATAGGCACGGCCGACCTGGGCCTCTGGGCAGACAGCCAGATCGAACCGTTGAAGGCAGTCGTCGATTTCGTTCATGCCAATGACGCAGCCATCGGCGTTCAACTGGCGCATGCCGGGCGCAAGGCCGGAAGCCAGCCGTTGTGGGAAGGCGGTGCCGCGTTGGCCGAATCGCGCCTCGCTGCCGATGCAGAGCCTTGGGGGCGACTCGGCCCCAGCGCGTTGCCGGCAGGTCCAGGCTGGTCCGCGCCGGTGGCGCTGGATCGCGATGGCATCGAGCAAATTGTGCAGAGCTTCGTCGATGCCACCTTGCGCGCCGAGAAAACCGGCTTCGATGTCGTGGAGCTGCATTTCGGCCACGGCTACCTGGTCGCAAGCTTCCTGTCGCCCAACTCGAATCACCGCGACGACGAATGGGGCGGCAGTCTCGAAGGGCGCATGCGGCTGGCCCTCGAGATCGCGCGCAGGGTTCGTGCAGCCTGGCCTGCCGGCAAGCCGCTCTTCTGCCGGCTCTCGGCGGTCGATGGCAGCGTCGACGGCTGGAGCCTCGAGGACTCGATCGTTCTTTCCCGCCAACTCGCACATTGCGGCGTCGACGTCATCGATTGCTCTTCCGGCGGGTTGACCGAGGAGACGCGGGCACTGCCGGTGCCGCGGGGGCTGGGTTTCCAGGTGCCATTCTCGGAACGAATTCGGCACGAGGCTCAGATCAGGACGCAGGCCGTCGGAATGATCGTCGATGCGGGCCAGGCCGAAGCGGTTCTCGCCGAGGGGAAGGCCGACCTGATCGCTCTCGGGCGCGAAGCGCTGTTCGACCCCTATTGGCCGCATCACGCCGCCATCGCCTTGGGCGTCGACTCCGGCTACAGACGCTGGCCCGTGCGGCACGGCGTGTGGCTCGCCAAACGTGCGCCGGGCCTGGCGCGCGCCCGTGCCCAGGCCGCAGCCGAAGCCATCGCACCAACCACCAGCCAGGAGTGACTGCAATGAACGTGAGAATGGGCTTGATCCGCAAGAAGACCGACTGGTCCGCAGAAGACTTCAGGTCCTATTGGCGCGACAGGCACGGCCCGTTGGCGGCATGCGCGCCCGGCTTGCGCGGCTATTGGCAGAACGCCGTCACGGAGCGGCTGCAGCGCGGCATCGACTTTGCGCGCGGGCCTTGGGATTTCGATGGCTTCTCGCAGCTCTGGTTCGACGACGTCGAACATGCGGACCAGGCGTTCAAGGACGGCAAGCTCGCGGCGGACCTTGTCGCGGACGAGCGGCACTTCCTGGGTAGCTTGCACATCGTCACCGCCGAGCAGCGCGTGGTCATCGAAGTGCCGCAGCCGCAGGCGCGTGCCCGCCTCCTGAAGCGCATCTCGACCCTGAAGCGGCGTCCCGAGCTCAGCGAGGACAACTTCCGCCGCGAATGGAAGATCCACGGCGATCTGGTTCGAAAGATGCCCGGTGTCGGTGCCTACAGGCAGAACGTCGTGGTTGCGCGCGAGCTCGTCAAGGGCGAGCCCTGCGGCTACGAGGACCTGCCGATCGACGGCGTCGTGGAGCTGTGGTTCGAGAACGCCGACACCTTGCAGGCCGCTTTCTCGTCGCGCGCCGGGCAGACGACGATGGCGCATGCCAAGACATTCCTGGACGAGATCACGGCGTTTCTCGTCGAGGAACACCGCGTTGCTTGAGTGCGCGGTGGAAGCCGTCGGCAGCGGCTGTTCTGGCGCAGCACCGCTCGCAAGAATCTGATCCAGGGAAGCTCAGACCCCTTCGATGATCCGCAGATCCCTCTCGGCCCCATCGCCCAACGCGGCGAGCGCGGCCTGGTAGTCGGGGCTGTCATGCACGGCGCTGGCCTGCTCGACGCTGTCGAACTCGATCAACACGGTGCGTTCGGGCAAACCGTACTCGTAGACCTTGGCGGGCAGGCCGCGCGCGAGAAAGCGCCCGCCGCCGGCAGCGATTGCCGGGCCGGCCAGTTTCGCGTAGGCCGCGAGTTTGTCGGCGTCGTTGACGGCACGGTACGCGCTGACCCAATAGGCTTTTGCCATGGTGATTTCTTCTTTCTGTTGCTGAGCGAACAATATAGCCGGCGTTTGCCCGCGCTCGCTCGGCCTGGAGCCCGGCCCGAAGCCTCAGGCCTGCTTGCGCATCGCGAAGCAAGCTCCCGCAACCAGGATGAAGGCCCCGATGATGACCTTCTGCCACGTGCTTGGCACGCCCGCCAGGATCAGCACGTTGTTGATCAGCGTCACCAGCACCACGCCGAGCAGCGTGCCGCCCACGGTGCCGCTGCCGCCGGTGATGCGCGCGCCGCCGAGGATCACGGCGGCGATCACGTCCAGCTCGTTGCCCACCAGGTCGAAAGGGTTGGCCAGCCGCGTGCTCGACACATGCACGATGCCCGCGAGGCCCGACAGGAACCCCGCGTAGGCAAAGACGAAGACGTGCACCGTGCGCAGGTTGTAGCCCAGCCGCTCCGCGATCGCCAGGCTGCCGCCGATGGCGTACACCGCGCGGCCGATCAGCGTGCGGTTCAGCAGCCACCAGGTCAGCACCGCCGCACCGGCCAGCACCAGCACGGTGGCCGGCAGCACCGCGTGCAGGCCCTGCGGCGTGTCGAAGCGCCAGAGTGCGAGCTTGCCGAAGGCGTCCATCGGCAGCGGCACGTTCATGAAGAACACGGTGCCGACAAAGGTCAGCAGGATGCCGCGGTACAGGTACTGCGTGCCGATGGTCACGATCAGCGAGGGTGCCTTGAGCCAGTGCACCAGCAGGCCGTTCAGCACGCCCAGCAGGGCGCCGCTTGCCGCGCCCGCCACCAGCAGCAGCGCGATCGGCGCTTCCGGAAAATGGTTCAGCACGAGCTTGGTGATGCTGTACATCGTGAGCGCGGCAATCGCCGCGAACGACACGTCGATGCCGCCCGCGGCCAGCACGATCAGCACGCCGAGCGCGAACAGGCCCAGCACCGTGCAGGCGCGCACGATGTCGAACAGCACCGGCAACTGGAAGAAGCTGGGGTTGATCGCGCCCACCACCAGGCTCACCAGCACGATCAGCGCCAGCGTGAAGACCGAGGGGCGCTGCGCGAGCCAGTGGCGCCAGGACGTGCGGGCCCGGGGCTCGGGCGCCGCGGGCACGGCGGTGGTGTGCGCTTGCATGGTGGAAGCCGTCATGAGAATGCGGGAGAAGGGGTGTCGGAAACCAGCGCGCGGTACAGATCGCTTTCGGCCAGTTCTTGCGCGTCGAAGTCGTGGGCAATGCGGCCCTTTCGCATCAAGAGGATGCGGTCGCAGTTCTGCAGCAGTTCCTGCAGGTCGTCGCTGACCAGGATCACGCCCAGTCCCTGCTCGGCCAGCCGCTGCACGATGCGGTAGATGGTGTCTTTCGAGCCGACGTCCACGCCCACGGTCGGGCCGTGCAGGATCAGCACCCGCGGATCGATGGCGAGCCAGCGCCCGATCAGCACGCGCTGCTGGTTGCCGCCCGAAAGCGACTGCACCGGCCGGTCCACGTCGGGCGTGGCGATCTGCAGCTCGGTCACTGTGCGTTCGGCCAGCGCCTGGCACTGGCGCGCATCGAGCGCGCCGAAGCGGCCGCGCAGGCGGCTCAGCACGGCCGTGACGATGTTGTCGCGGATCGGCTTGTCGAGAAAGAGGCCTTCACTGAGCCGGTCTTCGGGCACATAGCCGATGCCCTGGCGGATCCCGTCGGCCGGTGTCTTCAGCACGATCTCCTTCGCTGCGAGCGAGATGCGGCCGCGGTCGGCGGCCTGCACGCCCGCGAGCGCCAGCGCCAGCTCGTTGCGCCCCGAATCGAGCAGTCCGGTGATGCCCAGGATCTCGCCCTTGTGCAGCGTGAAGCCCACGTCGCTGAACTGGGTGCCGCGGCCCAGCGCCTCGACCTGCAGCAGCACGTCACCATCGTGCGAGCGGTGACGGTAGCGTGCACCGTCGAGCTGCTTGCCGGTCATCCAGTGCGAGAGCTCGGCCTTGGTGAAGTCCTTGATCGGCCCCTGCGCGACCTTGGTGCCGTCGCGGAACACGATGGCCTGGCCGCCCATGGCCATGCACTCGTCGAGCTTGTGGCTCACGAACAGCACCGCCACGCCCTGTGCGCGCAGGGCCTCGACCACGTGCACGAGGTTGTCCACCTCCTTCTGCGTGAGCGAGGTGGTGGGCTCGTCCATGATGACCATGCGCGCGCGCGTGGCCACGGCACGCGCGATGGCCACCAGCTGGCGCGTGGCAATCGGCAGTTCGTCGACGCGGCGCGCGAGGAAGGCGGCATCGGTCGGCAGCTTGACCGTTGCCAGCGCGCGCACGGCCGTGGCCGCCACCGCCTTGCGGTCGAAACGGCACGCCAGCTTGCCGCCGGTGTTCACCAGCTGCTCGCTGAGCGCGACGTTTTCCGCCACGCTCATGTTCGGCAACAGGGACAGGTCCTGGTAGACCGTCTCGATGCCGAGCGTGAGCGCCTGCAGCGGCGACAGCGCATCGTGCGGCCTGCCGTCGACCACGATGCGGCCCTGGCTCGGCGGCTGCGCGCCGGAGATGATCTTGATCAACGTGCTCTTGCCGCAGCCGTTCTCGCCGAGCAGGTGGTAGATCTCGCCGGCCTCGATCGTCAGGTCGATGCCGCGCAGCGCGTGCACGCCCGCGAAGCGCTTGTGCACGTCCTGCACTTCGAGAAAGACGCGGCGCCCCGCCGGCGCGGCCGGGAAGTGCGGGACGGGCGTGGAGAGCGCTGCAAGGGTCATGGTTCGCAGGCTCAGAAGGCGTACTTCTTGTAGTTCTGCTTGTCGACTTCGACCCAGGCCTGGCCCGTGACGATGACGCCGGCGCCCGGTCCCTTCTTGACCGAGACCTTGTTGTAGCCCGGCACGCCCATGTCGGCGCCGTCGGCGATGGTCTTGCCGTCGATCAGCATCTTGGCCGCCTTGTTCATGACGAGGCCGGCGTCCTTCGGATCCCAGAAGGCGATGCCGCCGACCGCGCCCGATTCGAGGAACTTGGCCGCCTCGCTCGGCAGGCCCGTGCCGAACACGCAGACCTTGCCTTGCAGGCCGGCTTCTTCCACGGCGCGCCCGATGCCCAGCACGTCGAGCGACGACGAGCCCTGGAAGCCCTTCAGATCGGGGTGCTTGCGCAGCATTTCCTTGGCCTTGCCGTAGGCCTTCTCGGCATCGTTGAGCGATTCGTTCTTGGCATCGACGAGCTGCATCTTGGGGTACTTCTTCGCGTTCGAGGCGCCGCCGTCGGCCCACTGCACCTGCGACTGGCTGCCCAGCGAGCCGACCAGCGATGTCCACTTGCCCTGCTGGCCCATGCAGGCCGAGAGGCGCTCGTTGATGCGCGCGCCGTAGGCCGTGTTGTCGAAGGCCTCGATGTCGACCATGGTGTTCTTCTGGTTGTCGGCCTCGTGCGTCACGACCTTGATGCCGCGCTCCATCGCGCGCTTGAGCACCGGCTCCAGCGTGGGCGGGTCCATCGAGACCACGGCGATGGCGTCGACCTTCCTGGCCACCAGGTCTTCCACCAGGCGTTGCTGCTGCGCGGCGTCCGACTGGGCCGGGCCGATCTGGCGCGTGGTCACGCCCGGCGTGCTCGCGCCGAATTCCTTCACGCCCACTTCCATGCGGTTGAACCAGCTGATGCCCGTGATCTTGACCACGGTGACGATGTCCTGCGGCTTGCCCTGTGCATGCAGTGCCGAGGCGAAAGCCACGGTGGTGAGTGCGAGCACGGTGCAGGCGATCTTGGTTTTCTTCAGCATTTGTGTTGTCTCCTAGCCCTCGGGATTTCTTTGCGTCGTGCCAGGAGGGAGCTGGTGCGGCGGTGCGCTGGAGCGCGTGGTGGAAAGAAAGACGCGCAGGTCCTGCAGGCCGAAGCGCCCGTACGCCAGGAAGAACAGCAGCAGCAGGCCCCAGGCGCAGTCGCGGAAGAAATTGGAAATGCCCAGCAGGTTGAAGGTGCTCGACAGCAGCTGCAGCGCCACTGCCGAAAAGAACAGGCACACCATGCGTCCGTAGCCGCCCTGCGGCCGCACGCCCGCCATCACCGTGATGAGGATGGCGATCAGCAGGTAGGAGTTGCCGTAGTCCGACTTCACGCTCGCGGTGCGCGCGGCGATGATCACGCCGGCCACGGCAGCGAGGAATCCGCACAGCGCATAGGTCGCGATCAGCATGCGGGCCTGCGAGATGCCGGCGTAGCGCGCCGCCTTGGCGTTGGTGCCGAGCAGGAACAGGCGGATGCCGAACGGGCTCTGCCGCAGCAGCCAGCCGACGGCCAGCAGCATGGCGAGGAAGATCACGAACGGAATCGGCACGCCCAGCACCATCTCGTTGCCGATGGCGGAGAGCGCCTCGGCCTCGCCCACGCGCAGGCTGGAGCCGCCCGTGAGCACCACGGCCAGGCCGGTGTAGAGCAGCTGCGTGCCCAGCGTGCAGAGGATCGGCGTGAGGCCTGCCTTCGCGATCAGCACGCCGTTGAGCAGCCCGCCGGCCAGGCCCACCGCCAGCGCAATGGCGGCGAACCAGCCGGTGTAGAGCCAGGGCGACGCATCGGGCGCGGCCAGCTGCGGTGCGAGCGTGGCGGCCACCACGCCGGCCAGGTTGGCCAGCGCCACGCCCGACAGGTCGATGCCGCCGTTGCCCGAGATCATCGACAGCGCCACGCCCATGGCCAGCAGGCCGAGCTCGGGCAGCTGGCCGCCCATGGACTGGAAGTTGTAGACGTCGAGGAAGTCGCCCCTGGAGAGCACCGTCGCCACCACGAGGATGAGGACGTTGATGCCGACCAGGAAGTTGAGTTCGCGGTCCGAGAACTTGAGCTTCATGAGAGAGAGTCCTGTCAGGCGGCGCGGCCCAGCAGCGCATCGACCTCGGCGCGCATGGGCATCGAGGGCGCCGTGCCGGCACGCGTCACCGAGATGGCGGCGACCGCCGCGCCGAAGCGCGCCGCCTCGCGGGCGGTGGCGCCTTCGGCCAGCGCGGCCGCAAAGCCGCCGTTGAAGGCGTCGCCCGCGCCGGCGGTTTCCTTCACCGCGCCGGCGCGGAACACCGGAATGTGCTCGGAGCCGCTGGCGCTGTGCAGCAGGGCGCCCTTGTCGCCGAGCGTGATGAGCGCGCAGCCCACGCCCTTGGCGAGGAAGAAGTCGCCCGCGCGTCGCGCATCCTCGATGGTTTCGACGGGCATGCCGCTCAGGGCCGCGGCCTCGTGCTCGTTGGGCGTGATGTAGTCGCACAGCGCGTAGAGCGCGTCGTCGAAGGGCAGGGCGGGCGCGGGGTTGAACACCGTGACCGTGCCGGCTTCGCGCGCAATCTCCAGCCCGCGTCGCGCGGCGGCGGCCGGCTGCTCGAGCTGGGTGACGAACACGCGCGCGCCGCGGATCGCATCGGCGGCCGCATCCACGTCGGCCGCATCGATCAGCGCGGCCGCGCCCGGCACCACGATGATGGCGTTGTCGCCGGTGACCTCGTGCACGTAGATGAACGCCGCGCCGGTCGGCTGTGCCGCCACCTGCGGCGCGCGCGGCGTGATGCCTTCGCGCGACCAGAGGGCGAGCGCGTCGTTGCCGAAGGCGTCCTGCCCCAGCCTGGAGATGAACGTCACCCCGGCACCCGCGCGCGCGGCCGCCACGGCCTGGTTCGATCCCTTGCCGCCCGGACCCATCGCGAAGCCCGAGCCGGCGATGGTCTGGCCCACGCCCGGGAGGCTGGACGCGCGAAACGCGAGGTCGGCGACGAAGATGCCGAGCACGGCCACACCGTGCTGCCTGGAAGTGACGACGGTCATGGGGTCAGTCCTGCGGCGCGAGCACGCCCTTTTTGAAGATGAAGCAGCCGTAGAAGCGGCGCTCGCCGGTGGCGATCACGCAGTAGGCGCGGCGCGCGGCTTCGTAGAAGGCGAAGCGTTCGATCGAGCCCAGCGGGCGCGAACGTCCTTCGGCCGCGTCGATCTCGCGCTGCATCTCCTGCTGCACCGGCGGGATCTCGTGCGGCTGGCCCATGATTTCCATGCGGCGCGCCGGATCGTCCACCGCCTCGTCGAGCGGCAGCACCGACAGGATGGCGCGCGCCGCCTCGGTGGTGCCCGCGCCGTCGATGCGCAGCAGCCGTCCCAGCGTGGTCTGGCGCGCGACCGAATCGGCCGGGAAATTGGCATCGCACAGCACCAGTTCGTCGCCGTGGCCCATGGCGCGCAAGGCGTACAGCACGTCGGCATTGAGCAGCGGATGGATGGACTTCAGCATGCGTACTCCTGGGGTGGGAACAGTTCGGTTGGCCGCGATCTTAGAGAAAGAAAACGTTTGCGCAAACGTTTGCTATTGGGGGATTTCCCTCGGTTTACAGGGTTTCGGCGGTATGGCCCGCGGTCATTCGCCATAGGGAATCCAGATGTTCTTGACCTGCGTGGCATGCCGCAGGAACAGCGGACCTTCGGCGGCTGCGCCGTCGTGCCAGTCGGTGGCCAGGCCGTGATCGACCAGCGTGCGCTTGAGGTTGCCGACCGAGAGTCGCTCGGCCGTGCGCGACAGCGCCTTCGCGCCGAAGACCCACAGCGCATCGACGTCGTCGTGCTCGGCCAGCGTCTGCGCGAGGGCGGCGGCGGGGCCGGTCACGAGGTTGACCGCACCGGCGGGCAGGTCGGAGGTTTCGAGCACCTGGTAGAAGTCGGTCGCGATCAGCGGATGCTTCCCGCTCGGCACGACCACCGTGCGGTTGCCCATGGCGAGCAGCGGGGCGAGCAGGCTCACGAAGGACAGCAGCGGCGCCTCGTCGGGACACACCACCCCCACCACGCCGATGGGCTCGATGGTGGCGAGCGCCACGCCGCGCAGCGGCGGCACGTGCACCGTGCCCTCGTACTTGTCGGCCCATGCACCGTAGGCAAAGAGGCGGCTCACGGCCGCGTCGACCTCGGCCTGCGCGGCGCGCGCGGCCGCGCCGGTCAGGCTCGTGAGACGCGCGGCGAATTCGCCGGCGCGTGCCGAAAGGTTTTCGGCCAGGTAGTAGAGCGCCTGGGCGCGGCGGTGCGGCGTGGCGCT
This sequence comes from Variovorax paradoxus B4, assembly GCF_000463015.1. Lineage (NCBI taxonomy): Bacteria > Pseudomonadati > Pseudomonadota > Betaproteobacteria > Burkholderiales > Comamonadaceae > Variovorax > Variovorax paradoxus. The sequence continues at coordinate 710,769 of NC_022234.1, read as the reverse complement.
CGACCAGCCGGCGGCGGCGCGCGCGGCGGCCACGGCGTTGCGGATGTCCTTGCGGTTGCCGGCGCCCACCTCGCCGATCCGGTGGCCGGCGGCGGAGAACACCGGCTGCGACTGCTCGCCATCGGGGCGCACCTGCTTGCCGCCGATGAACAGCTTGGCCGTGCGGTCGATGGCCGGAAGCCCCGCGGCAGCCGGCGGCGCCTTGTCCGCTTCGTTCGCGGCCTGGGCAGGCGCTGTGGCCGAACGCGGCTTGCGTCCGGCCCACGCGCGCGGCTTCAGGTATTCGTAGCAGCCTTCGCGCCCGCCTTCGCGGCCGTAGCCCGATTCGCGGTAGCCGCCGAAGCCCACGCCCGCGTCGAACAGGTTGGTCGCGTTGACCCACACCACGCCGGCCTGCAGCTGCGGCGCGATGCCCAGCGCAAGGCCGATGGTCTCGCTCCATACGCTGGCCGCGAGCCCGTAGCGCGTGTTGTTGGCCAGCGCCACGGCCTCGTCGGGCGTGCGGAAGGTCATGGCCACCAGCACCGGTCCGAAGATCTCCTCGGTCGCAACGGTGGAAGCAGGATGCACGCCCGTCAGCAGCGTGGGCGGAAAGAAGCTGCCGCCCGCCGGCAGCGCGCCCGGCGGCTGGTAGCAGGCCGCGCCTTCGCGCACGCCCGTGGCCACCAGCGAACGCACGCGCTCGAGCTGCGAGGGGTCGATCAGGCTGCCGATGTCGATCGCCTTGTCCAGCGGCAGGCCCACGCGCAGGCTCTGCATGCGGCGCTTGAGGCGTTCGATGAAGTCGGCCGCGATGCCTTCCTGCAGCAGCAGCCGCGAGCCGGCACAGCACACCTGGCCCTGGTTGAACCAGATGGCGTCGACCACGCCTTCCACCGCGGCATCGATGTCGGCGTCGTCGAACACGATGAAGGGCGACTTGCCGCCCAGCTCCAGCGTGAGCGACTTGCCCGAGCCCGCGGTGGCCTCGCGGATCAGGCGGCCCACGTCGGTCGAGCCGGTGAAGGCGATCTTGTCGACGCCTTCGTGCGCCACCAGCGCCGCGCCCGTGGTGCCGTCGCCGGTCACCACGTTCAGCACGCCCGCGGGCAGGCCGGCCTCTGCGGCAAGTTCGGCGAACAGCAGGGCGCTGAGCGGCGTGAACTCCGCCGGCTTGAGCACCACCGTGTTGCCCAGCGCAAGCGCGGGGGCGATCTTCCAGGCCAGCATCAGCAGCGGGAAATTCCACGGAATGATCTGGCCGATCACGCCCAGCGGCACCTGGTCGGCGAACTCGCGCTCCTGCAGCTGGGCCCAGCCGGCATGGTGATAGAAGTGGCGCACCACCAGCGGCACGTCGAGGTCGCGGGTCTCGCGGATCGGCTTGCCGTTGTCCAGCGCCTCGACCACCGCGAGCAGCCGCGCATGGCGCTGCACCATGCGCGCCAGGGCGTACAGGTGCCGTGCACGGCCGTGGCCGCCGAGCGTCAGCCAGCCGGCCTGCGCGGCGCGCGCTGCAGCAACGGCGGCGTCCACGTCCTGTGCGGACCCTTGCGCGATGCGGGCGAGCTGCTGGCCGGTGGCCGGTTCGGCGGTGTCGAAATGCGCGCCGGCCGAAGCGGCGGTGAAACGGCCGCCGATGAAGTGGCCGAAGCCCTCGGCATGGCGCGAGAGCCATTGGCGGGCGTCGGTGTCGCTCTCGGGCGCGGGGCCGTAGTCCATGGTGTCGAAATAGCGTGCGACGCTGCTGTTGCTGCTGCTCATCGGGTCATCCGATCGGGTGGCGGTGGAAGGCCGAGTAGCGGCCTGTGACGTGGTGTTCCAGCTGGCGTTCGATGTCGGCCAGCAGGGTGGAGGCACCGATGCGGAACAGCTCGGGCTCGAGCCAGGCGCGGCCCAGTTCTTCCTTCATGAGCACCTGGTAGTCGAGCGCGGTCTTGGCGGTGGAGACACCGCCGGCCGGCTTGTAGCCCACGCGAAAACCCGTGCGGGCCTCGTACTGGCGGATCATGCGCAGCATCACCAGCGTGACCAGTGGCGTGGCGTTCACGCCCTCCTTGCCGGTGGAGGTCTTGATGAAATCGGCGCCGGCCATCATGCAGACCATCGAGGCCTTGGCCACGTTGCGCAGCGTCTTGAGCTCGCCCGTCGCGAGGATGGCCTTCACATGCGCGTCGCCCGCGGCGAGGCGGAAGTCGCGCATCTCGTCGTAGAGCTTGCGCCACTGGCCGGTGAGCACGTGTTCGCGCGTGATGACGATGTCGATCTCGGCCGCGCCGTCGTGCACCGAGGCCTCGATCTCCTTGAGCTTGAGCTCGTGCGGAATCAGCCCGGCGGGAAAGCCCGTGGAGACCGCCGCCACCGGAATGCCGGTGCCCGCGAGCGCATCCACGGCCGTGGCCACGAAGCGGTGATAGACGCAGACCGCGCCGGTGTGCAGCGTGCGGTCCGCAAAGCCGAGAGCGGCCAGCAGGTCGGGGCGCACGGGGGTCACGGCCTTGGCGCACAGCCTGCGCACGCGCTCGGCCGTGTCGTCGCCGTTGAGCGTGGTCAGGTCGATGCAGGTGATGGCCTTGAGCAGCCAGCCGGCCTGCGCATCCTTCTTGACCGAGCGGCGGCCGGGCAGCGTGGCCACGCGGCGCTCGGCCGCCGAGAGGTTGACGCGGATGTTGTCGAACCAGCCGGCCTCGAAGGGTTGCGCGGTGTTGCGTGCGATGGCGTGCGGCTGGTTGTCGGGCGCCGCGGCGGCGTTGGCGGCAGCGGCCGCGGGTGATGCGGCAGCGGCCGCGGGTGATGCGGTCGCGACCGTCGCAACGGGGCGTGCGCGCACCGCGCCGCTGGCACGAACGAGGGAAGTGGAATTCATGGCGTGAAGGGCACCGAGGCGCGCAGGCGCCACATGAGTGGAAGGCAGGCAATGGGCATGTCTTTGTCTCTGATCGGTTGTGCATGCCGTCGTGCAGGGCCGGCGGCGTATCGGCGTGAATGTTATTTCAATAACATTTAATCGCGCAAGATGTTTTTCAAATAACATTTTCGATGCCCGATACTCGGGCTTGTGGACCAGAGGAACCAGAACATGCGAAAGACCGCCGGCGCCGAGGCCCGGGCCTTGCGCCTTGCCAAGATGCAGGAGCTCGTCGAGGCCGGCGGACCGTTGCCGATCAAGCAGGCCGCCCAGCGGCTGGATGTGACCGAAATGACGATCCGCCGCGACCTGTCGGCGGCCGTTTCACCGCTCACCGCCCTCGGCGGCTACGTGCTCGCGGCCGCGCTGCCGGGCGGCGACAGGTACTCGCTCGACGAGGCCAGCGACCAGCATGCGGCGCACAAGCGCGTGGCCTGCCAGCGCGCCGCCGAATGGGTGCAGGCGCACGACAGCCTGTTCATCGACTGCGGCACCACCATGGTCCATTTCGCGGAAGCCTTGCCGCCCGACATGCCGCTGAGCGTGGTGTGTTACTCCACGAACATCGCGTCCATCCTGAGCCGCCGCCCGAACACGCAGCTGATGCTGATGGGCGGGCTGTACCACGCGTCGTCGGCTACTTTCTTTTCCGACGAGGGGCTGCAATATCTCAATCGACTGGGCGTGAACAAGGCCTTCATTTCAGCCGGCGGACTGGACCTGGAGCGGGGCGCGAGCTGCTCCAATTTCCACGAGGTGCCGGTGAAGCAGGCAGCGATCCGCAGCGCGTCGGAGAGCTTCCTGATCGTGGATGAAAGCAAGCTCAATCGCCTGCGCCCCGCCTTCTTCAGTCCGCTCGATGCGTTTGCGCGCATCGTGGTGGGCGGGGCGCCCGCGCCGGGTTTGCGCAAGCAGTTCAAGGATCTGCCGATCGAGTTTGCGCGACCCCCGGCTGTTTGAATCAAGTGCTTGCATGCGCGCAGGGGCGGCACGCCGGCCGCGTTCTCCCCGACACGCAAATGGTTCAGCCGCGCCCGGCCTGTTTCAACGAGGCCGCCGCCAGTTCGACCATCCGCTTGCCAAGCACCGAAGGTGCGAAGCCCTCGTGCGTGAGCGCGAAGATGCCCAGCAATGGACTGCCGACGATGGGCCGGAAGTCCAGTTCGTCGCTGCGATAGGCGCGCGCCGTCAGGTCATCCACGATCGCGACGCCGGCGCCGCAGGCCGCCAGTGCGCAGGCCATCTGTCCGGAGCGCACCTCGACGGTGGAAGCCGCCTCCACCTTGCTGCTCGCGCACCAGTCGGCAATGATGCGGCCCTGCGGCGTGTCCCGGCTGAACGAGATCAAACGCTCTTTCAGCACGTCGCCGGCGCGCAGCAAGCGCTTCGACGACAGTGCGTGGCCCCTGGGAAACACGCAGACGAGGCGCCACTGTCCGACCGGCTTCGATGCCAGCAGCGCGTGGTCGGTGGGGATGGTCGAGATCGCGATGTCTGCCTCGCGGCTGGTCAGGCGGCTCAGCATCTCGCGGGTCGGCAGCGTCTCGAGATAGATCCTGGCCGCCGGGTATTCGTTTGCCAACCACGCGACGGCGCGTGGCACGGCGACCAGTGCGGTGCTCGGGCTGGCCAGCACGCGCAGCGACAGTCGCGCCCCCGACTTGAGTTCCTCGGCGCGCTCAGTCACCCGACGGATGCCGCCATACACCTCGGACACGTCTTCGTAGAGGGCCTGCGCTTCCGGGGTCGGCAGCAGCCGGCCCTTCTTGCGATCGAACAGCCGCAGGCCCAGTTGCAGTTCGATGTGCGCCAGCATGCGGCTGATCCCGGGCTGGGAGACGTGGAGCAGGCGCGCGGCATCCGTGACGGAACCGGCCAGCATCACGGCGCGAAATACCTCGATCTGTCTCAGGTTCATATCCATGGCACCTCCAATAACATGATGTTATGGGAGGAGCAGATCTTGGTATTGGCTTCTCGATGCCGCGCTTTCTACGATCGAAGTCCTGACATTGGAGACATTCGAAATGAACCACACCTTGCGGACCGTGAGCCGGCGCACGGCGCTATCCTCCATCGCGCTCGCCCTGGCTGCCACACATGCAGGAACTGGCTGGACCGCGGATGCGTGGCCGAACAAGACGGTGCGCATCATTGTTCCGTTTGCACCAGGCGGTGGCGCCGACAGTTCGGCGCGCGTGCTGGCCGAAGTGCTGGCGCCGAAGCTCGGCCAGAGCGTCATCGTGGAGAACCGGCCGGGCGCCGGCAGTGCCATCGGCGTGATGGCCGCCGCGCAGAGCAAGGACGGCCACACGCTGCTCATGGGCAGCAACAGCATGGTGATCAATCCGGTGCTGAATCCATCGATCAGCTACGACGTGGCCCGCGACTTCGATGCGGTCGGCATGGTGTCGGCGCAGCCTCTGGTCCTGGTCGTCCCTGCGGCATCGAAGCTGACCAGCTTTGCCGAGCTGGTTGCCGAAGCGAAGGCGCGGCCCGGCACGTTGACTGCCGGCAACAGCGGCAACGGCACGCTGGCGCACCTGACGGCCGAGCTGTTCGCGATCCAGACGCAAACCGCCATCACCAGTGTTCCCTACAAGGGCGAGAGCGCGCTGGTGCCCGACCTGATCGGGGGGCTGGTGTCTTGCGGATTCCTGAACCTGCCCAGCGTGATCGCGCACATCCGCTCGGGCCGACTGCGCGCGCTGGCCGTGTCTTCGCCCGCGCCCGTGGCCGCACTGCCGGGCGTGCCGACGCTGCGGTCGCTGGGCCAGCCCAGCCTCGAGGTGCAAGGCTGGGCCGCGCTGGTCGCGCCGAAGGGCACGATTCCAAAGGAAGGCCTTGCCCGCCTGGAAACGCTGCTGACGCAAGCCCTGGCAACCGATGCCGTGAAGACGCGTTTCGCTTCCCTGAGCGTCGAGCCCGTCGCCAGCGGCCGGGATGCCACGGCGCAGTACCTCAAAGACGAGGGCACGCGCTGGCAACAGGTGATCAAGGCACGCGGCATCAAGGCCGACTCGTGATGCAAGACAAGACCTTCGGCTATCGCATCGCGAAGACGATCGACGCGGATGTGGCCGTCTGCGGTGGCGGCGTTGCAGGCGCCATGGCGGCGGTTGCGGCCGCGCGTGCCGGTGCTTCGGTGGTGCTGGTCGAACGCTACGGCTTTCTCGGCGGCAATGCCACGGCCGGCGCCGTCGCGCAGTTCAACAGCTGGCAAACCGCCAACGGACGCCGGGTGGTCGCGGGGCTGGCCGACGAGGTCGTGGCGCGGCTCGGCCGCTACGGCGGCGCCGGCGAGCACGCCACCTTCGTGATGTCGACGGGCCACAGGATGGACCGCGTCGAATACGCGCCGGAAGTGCTCAAGCTGGTACTGGACGACATGGTCCAGGAGGCCGGTGTGCGCCCGCTGCTGCATGCCAGCGTGCTCGACGTCCGGGTGACGGGTCGGCACATCGATTCCGTGCACGTGCTGACCAAGAGCGGCGTGGTCGAGCTGCGCGCGCAAGTGCTGATCGACGCCTCGGGCGATATCGATGCGCTCCAACGCGCAGGCGCCACCTTCCTCGAACTCGACGATGGCGAGGCGCTGCAGCCGGCCACGATGATGTTTCGCTTCGGACCGATCGACTTCGCGCGTTTCGAAGCACTGTCGAAGACCGAGATTGCCGCCCTGGCGCGGCGCGGCTACGACGACGGGCAGTTGGCGCGCGCCGCCTTGCATTCGAGCCGTGATCCGTTCAGCGCCGACGGCTGGTTCAACATCGGCCGCCTCGGCATCGATGCCACGGACGCCATGGCGCTGGGTGCCGCCGAGATCGAAGGCCGGCGCCAGGCCTGGAAAGCGGCCCAGTACCTGCGGCGATGCGTGCCGGGCTGTGAAGAAGGCCAGTTGCGTGCGTTCGGCACCCAGGTCGGCGTGCGCGAAACGCGGCGCATCGTCGGCGACCATGTCCTGACCAGCGAGGAACTGCTGCGCCCGGAACAGTTCCCCGATGCGATTGCCGCCGGCGCGTATCCGATCGACATCCATCCGGCCGCTGGCGGCGAACTGCGCTACGAAGGGCTCGGCGGCGATCACGCCTATCAGATCCCCTACCGCAGCCTGATTCCGGTCGGTTTCGACAATGCGCTGGCGGTCGGGCGCGGCGTCTCGGCGACGCACAGCGCACATGCGGCGATCCGCGTGATGACCATCTCGATGGCCGTGGGCCAGGCAGCCGGCGTGGCGGCGGCAATGGCGGCGCAGCCGAAGCAGTACGGGAAGGTTCGTGCCGTGCCGATGTCGGCGCTGCGCGAACGGCTGCTCGCAGACGGGGCGCAGCTGGCTTGACCGGATCCGATCTAGATCCCGGCGGGCTTCGCCTGCTTGCGTTCGGTGAATTTCCTTGCGCCGAGCGAGTAGGCGCCGGACGCGAAATTGATGGCATGGCCACGGCGGGCCGCGGCCGCGGCCTTGGCGAACATCTCGTCGCCCATCTCCTTCCACCACGATTTGGTGATGGCCACGGAGGTTGGCGACCACTGCGACATCTGCGCGCAGATTTCCGCCACCCGTTCGTCCAGGCGAGCGTCGTCCACGACTTCATGGACCAGCCCGAGCGCGAGGGACTGCGCGGCCGGCACGATCTCGGCGAGCAGCACGAGCCGCTTCATCGCGGCCTCGCCGATGATCGAGTTGAGCAACGTGCTGCCGAAGATTGCCGCAGAGCCCACCTTGAATTCCGTCATGCCGAAGCGCGCCTGGGTGGAAGCGATGCGAAGGTCGGCCATGAGCGCGATCTGCAGTCCTGCGCCGGCCGCCACGCCGTTGATCCGTGCGATGACCGGTTTGCCGAGCGCACGGAGCACTTCATAGAGGGCCATGTAGCTGTCGATCCGCGCGGCCGAGCCCGCCGCGTCCATGGCGGCGCTCTCGTGCTGGTCTTGTCCCGCGCAGAAAGCCTTGCCCGCGCCGGTGATCACGATCGCGCGCACCTGCGCGTCGGCATCGGCCGACAACAGGGCGGACTGGAAGAGTTCGCGCTGCGTGCGGTCGAACGCGTTCATGGCGTGCGGGCGATCCATCGTGATCAGCGCGACGCCGTTGTCGATGGCAAGAGTGAGGCAAGGTTGCGTGGAGGAGGGTGTTTCAGTCATTGGTCGCTTCCAGGATGTCCATGGGGCCTAGCGGGCAACCTTGATTCGCTGCACCACCTGCTCCCACTTGTTCGATTCGTTCTGCAGCCGTTCGCGCGCCTGGGCGGGCGTGCTGTGAACGGCCTCGACGCCGAGCTGGGCGAAGCGGCGCTTGACCGCCTCGTCTTCCAGCGCCTCGTTGAGCACCGCATTCAGCGTGGCGACCACGTCGTCGGGCGTCCCCTTGGGCGCCAGCACCGCATACACCGAGGCGGCGACGAACTGCGGCAGGCCCTGCTCCGCAAAGGTGGGCAGCCCCGGGAAAATGGCCAAGCGCTGCGGGCTCGCCACGCCCACGGCCACCACCTTTCCCGAGGCCAGGTTGGTGAGCGCCGTCGGCGAGGTGGTCACCATGAACTGGATCTCGCCCGCAAACAGGTCGGCCATCGCCGGCGCAGAACCCCGGTAGGGCACGTGCAGCAGTTCAATGGCCGCCTGCTGCCGGAACCACTCGGTGACGATGTGTTCGGTCGAGCCGTTGCCCGACGAGCCGTAGGCGAGCTTGCCCGGCTGCTGCCTGGCCTTGGCGGACAGTTCCGCATACGAGGTGATTCCGCTCGCCTTCGACGCGAGCATGACCAGGGGCAGCTCGCCGACCGTGGCCACCGGCCTGAAGTCCTTGGCGATTTCGTAGCCGACGGCCTCGGCGCTGGACATCTTTTCGGACATGACATACGAGGTGGTCGGTGCCATGAGAAGCGTGTGGCCGTCCGGCGCCGCGCGCTTGACGAACTGCGCGCCGATCGCACCGGAGGCGCCCGCCTTGTTGTCCACCACCACGGACAGCTTCAGCTTCTGTGCCATGCCTTGGGCAAGGATGCGCCCGACCACATCGACGCCGCCGCCGGCCGGGAAGGCCACGACCAAGGTGATGGGCTTGTCGGCGAGGCCGGCCTGGGCCCATGCGCAGAAGGCGAGGCTGGAAGCCATCACCATCGCCTGGCGCCAGCGATTCAAGTGAGCTCGGACCATGACTTTTCCTTTCAGTTGAGCAATCGGGGAATCGGTGAGCGCCCTTGAGGCGGGTGCGTAGTCAGTGCCTGACCGCGCGAAAGCCGGCGGCGTCGGCGTCCCACACACCCGTGACGCTGCGAGACAGCTCCTTCTTCTGGATCCGCTGCGTCGGTGTCTTGGGGAAGGCATCGATGAACTCGACGTAGCGTGGCATCTGGAAGTACGGCAGCTTGCCGCTGCACCAGCGGATCAGCTCGAGCGGCGTGATGCTGGCCCCCTCGCGCAGGCGCACGAACAGCTTGAGTTCGTCTTCGCCAAGCTCGCTGGGCACGCCGACCAGTGCCACTTCGGCCACCGCATCGTGCTGCGCGAAGACGCTCTCCACGTCCCAGGCCGCAATGTTGATCCCGCGGCGCCGCAGCATGTCCTTCTTGCGCCCCGCGTAGAAGAGATGGCCGTTCGCATCGCGGTGCGCGAGATCGCCGCTCAAGAACAGATCGCCGCGGCGCGCGGCGGCGTCGGCCTGCGGGTTCCTGAAGTAGCCCAGGAAGCCCAGGCGCGGGTCGAGCGCGCGAATGGCGATTTCGCCCTTGGCACCCGGCGCGACCGGCGACCCGTCGTCGGCGAGCAGCGAGATCTCGTAGTACGACAGCGGCTTGCCGATGGAGCCCGGTGGTCCGTCGATGTTGGCCGTGACGAAGGTGATGAGTTCGGAGAGTCCGTAGCCCTCCCGCATCGACACGCCGAAACGCTCGGCGAATGCGTGCCACACATCGGCGGGACAGCCGCCTCCCCAGGCGATGCGCACGCCGTGCTCACGGTCGTTCGGGCGCTCCGGCTGTTTCAGCAGCATCGGCAGCACGCTGCCCAGGTAGTGGATGTGCGTGGCCTGGTGGCGGCGAACGTCGTCCCAAAATCCCGAGGCGCTGAAGCGCTCCAGCATGGCCAGCTGGAAACCGCCCATCAGTGCGGCAATCGCGACGGCCACGCCGGAGCCGTGGTGCAGCGCCTCCCAGAACAGGAAGACGTCACCCGGTGCGGCCTCCGTCAGGCGAAGGATGGCCATCGGTCCGGCGCGCAGGTGGCGGTCGGACTTCAGCACGCCCTTGGGTGCGCCGGTGGTGCCCGAACTCGGGCTGAGCGCGATGATCTCGTCGGTCTTCACGGCTGGCGCGGCATCGTCTTCGTAGCAGGCCGCGAAGCGGTCGAACTCCCCGTCGATGCCGTTGCGCCAGATCACCTGGGGCAGGTCGCTTGCGAGTTCCTCGAGCGCAACGCGGTAGGCACCGTCGGCGACGATGGCCTGCGGCGCGAGCTCGCCGAGCAGGTGGGCCAGCGGCGCGCCCAGCAGGTGCGCGTTGATCGGTACGCGAACCATGCCCAGCCGCGCCAGCGCAAAGATCAGGTAGAGGTGATCGGGATGGCTGGGCAGCATGACGCCGACCCGGTCGCCTTTTCGCAGGCCTTGCGACTTCAGCAGGGTGGCCACCTGATTCACACGCCGGTCGAGCATCCCGAGGCTGATGCGCTCGCCCCTGAAGGTGCAGTAGACGTCTCCCGGATTGGAGCGGGCGCGGCGAGCGAGCAGCTCGCCGATGGTTTCCTCGCTGAGCGAAGCCATGGCGACCGATCCGGGCAAAAGGTTTCCTTGCGACATCTCGTTCCCTGTTGGAGAAGACAAAAATCGGAAGACTTAAATAATTGAAATGCAATTATCAAGTTTGCAATTCAATTTAATCTTCGGCGGTATGCCTCACCGCGTCAAGTACGTGGATACGCGCACCACCCGAATGCGGCGGTCGAGCCGGCCGTCGGCACATCCGGCAGTCAGAAAAGAAGAGAGGGAATGGGGCAGCGGGGCGCGGGGCGAGCCCTGCGCTCAGATGGAAGCTTCGCGTGCCGCCCGTTCGAGCCGGGGGAGTATCAGTTCGCGCGCCTGCGCGATGCTGTAGCGCGACCGTACGGTCGATATGTTGAGCGCGGCGATCGGGCGCCCCGAGAAATCCGTCACCGGTACGGACACGGACACGCCGTCATCGCCGAAATTCTTCTCGGTGAATGAATGCCCGTCTTCCGCTGCCTTGCGGAAAATGGAGAGCACCTCGGAGCGGCTGCGGCTGCCGAAGCGGGCCCGCATCTCGGGAGGCAGGGCGTCAAGCATCTTCAACAGCTGTGCCTGCGGAGCCTGCGAGAGAAGCACCTGGCCGGAGGAAGAGGTGAGCGCAGGAAAGCGGCTTCCGGCCGGAAGATTGATGGCCGTGATGTGCGACCCGGGGATGTTCAGCAGCACGACCACCTCGTCTCCGTCCAGTTCCACCCACGACACCGTCTCGCGCGTCTCCCTGGCGAGCTTCTCGAGCAACGGGTACGCCAGTTCCCGTTGCGGATGATGGCGATGGATGCCGCGCACCAGGCCCAGCAGCTTCAGGGAGGGCAGGTACTTTTTCGACTCGCTGTCCTTGCTGAGGTAGCCAAGCCGGTGGAGCGTGTAGACGAAGCGCTGCGCCGCGCTGCGGCCCATGCCTGTGTGCTGCGCAATGTCGCCGATCGAAAGGGTGGAGGGGTGTTCGTTGAACAGCTCGAGGACGCGCATCCCCTTTTCCATCGAACCGACGAACAGGCGTCCATCGACATCGCCTTGATCTTCGGGCGAATCGGCCTGGGCGGAGGAGCGCTTCGAGCGCTTTTGAGACGTGTCCACGAGGAGCGTGACGGTCGATGGTGTGAATACGTATCGAGGCGCGCCGCGCTTTCAAGGCGCGGGCCGGGCAAGGAGCGAAAAATAGTGTAGCCCAGGGGGCGGTTGCCGTGCTCGCTCGCACGCGCGGCTCAGACGTTTCGCCATCCAAGACGGCTGGATGCTTCCGCTGCCGCATGGCGAACGGCTGTCGCGGCACTGGAATTCCAGTCCGCCGAAAAACTGTCCCGATGCCCCAGCGCCGTAATCACGACAACAGGTTCGCCGTCGTGATCAAGGACGGGGGCACTGAAAGCGTTGATGCCGGGGATCGGCTTTCCTTCGGCGCGTGTGACGCCATGGTCACGAAACTCAGCTACAGCCTCCAGGAGTTCCCTGGCCTTCGGCTTCAGCAACGGCGCCCTCCGGTCTTCCGGGTCACCGAGCGCTACTGCCATGGCCTTCTCGATGCGTTCGGCGGGCAGCACGGCCGCAAAGGCGCGGCCGGTGGCCGTGCCGAGTATGGACATCACGGTTCCAGCGCGCATGGACACGTGCAGCGGTTCGCGCGCCTCGATCATGCGAATGATCGTCGGCCCGAAGTTGCCCCAGATGGCTACCGCGACCGCATGCCCGGTCGACGCTGCAAGCTGCCGGGCGATGGGCAATGCAACCCGGACCGGGTCCAGCTGGTGCAGGCATGTCAGTCCCAACTGCAATGCGGCCGGGCCGAGCGCATAGCGGCCGGTTTCGGATTCCTGTTCGATCAACCCGAGCTTGCCGAAGCTCACCAGGTATGGGTGCGCGCGTGAAGCGGGCAGTCCGGATCGGCTCGAGAGGTCCCTGAGCGTCAAGGGCGTCTGGCTGCCGGCCAAGGCAAGCAGCAGTCGCCCCCCCACCTCGATCGCCTGAACGGCACGCTGCCCCTTGTCTTCCTTCGCGGCTTCTCCGGGATGGCTGTCTCGCATATCGCCTTTCAAGTTCTCGCAAGTCTAGTTTGGCCAGGACGAAGAGATTTGCCATGTGCAAACCAGCGGGCGTGGCAGCCTGGGGAAAACACCTAATTCTTCCTATGCAAATTAGTTTGCTATAAACAAATTCACATTGCATACTGCAAACGCGTTTGTTTTAGACAAATTCCGATCCAGGAGCCCCGCATGAACACCCCCAAGAAATTCGCCTCCCAGGCCGACCTCGAAGAGAAGACGGTCAGCTTCACAAAGCTCTCGGAACACGCCTGGGCCTACACGGCCGAGGGCGACCCGAACACCGGCATCATCGTGGGGGACGACGCCGTGCTCGTGGCGGACACCCAGGCCACGCCAGCGATGGCGCAAGACGTGGTCAGGCGCATCCGCGAGGTGACGGACAAGCCGATCAAGTACGTCGTCCTGACCCACTATCACGCGGTGCGCGTGCTGGGCGCGAGTGGCTTCAATCCGCAGCAGATCATTTCGAGCCAGGACACCCGTGACCTGATCGTTGAACGCGGAGAACAGGACAAGGCGAGCGAGATCGGGCGCTTCCCGCGCCTGTTCCAGAACGTCGAGACCGTGCCACCGGGGCTGACATGGCCCACCCTGACCTTCACCGGCAAGATGACGCTGTGGCTGGGCAAGCTCGAGGTGCAACTGCTGCAGCTCGGACGCGGCCACACCAAGGGCGACACCGTGGTCTGGCTGCCGCAGGACCGGGTGCTGCTCAGCGGCGACCTGGTCGAGTTCGACGCCACGCCCTACGCGGGCGATGCCTATTTCAAGGATTGGCCACAGACGCTCGAGAACATTGCAGCGCTGAAGCCTGCCGCGCTGGTTCCAGGCCGCGGCCCCGCTCTGCTGGGCGAGGAGCAGGTGGCCGCCGGCCTCAAAGCCACCGGCGGTTTCATTGCCGACGTGCGCGCCTGCGTCGAGGCCGGCGTGGCCGCCGGCAAGGACCTCCATGCGGTCTACCAGGACACCTTCGCCACCCTCAAGCCCAAGTACGGCCACTGGGTCATCTTCGACCACTGCATGCCGTTCGACGTGACGCGCTGCTACGACGAGGCCACCCGGTACCCCGACCCGCGCATCTGGACGGCCGAGCGCGACATCGAGATGTGGAAGACGCTGGAGGGCTGAACCGCCTCGCGCCGCAGGAGACAGAACCATGCAACTGAATGAACTTGCGTTCCGCAAGGGGGAAGCCGTCGACTACCAGAAGCTGGCGTTCGACTACGCCCGCCATCCCGACCAGGACGCCGCGACGCCGGTGCGCCGCCCGGTGGTCGTCGTCGGCGCAGGCCCGGTCGGGTTGGCGCTGGCCATCGATCTGGCGCAGCGCGAGATTCCGGTGATCCTTCTGGACAACGACAACACGCTGTCCGCCGGCTCCCGCGCCATCTGCTTCGCGAAGCGCACGCTCGAGATCTTCGATCGGCTCGGTTGCGGCGACCGCATGGTCGACAAGGGCGTGTCGTGGAACGTCGGCCGCGTGTTCTTCAGGAACGAGGAGATCTACAGCTTCGACCTGCTGCCGGAAACGGGACATGCGCGCCCAGCCTTCATCAACCTGCAGCAGTACTACGTGGAAGGTTTCCTGGCGGAGCGCGCGGCCGAGCTGCCGCTGATCGACCTGCGCTGGAAGAACAAGGTCACGGGCGTCGCGCAGCATGCGGATCACGTCACGTTGACGGTCGAGACCCCCGACGGACCGTACCAGCTCGATGCCGACTATGCTGCGGCCTGCGATGGGAGCCGCTCGAGCATGCGCGGGCTGCTTGGGCTGGAAAGCAAGGGCCGCCAGTTCAAGGACCGCTTCCTGATCGCCGACGTGAAGATGAAGCTCGACCGGCCCGCCGAACGCTGGTTCTGGTTCGATCCCGAATTCCATCGCAACCAGAGCGTGCTGCTGCACATGCAGCCCGACAACGTCTGGCGCATCGACTTCCAGCTCGGCTGGGACGCCGATCCCGAAGAAGAAAAGAAGCCCGAGAACATCATTCCGCGCGTCAAGGCCCTGCTGGGCGAGGACGCGCAGTTCGATCTCGAATGGGCGAGCGTCTACACCTTCTCCTGCCTGCGGATGGATCGGTTCCGGCAGGGCCGCGTGTTCTTCGCCGGGGATTCGGCGCACGGCGTCTCCCCGTTCGGCGCCCGCGGCGCCAACTCGGGCGTGCAGGACGCGGAGAACCTGGCGTGGAAGCTTGCCGCGGTCCTGCAGCACCGGGCGCCCGACGCGCTGCTCGACAGCTATGGCCACGAACGCGAATACGCGGCCGACGAAAACATCCTCAACTCGACGCGCGCCACCGACTTCATCACGCCCAAGAGCGAGATCAGCAGGCTGTTCCGGGATGCGGTGCTCGAACTCGCAAAGTCCCACGCCTTTGCGCGCACCCTGGTGAACAGCGGCCGGCTGTCCGTGCCGGCCACGCTGCGCACCTCCGCCCTGAACACGCCGGACGCCGACGCCTTCGAAGGGGGCATGGTGCCGGGCGCCGTGGCGGCGGACGCGCCGGTGATCCGCGCCGATGGCAAGGCGGGCTGGCTGCTGCAGGAAGCAGGCAAGGGCACGTTCACGGCGCTGGTGTTCGGCGACGGCGAGACAGCGGACCGCGCGGCACGCGCTGCGGCCGAAGCGGGCGCCGCTGCAGGCGTGCCCGTCGCGACGGTGCGTATCCCGATCGATGAAGCGCATGCGCTGGCGGCCCGGCGCTACGGCGCGAGGCCCGGCACGGTCTACCTGCTACGCCCCGACCAGCATGTGTGCGGACGCTGGCGCCAGGCCGACACCGGCCTCGTGCGTGCCGCGCTTGATCGCGCGCTTTGCTGCAACGCCTGAAGGATCCCGCCATGCCGCAAGCCACCACCGCGCACCTGACGACCGCACCCAACATCGATGCCCCGGATGATTTCTACGAGGCCCTGATCGACGCCCACCAAGGCCTCTCCACGGACGAAAGCCACGCCTTCAATGCGCGGCTGGTGCTCGTCCTGGCCAATCACATCGGATGGCTGCCCGTGCTGCACGATGCGCTCGCCGCTGCAAGACGCAGCTGAAATCACCAGTCATAACCACCGGAGACAAACCCATGATTCGCCTTTTTCTGACCGGCCTGGCATTGGCCGCAAGCACCCATCTCGCCATCGCGCAGGACAGCAAGCCCATTGAATGGGTGGTGGGCTACGCCGCAGGCGGCGGCTCCGACTCCGTCGCACGCGCCACAGCCGAGGCGATGACAAGGAGCCTGGGCCGGCCCATCGTCATCAACAACAAGCCTGGCGCGGCGACCAACATCGCCGCGGACTACACCGCCCGCTCGAAGGACTACGGCAACGTCATGCTGACGGCCGACTTCGCCACCCTCGCAGCCAACCCGTTCCTGTTTTCCAAGCTCAGCTACAACGCCGAGAAAGATCTCGCGCCGGTCGGCATGCTGGCGCGCTTTCCGCTCGTGCTGGTGGTCGGTCCCCAGGTGCCGGCGAAGAACTTCAAGGAGTTCATCGCCTGGGCCAAGGCGCAACCCGGCGGCGTGAACTACGCTTCGGCTGGTGCCGGCAGTCCGCACCATCTGGCGACCGAGCTGCTGCGTGAAAAGACCGGCGTCACGATGACGCACGTCGCCTACCGCGGCGCGGCGCCGGCGATGCAGGACATCCTCGGCGGCCAGGTGCCCTTCATGATGGTCGACACCGCCAGCGGCAACCAGTTCGTGCTGGCCGGCAAGGTCAAGGCCATCGGTGTTGCGAGCGCCAAGCGCATTGCAACGCTGCCCGACGTGCCGACGCTCGCAGAGCAAGGGCTCGCCGACTACGAGGCGTATGCGTGGCAGGGACTTGCGGTGCCCAGCGCCACGCCCGCAGAGATGGTCGAGAAACTCAACAAGGCACTGGTCGATGCACTGAACTCGGCCCCTGTGAAAGCCCGATTCCTGGCGCTCGGCGTCGAAGGATTGCCGGGCACACCGAACGACATGGCCGTGTATGTGAAGGGCGAGCGCGAACGGTGGGGCCGCCTCATCAAGGCGAACGGCATCAAGATCGATTGATATCAGTCAGCCGCAGGCAACGCAGATTCCTGCGTCCGCCGCGCATGCGAGACGCTCAGGTGATGCAGCATCGCCGCCACGGCGACCTGCGGATCCCGCGCTTCCAGCGCGCGGTAGATGGCCTCATGCTCGGCGAACGCCGCCTTCCACGCCTGCGAATCCTCGGTGCGCTCGCTCATGCGCGACGAGATCGGGCTGTGCCGTCCATCGAAGAGTTCCCCGACCAGCCGCACGAGCACCGAGTTGCCCGTCATCTCGGCGATGGCCATGTGAAAGCGCCGGTCGTTCTCGATCTGCGTGCGGCCGCTCCGGCCATCCTGGCGCATGCTTTCGAGCGCGGCCCTCACGCGCTCCAGGTGCTGCGGCGTGACGCGGGCCGAGGCCAGCATGACGACCGAGCCTTCGAGCATCGCGCGCGCCTGGATCATTTCCGACGGACTTTCGCCCACCGCCGGCGTGGCGCGCTCCGCCGCGTCCTGCGACGCGCGCTCGCAGCGCGCTCGCAAAAATCCGCCAGCGGGAAGGACAGGATTCTCTCGAGCACGAATTCATCCCCGAACGCCATGGCAAATCGTTGCCGGGTGGATGCCGCTGACCCGGTCCGGTCAGGACGTGCGCTTGCCCTGCGCCCGTTCGCATTCCGCGTGTCCATTCGCAGCAAGGACCTCGGCATGCGCCTCGCGAAGCGTTGTATCCAGCAGCGCCTGCAACTCGCCGGCCCAGCGGGGATTGGATCGCCACAAAGGCTGCAGGGCGTCCCCGGAGGCCAGTGGCAACTTCGTCATCTGGTCCAGCCATTGACGCGCCGCAGGAGTGCGGCCCAAGGCTGTGCAGCAGGCGGCGGCCGTCTCCATGGCGGAACGCCATGTGGGCCGCACTTTCAGCGAGGCTGTTGCGCATTGCAGTGCCTCGCTTGCATCGCCACTGAACAGGTAGGCCAGGGACAGGACGTTGTACCAGATGAAGTTCTGCGGGTCGTATCGGTTCAGATGCAGCCCGCATTCCAGCGACTCGACCGCCTTGCCGGCATCTCCTGAAAACAGGCGCGCCATGCCGAGCACCAGGTGGCCGAGCGCGAAGCCCGGGCTGAGCTCGGCCGCCTTCTCCGCGGCCCGGATCGCCAGCGCGAAGGACTCCATGTATACGCTGACGATCGCAAGTGCATAGTGCGCATACGGACTCTTCTCGTCCATCTGCACCGCCTGCAAGGCCGCTTCCAGGCCTTCGGCGAGGTCGGCGTCCGGATCCTCGCTCCAGCCATAGGCGATCAGCCCGGCATTCACACGGCCGAGCCACATCCTCGCCTCCGGCAATCCGGCATCGAGCTGGCGGGCTTGGCGGAACAAGGCGCGCGCCTGCAGGTGCGTCGGCCGCGTCACTTGATGAAAGAACCAAGAGCCCCGCGCGACGAGATCCCAGCCTGTGACGCTGCCTGAGCCCCGCCTTTGCGCGGCCAGGCCGGCCTCGCTCTTGAGCAGCTCGGGCTCGATCGAGCCTGCGACCTGCTGCGCGATCGTGTCCTGCACTTCGAACATGTCCAGCAGGGCGAAATCGTGGTGCCCGGCCCAGATGTAACGGCCGTCGCACGCATCGACGAGCTCTGCCGAGATGCGGATCCTGTCGCCGGATCTGCGCACGGCGCCTGTCAGCAGATATCGCACGCCCAGTTCGAGCGCGGCCGTCTTCGGCTCGACAGCCCTGGACTTGTACACGAAGCTGGAGTTGCGGCCCCTGACGGAGAACCATCGGAACCGGGTGAGCGCGGCAATGACGTCTTCGGTGACGCCATCGGCGAAGTACTCCTGCGTCGCATCGTCGCTGAGGTTCTTGAATGGCATCACCGCGATGGACGGCCGCCTGCCGCCGTCCGCACTGCCTGCGTCCGCCTGCTCGAGCGCGGTGTCGTCCACGGCAGCCGCTTCCGCGAGGCGATAACCTACCCGCGGCACGGTAAGGATCCATTGCGCCCCTTCGGAGGTCGTGCCCAGCAGCTTGCGAAGCGCCGCGATCTGGACCGAGAGGTTGCTGTCTTCGACCACCAGGCCCGGCCAGGCCGCCGCCATCAGGGTCGACTTGGCCACCACTTCGCCCTGCGCCTCGAGCAAGGTTCGCAGGATCAGCAGACCGCGCTGGCCGACGGCGAGGACGCGACCGTCGCGCGACAGCGTGCCCATCCTGGCGTCAAGGAGCAGGGGGCCGAAAGCGAATCGCTTTCCCATGGATCGAGGCCTGCGGCCGGTTCGGAATAATTCGGGATTTTTCGGACAGGGTTCGGTGACTGTCAAGGCCATTCGCGGCATGGTGGCGAGATAGCGCAGCAGGCCATCACCGGAGAGCTGACATGAACGCAACGACAGGCACGGCGCCGCCACGAGTCGTCAGTGGCTCGCAGCCCTACACGAGTGCACAGGGCACGGTCTACGCACCTGGGATCTGCGCCGAAACAGTGGAATCCGAGGCGCTTTTCCTCGGGCGCGTGACGCTCCCCGCTGGCGAGCGGACGAAGGCGCATGTCCACGCGCGGCATGAATCCGCCTTCTACATGCTGAGCGGTGGGGAAGTGGCGCTGTGGACGGGCGAGCGGCTGCAGGAGCGCGCCGTTGCGCGGCCCGGCGACTACCTCTTCATCCCGGCCGGCGTGCCGCATGTGGCGGTCAACCTGAGCAGTTCGGAGCCCGCGGTGTTCATCGGATCGCGTAACGAGCCGACCGCGCAGGAAAGCGTCGTGATGCGTCCCGAGCTCGATGCGCTGGTCCCATAACGAAACGAAGGAGATCATCATGGCAAGAATCGAAGCACGTCTCGCGCAGATGGGTCTGCTTTTGCCGAAGCCCTTGCAGGCTCCGCCGAATGTCCGCCTGCCTTTCGCCTGGGTCCGCGTGCGGGGGCGGCGGGCCTTCATCTCCGGCCACATCCCTCTCGAGCCGGACGGCAGCATCGCGAAGCCGCTCGGCAAGGTGGGCGCCGAGATCACGCCTGAACAGGGCTATCAAGCGGCCAGGCTCGTGGCGCTGGCGCACCTGGCAAGCCTGAAGCGCGAGCTGGGCGACCTCGATCGCGTGACCGCCTGGCTGAGGGTATTTGCGATGGTCAACGTGGCACCGGAGTTCAACGAGACGCCGCGGGTGACCAATGGCTACTCTGATCTCATTCTTGAGCTCTACGGGCAGGAAGCCGGAACACACGCCCGCTCCTCCATCGGAATGATGATTCCGCTCAATGCGCCGGTGAATTGCGAGGCGGAGGTGGAGATCGACGGGGGATGAAGCTGTGAAGTTGCTCAGCTGTCCGGCGACTGGTGCAGATGCCGGCGCAACCGCCGCATGTTGAGCAGCACGAGCAGTGCGATGGCCGGCACGGCCACCAGTGTCACTGCGGTCTCGTGCCAGCCCATGGCCTTGGCCAAGGGCTTGAGCAGGTAGTTGCTCAAGCCGACGCCGTAGTAGGTCATGGCGATCACCGACAGGCCCTCGACCGTCTCCTGCAGCCGCAGCTGCAGGCCCTGGCGCCGGTCGAGCGAGCTGAGCAGCGCCTGGTTCTGGCGTTCGCGTTCGACTTCGGAGCGGGTCTGCAGCAACTGTGCGGCCCTGGCAATCCGCTCGGACAATTGCGTCTGCCGGGCCGCTGTGGCTGCGCAGCTGTCCATGGCCGGACGAAACCGGCGCGCCATGAACTCCGACAGCGGCTGCAGGCCCGGCACCAGCGTCTCGCGCAGATCGATCAGCCGCTGGTTCACGATGCCGCTGTAGGCGCGGGTGGCCGCAAAGCGCGCACCGTTCTCGGCCATCGCGTGCTCGACCTGGGCGGCCAGCGTGACGAGCTCGTGCAGCAGGACTTCGTCGCCATCGGTCGCATCGTGGAAGCGGGCCATCAGCGACGCCAACTGGGCCTCTTCGGCCGCGAGCTGGCCCATGCGGCGCGTGGCGACCGGCAGACTGAGCAGGGCCATCATGCGGTAGGTGTCGAGCTCTATCAGGCGCTGGACGGTACGGCCCGCGCGCCGCCGGTTCATGGCGTGGTCGAACACCAGGAAGCGCGTCACCCCGGCTTTGGCGCGAAGGTCCGACACCACGGTGGCCGCGCCGTCGGCCACCCGGTTGCCCACCAGCGGATCGCTGCCGAAAAGCGGCGCCACCAGGCGCGCATGGGGTGGATCGCCAGGGCAGGGGAGCACGGCCAGCTGTGTCGCGGAAATCATGCGGCCGGGGAGCGAGGCCAGCCAGTCGTGCGGCAGGGCATCGAGCCATCCGGTGTCGAAAGCCTGCTCCATCGCGAGTTCGCCAAGATCGGTGAACACGGTGAATGTGTGGAACTCCGTGTGGCGCTCCCAGCGCACGCGCAGCGCGCCGCAACGCACCTGGCACTGCGTGGCGGCGCCCGCTGCGGAGGCCTCGCCGCCCAGCCGCGCCAGATGCGCGACGCAAAGCGCGTCGTCGGCCGGGCCTTCGCGCAGCGTGGCAATGGCCAACGCGGCACCCGGCGTCGAGAGTGGCTCGAACGGGCGCGCGTGAATTTCGTCGGCCAGCTGCTGGCGTTCTTCCACTTCTGTCGGTAGTTTCATTTGGGGCTCCGGAAGGGGCATTGTCTCTTCAAGCCCCCGAGGTCGGGCCCGGTTGCGTGGTCGATCCAGCGCATTCGGAAGTCGGAAGGCCCGCGCGAGAGTCGTCCGACAGGCTCGTCACTGGTCGCCGAGCACGGCGGCACTGAAGATTGCCAGGGAACTATCGCAATCAGTCGGCCGCAGGCGGCGCAGATTCCTGCGTCCACCGCGCATGCGAGGCGCTCAGGTGATGCAGCATCGCCGCCACGGCGGCCTGCGGATCCCGCGCTTCCAGCGCGCGGTAGATGGCCTCATGCTCGGCGAACGCCGCCTTCCACGCCTGCGAATCCTCGGTGCGCTCGCTCATGCGCGACGAGATCGGGCTGTGCCGCCCATCGAAGAGTTCCCCGACCAGCCGCACGAGCACCGAGTTGCCCGTCATCTCGGCGATGGCCATGTGAAAGCGCCGGTCGTTCTCGATCTGCGTGCGGCCGCTCCGGCCGTCCTGGCGCATGCTTTCGAGCGTTGTCCTCACGCGCTCCAGGTGCTGCGGCGTCACGCGGGCCGAGGCCAGCGTGACGACCGAGCCTTCGAGCATCGCGCGCGCCTGGATCATTTCCGACGGGCTTTCGCCCACCGCCGGCGTGGCGCGCTCCGCCGCGTCCTGCGACGCGCAGACATACACGCCTGACCCCATCCGTATCTCGATGCGCCCGTCGATCTCCAGGGCGATCAGCGCCTCGCGCAGCGAAGGCCGCGACACACCCAGCTGCAGCGCCAGCTCCCGCTCCGGTGGCAAGCGCGCGCCGGCGGGCAGGTTGCCGTTGCGGATGAAAGCCCGGATCTGGTCGGCGATCTGCTGGTAGAGCCGGCGGGTGTCGGCGGGTTTGGTGGGGGGAAACATGAGAAAAGCAGGCCGTCGATCTGGTCATGCCAGTTTGCCATCCTCTATGTAGTGATTGCTACTAATGAGCGGTATTTCGCGGGAAAACCCGCAAAGGGTTTGTTCCGGTAAGGCCATTTTTGACGTTATGGCAAAGTGATCCCGCCAAATTGGTAAGGCCAAATAGAGATGGCAGCGTTCCATTCGACGAGACTGGAGGGTGCCAGACAGCATGAGACAACGCATCGACTCGCATCAGCATTTCTGGCGGCCCGCGCGCGGCGACTACGCGTGGCTGCGCGCCGATGTGCCCGCCCTGGCGCCGCTGGTGCGCGACTTTCTTCCCGAGCACCTCGCGCCTTTGCTGCAGGCGCATGACATCGAGCGGACCGTGCTCGTGCAGGCCGCCGATTCGGAAGCCGAAACCGGCTTCATGCTCGAACTGGCCAGCGCGCACGAGGTGGTGGGCGGCGTGGTCGGCTGGGTCGACCTGGGCCACCCCGATGCCGTGGCCTCGCTCGAGCGCATGGCGCGGCACCCCAAGTTCAAGGGCGTGCGGCCGATGCTGCAGGACCTGCCCGACGACGACTGGATCGCGCGCATCCCGCGCCCCGACGCCATTCAGGCGCTCCTGCGCCTGGGCCTGCGCTTCGATGCGCTGGTGAAGCCGCGGCACCTGTCCTCGCTGATCCGCTTCCTGAAGGACTGGCCGGAGTTGCCCGTGGTGATCGACCATGCCGCCAAGCCGCCCGTAGGCGCGCACGACAGTGAGGCCTTCGCGGCCTGGCGCAAGGACATGGCCGAGCTCGCCGCGCTGCCGCAGGTGTGCTGCAAGTTCTCAGGACTCTGGGGCGAAGCGCCGCCATCGACGCATGGCGACGTCGATGCGGCGGTGCGCGCCGTGCGCCCGGTGTGGGAGCCACTGCTCGAAAGTTTCGGCCCCGCCCGCCTCATGTGGGGCAGCGACTGGCCGGTGCTCACGCTGGCCGGTGACTACGCGGGCTGGATCGCGGTCAGCGAGGCCTGCATCGGCCGCCTGTCGGCCAGCGAGCAGTCGCGCATCTGGCGCGGCACCGCGCAACGCTTCTACGGCATCTCGACGGACTGACTACGCATGCAACCCATCGTCACCATCCGCGACCTCTGCAAGTCCTTTGCCGGCGTGCGCGCGCTCGACAAGGCGCAGTTCGACCTGCTGCCCGGCGAGGTGCACGCCCTGATGGGCGAGAACGGCGCGGGCAAGTCCACGCTGATGAAGGTGCTCGCGGGCGTC
This sequence comes from Variovorax paradoxus B4, assembly GCF_000463015.1. Taxonomy (NCBI): domain Bacteria; kingdom Pseudomonadati; phylum Pseudomonadota; class Betaproteobacteria; order Burkholderiales; family Comamonadaceae; genus Variovorax; species Variovorax paradoxus. Next base: position 687,345 of record NC_022234.1, on the reverse strand, counting down.
TACGGCAAGGATTCCGGCGAAGTGCTGATCGACGGCGAGCCCGTGGACATCGCGAGCCCGCGCGCGGCGCAGGCGCTGGGCATCGGGATCATCCATCAGGAGCTCAACCTGATGAACCACCTGAGCGCCGCGCAGAACATCTTCATCGGCCGCGAGCCGCGCGGGCGCTTCGGCCTCTTCATCGACGAAGACGCGATGCGCGCCGAGGCCGAGCGCATCTTCGCGCGCATGAACCTGCGGCTCGACCCGCACACGCCGGTCGGCGAACTCGCGGTGGCGAAGCAGCAGATGGTGGAGATCGCGAAGGCGCTCTCGTTCGACTCGCGCGTGCTCATCATGGACGAGCCCACCGCCGCGCTCAACAACGAGGAGGTGGCCGACCTGTTCCGCATCATCGGCCAGCTGAAATCGCAGGGCGTGGCCATCGTCTACATCTCGCACAAGATGGACGAACTCAAGCGCATCGCCGACCGCGTGACCGTGATGCGCGACGGCCAGTACATCGCCACCGTGTCGATGGCCGACACGCCGATGGACACCTTGATCGCCATGATGGTGGGCCGCCAGCTCACCGAGGTGGAGAACGACTTTCCCGACACCTCGGGCAACGAGATCGTGCTCGAGGCCCGCGGCATCACGCGCGGCGGGATGGTTCGCGACGCGAGCTTCGTGCTGCGCAAGGGCGAGATCCTGGGCTTTGCGGGGCTCATGGGCGCGGGCCGCACCGAGCTGGCGCGCGCGGTGTTCGGCGCCGACCCGATCGACGCGGGCGAGGTCCGCGTGCACGGCAAGAGAGTGTCGATCAGGTCGCCCGAGGATGCCGTGTCGCACGGCATCGGCTACCTCTCCGAAGACCGCAAGCACTTCGGCCTGGCCACCGGCATGGATGTGGAAACCAACATCGCGCTGCCGAGCATGAAGAAGTTCCTGTCGATGGGCGTCTTCATCGACCAGGCCGCCATCGAGGCCGCAGGCGAGCGCTACGTGAAGCAGCTCAGCATCAAGACGCCCTCGGTGCGCCAGCACGTGCGGCTGCTCTCGGGCGGCAACCAGCAGAAGATCGTGATCGCCAAATGGCTGCTGCGCGACTGCAGCGTGCTTTTCTTCGACGAGCCCACGCGCGGCATCGACGTGGGCGCCAAGGCCGAGATCTACCGCCTGCTCAACGAACTGGCCGCCGAGGGCAAGGCCATCGTGATCATCTCTTCGGAGCTGCCCGAGATATTGCGCGTGAGCCACCGCGTGCTGGTGATGTGCGAAGGCCGCATCACCGGCGAACTGGCGGGGCGCGAAGCCTCGCAGGAAAAGATCATGCAGCTCGCCACCCGGCGTGAAACCACCGCTGCTGCTGCCGCCGCCACCGCATGACGACTGGAGACAACGCCTTGACAACCCCCACCGCTACCACTGCCTCCGCCGCACCGGGCTTCTCGCTGAAGGCACGGCTCTTTCGTCCCGCCACGCGGCAGAAGCTGCTGGCCTTTGCCAGCCTCATCGCGCTGATGGTGTTCTTCAGCTTCGCGTCGCCGCAGTTCCTGCAGACCGACAACCTCGTGAGCATCCTGCAGTCGACCGCGGTGAACGGCGTACTGGCCATTGCCTGCACCTTCGTGATCATCACCGCGGGCATCGATCTTTCGGTGGGCACGCTGATGACCTTCTGCGCCGTCATGGCCGGTGTGGTGCTCACCTACATGGGCATGCCGCTCGCGCTGGGCATCGTGGCCGCGATCTTCTTCGGTGCGCTGGCCGGGTTCGTGTCGGGCGTGCTGATCGCCAAGCTCAAGATCCCGCCCTTCATCGCCACGCTGGGCATGATGATGCTGCTCAAGGGCCTGTCGCTCGTGATCTCGGGCACCAAGCCGATCTACTTCAACGACACGCCGGACTTTCCGGCGATCTCGCAGGATTCGCTGATCGGCTACTTCATTCCGTCGCTGCCGATTCCGAATGCGGTGCTGATCCTCTTCCTGGTGGCGGTGGCTGCGAGCATCGTGCTCAACAAGACCATTCTCGGGCGCTACACCTTCGCGCTCGGCAGCAACGAGGAGGCCGTGCGCCTGTCGGGCGTGAACACCGATTTCTGGAAGATCGTGGTCTACACGGTGAGCGGCGGCATCTGCGGCATCGCGGGCCTGCTGATCGCCTCGCGCCTGAACTCCGCGCAGCCGGCGCTGGGACAAGGCTACGAGCTCGACGCGATTGCCGCGGTGGTCATCGGCGGCACCTCGCTCAGCGGCGGCACCGGCACCATCGTGGGCACGATCATCGGCGCCTTCATCATGAGCGTGCTGACCAACGGCCTGCGCATTCTTTCGGTCGCGCAGGAATGGCAGACGGTGGTCACGGGCGTGATCATCATCCTGGCCGTGTACGCGGACATCCTGCGCCGCCGCGGCAGCAACACGCACTGACCCTATTTCCGCAACCCAGTAGGAGTAGGAATGCCAGTCACCCAGCACCCCCTCCACAGATCCGTACGTGCGGAGCTACCGCATACGGCTCCTGCCTTGGGTCATGACGATCAGACGCTGGTTCGGGTACGGGTGGCAGATGTTCGCAACAGGCAGCCAATGCGCCATCAATCGATACATTCGACGCCACGTCAGGCCATGGCTCTGACTGCGGCGGCACAGCGTGCGATGCCACAGCCCGGCGACCTGGAAGCGGAATGTCCTCAGCCGCGCGCCGTTGCACGGCACGCCGAAGTAGCGCGCATGCCCGGCCACCACCGCCCGCAGGTACTGGCCCTGCTCCGGGATGGGTTGGTGCATGCGCCTTCTGAGTTCGAGCTTGACCACCTGCAGTTTGGCTCGCAGGCGTTTGGCACTGGTGAGCCGCAGGACCATGAAGTGGCCCTTCCTCGTCGTCCCGCAGCAATGCGTGAACCCCAGGAAGTCGAAGGTCTGCGGCTTGCCTTGTCCTCGGCGGCGTCGATTCTCCCGGGCGACGCGCCCGAACTCGATCAGCCGCGTCTTCTCGGGGTGCAGCTTCAGCCCGAATTGGCCCAGCCGCTCGGCCACCGCGCGCTGGAAGCGCTCGGCATCGTCGCGGAACTGGAACCCGGCTACCCAATCGTCGGCGTAACGCACGACGATCACGTCGCCTCGGGCATGGCGCCCCCTCCACTGCTTCACCCACAGGTCGAACGCATAGTGCAGGTAGATGTTGGCCAGCAGCGGACTGATGCTCCCACCCTGAACCGTACCCACCTCACTTTGCCTCAGCCTGCCTTCTTCCAGCACGCCCGCGTGCAGCCATTTCTTGATCAGCCGCACCACGCGCGTGTCCGCCACGCGGTGTTCGATGAACTTCACCAGCCAGTCCCTTTCGATTGTGTCGAAGAACTTGGCAATGTCCGCATCGAGAATCCAGCTCACTCGTCTGCTGTGCACACCTACCGCCACGGCATCCAGCGCGTTGTGCGCACTCTTGCCGGGCCTGAAGCCGTAGCTGAACCCGAGGAAGTCCTGCTCATAGATGGCGTTCAACACTTCGACCGTGGCGCGCTGGACGAGCTTGTCCTCCAGCGCCGGCACGCCCAGCGGGCGCTTGCTGCCGTCGGCCTTGTCGATGTACACCCGCTTCACAGGCTGGGGCCGGTAGCCCCCTCGGGCCAACCGTTCGGACAGATCCAGGAGGTTGCCCTCCAGGTCCTGCCCGTACGCCTGCCAGGTCTGGCCGTCCACCCCAGCGGCCGCGTCGCGCTTGAGCGCAAGGTAGGCCGCCTCAAGGCGTTCGACCGCGTAGATGTGGTGCAGCAGTCCAGTGAACCTCGCACCACGACGGCCCTTTGCCGTCTGTCGTATGCCATCGAGCGCGGTTCCCATGTCATAGACCCGCACCGATCTGCGGGACATGCGCGCCGCGATGGCATTTCCCTTGGCCTGCCGCCTTCCCTCCACCGCCTCCGCCGCCGCAGGAGCTTCCCCCGCAGCCTTGTTCGGCAGCTTCTTCGGTACTACGCAGCAGTCCGACTTCCCGCTCCTATCGCTCATCGTCGTACGCCCTTGGGCTTCACGATGCGCTCTGCACTCGACGCTTCCCAGCGCGTTGCAGAAGGACGCGGGATCTCCCGGTTTCCGTGCAAGGTGTTTCCGCGCGTGCGCGGGGTCTCTGACCGCGCGGGGTCCCATGCCACCTCGCCAAAGCGGCAGCATCGGTGTGGCCTTCGGCAATCTCCTACTGCCTCGGCACCCCGGACCACCCGCAGCTCTCGCCGCGGGGCATGTATTACGCGGCTCGATACCCGGCCCGCGCGTACCCCTGTCAACGCTTCGCCCACACCCTCACGAATGTGCACGCATGACTCGGGGCCGCCGTAGCTGGCTAAGCCTTCAACGTATGACTCTTTCATTCACAACACCTCGCCGGCTTTGACCGGCGCACAGGAGACTTTGCATGATTCAAAGAAGAGCAGCCACAACCGCGCTGGTCGCGGCCCTCATCGGCGTGCCGGGTTTTGCCCAGGCACAGCAGGCGCAGGAGATCTACATTCCGCTCGTGTCCAAGGGCTTCCAGCACCAGTTCTGGCAGGCCGTGAAGTCCGGCGCCGAGCAGGCCGCGAAGGACCTGAAGGTGAAGGTCACTTTCGAAGGCCCCGAGACCGAGGCGATGGTCGACAAGCAGATCGACATGCTCTCCGCCGCGCTCGCGAAGAAGCCGCAGGCCATCGGCTTTGCCGCGCTCGACAGCCAGGCCGCCATTCCCCTCCTGAAGAAGGCGCAGGCCGCGAAGATTCCCGTGGTGGCCTTCGACTCGGGCGTGGACAGCGACATCCCCGTGACCACCACCACCACCGACAACAAGGCCGCCGCGGCGCTCGCGGCGGACAAGATGGCCGAGCTGATCGGCAAGTCGGGCGAGGTCGCGCTGGTGGTGCACGACCAGACCAGCCGCACCGGCGTGGACCGGCGCGACGGGTTCGTGAACCGCATCAAGTCGACCTATCCGAACATCAAGATCGTGAGCGTGCAGTACGGCGGCGGCGACCAGCTGAAGTCCACCGAGATCACCAAGTCGATCCTGCAGGCCTCGCCGAACCTGAAGGGCATCTTCGGCGCCAACGAGGGCTCCGCCATCGGCGTGGTCAACGGCGTGAAGGAGATGAAGCGCAACGGCAAGGTCGTGATCATCGGCTACGACTCCGGCAAGCAGCAGAAGAACGCGATCATCGACGGCAGCATGGCCGGCGCCATCACGCAGAACCCGGTGGGCATGGGCTACAAGACGGTGGAGATGGCGGTGAAGGCGATCAAGGGCGAGAAGCTGCCCAAGGTGGTCGATACGGGCTTCTTCTGGTATGACAAGACCAACATCGCAGACCCGAAGATCGCATCGGTTCTTTACGACTGATTTTTTCGCAGAAGACCCGTTCATGACCATCGTCCGATCCATGCGCGTGCTGGACGTGCGCTTTCCCACGTCGCAGCAGCTCGACGGCTCCGACGCGATGAACCCCGACCCGGACTACTCCGCGGCGTACGTCGTGCTGGAGACCGACCAGCCGGGGCTCGAAGGCCACGGCCTGACCTTCACCATCGGCCGCGGCAACGAGATCTGCTGCACGGCCATCGAGGCGATGCGCCACCTGGTCGTCGGGCTCGACCTGCAGTGGGTGGCCGAGGACATGGGCCGCTTCTGGCGGCACGTCACGTCCGACAGCCAGCTGCGCTGGATCGGCCCCGACAAGGGCGCCATTCACCTCGCGACCGGCGCGGTGGTCAATGCGATGTGGGACCTGTGGGCCAAGTCCGAAGGCAAGCCGGTGTGGCAGCTGGTGGCGGACATGAGCCCCGAGGAGCTGGTGCGATGCATCGACTTTCGCTACATCACGGACTGCATCACGCCCGAAGAAGCGCTCACGCTGTTGCGCGACGCGGCCGTCGGCAAGGCCGAGCGCATCGCCACGCTGAAGGCCGAGGGCTACCCCTGCTACACCACCTCGGCCGGCTGGCTCGGCTACTCCGACGAGAAGCTGCGCCGGCTCGCGCAGGAGGCGGTCGATGCGGGCTTCAACCACATCAAGCTCAAGGTGGGGCGCGACCTGCAGGACGACATCCGCCGGCTGACCGTGGCGCGTGAAGTGCTCGGGCCCGACCGCCACCTGATGATCGACGCCAACCAGGTCTGGGAGGTCGACCAGGCCATCGACTGGGTGCGGCAGCTGGCCTTCGCCAAGCCCTGGTTCATCGAGGAGCCGACGAGCCCGGATGACGTCGAAGGCCACCGCAAGATCCGCGAAGGCATCGCTCCGGCGGTGAAGGTGGCCACGGGCGAGATGTGCCAGAACCGCATCATGTTCAAGCAGTTCATCATGCGCAGCGCCATCGACGTGGTGCAGATCGATTCCTGCCGCCTCGGCGGCGTGAACGAGATCCTGGCGGTGATGCTGATGGCCGCGAAGTACAAGCTGCCCGTGTGCCCGCATGCCGGCGGCGTGGGGCTGTGCGAGTACGTGCAGCATCTGTCGATGATCGACTACCTGTGCATCTCGGGAACGCGGGAAGGGCGGGTGATCGAGTATGTGGACCATCTGCATGAACACTTCGCCGAGCCTTGCGCGATTCGCGGTGCGGCGTACATGCCGCCCACGGCCCCCGGGTTCTCGATCACGATGAAGCCCGAGTCGCTCGAGCGCTATCGCTTCCGCGGGTAGATGGATCAACAGAAAGGCATCGTGCGGTCATGGACCTGAATCTGAAAGACAAGGTGGTGCTCGTCACCGGCGGCGGCAGCGGCATCGGTGCAGCCATTTCGCTCACGCTCGCGCGCGAAGGCGCGGTGCCGGTGATCTGCGGGAAGAACCCGCTGGATGCGGCGTTCGAGCAGGAGCTGCGCGGGCTGCAGCCGCGGGCGCGGTTCCTCCAGTTCGAGTTGACGGAAGAGGCGGCTTGCGGCAAGGCCGTCGAAAGCACGGTCGCGGAGTTCGGTCGCATCGATGGGCTGGTCAACAACGCAGGCGTGAATGACAGCGTGGGGCTCGAAGCGGGGCGCGAGGCATTCATCGCATCGCTGGACCGGAACCTCGTTCACTACTACGTGATGGCGCATTTCTGCCTGCCGCACCTGAAGGCCAGCCGCGGAGCCATCGTGAACATCTCGTCGAAGACGGCGCTGACGGGGCAGGGCAACACCAGCGGCTACACCGCGGCCAAGGGCGCGCAGCTGTCGCTGACGCGCGAGTGGGCGGCTTCCTTGCTGGAGGACGGCGTGCGCGTCAACGCGGTGATTCCCGCCGAGGTGATGACGCCGCTGTACCAGCGCTGGATATCGGCCTTCGACGAACCCGACCGCAAGCTCGCGGCCATCACCGACAAGATCCCTCTCGGCCGCCGCATGACCACGCCGCAGGAGATTGCGAACACTGCCGTGTTCCTGCTCTCCGAACGGGCCTCGCACACGACCGGGCAGTGGGTGTTCGTGGACGGCGGCTACACGCACCTGGATCGGGCGCTGACCTGATCTCTCGCTCTTCCCTTCATCGACCATCGGACCCGACGACCCATGCGCCACTGCCTTGCCCTCGATCTGAAAGACGACCCGGCGCTGATCGCCGAGTACGAGGCCTACCACCGCAACATCTGGCCAGAGGTGCGCGCGCATCTGCATGCGCATGGCGTGACGGGCATGGAGATCTACCGGCTCGGGACGCGGATGGTGATGCTGATGGAGACAGACGACGCGCGCTACGACGCCGAGGCGATGGCGGCCGCGACGCGGGACGATCCGAAGATTCACGCGTGGGAAGAACTGATGTGGAAGTTCCAGGCGCCCACGCCCTGGACTCCGAACGGGGAGAAGTGGTTGGAGATGAGCCGGATATTCGAGTTGTAGGTGCCGGCGGGCTTGCTCCGACATTTCCGTTGGGGATCTTGTTCCTGCCGGCGGCATCGCTTCTGCCTGTATCGCCCGGGACATGACATGCCCGGGCGCCTTCGGGTTTTCCCCAATCACCGGTCCGGCGATTCGGACGGCCTCGTCGCTGCGCATCCGGATCGTCGGCAGACCATCCGTTTCATTCCTGCCTCGTCCCCCATGAAATCAACGACTTAGCGTGCCTTGCGCGCCACGCGCCGCGTGGCACATCGATTGCTCTGTACCAGGGCCGGCCGCATCGCCCGATGCAGGTCCCGGCCATGACACAGGAGACAAACCGATGAGCACCATGGGTGACCTTGACCCCACGGAAACCGGCCATCCGACGTTCGGCGAATCCATCGGCATGGCGGCCGAAGTCCTCGAGGGGCATTGCACCGGCCTGCCCCCGGTGAAGAAGAGGTAGGCCGCCGCCATGCCGCTCGCACTGGCTTTCGAAGCGCTGGGATCGGGGCCTCCGGTGGTGATCCTGCACGGCCTGTTCGGCGCGGGGCGCAACTGGACGCAGTTTGCGCAGGCGCTGGCCGAGGACCACCGCGTCTACCTGCCCGATGCCCGCAACCACGGGGCCTCGCCGTGGGCCGAATCGATGTCGTACATGGAGATGGCGGACGACGTGCGCGCGCTGATCGAGCGCGACCAATTGCAGCGTCCCTTCGTGATCGGCCACAGCATGGGCGGCAAGACGGCGATGGCCCTGGCGCTCTCGCACCCGCAGACCATCGGCGGCATCGCCGTGATCGACATCGCGCCCGAGAGCTATGCCGACCAGTTCTCGCCGTACGTGTCGGCCATGCGCAGCCTCGACATGGCCAGCGCCGCCAGCCGCCGCGAGATCCGTGAGGCGCTGGCCGGCAGCCTCAGCGCCGAGGCCCCGGTCGACTTCCTGATGCAGAACCTGCGCCGGCAGAACGCGAACGCGTCGATGCCGGCGAACTTCTTGAAGAGGCAGGCCTTGCCTTCCATGACCGGCTTGCCGGCCAGGGCACCGATGTTGCCCAGGCTCAGCACCGCCGTCCCGTTGGCGACATCGAGCTCGACGAGAACGACCCCGACGCGCTGATCGACAACACCTTGACGCATCACGACCGGCGGGCGCATGCCGCCGGCATCTGAAATTTTCCAGGAGATTCCCGTGGACCAACCATCCGTCACACCCAAGCCCTTTTACAAATCGCTCTACTTCCAGGTCATCACCGCCATCGTGCTCGGGGTGCTGCTGGGGCACTTCCATCCCGACACCGGCGCATCGATGAAGCCGCTGGGCGACGGCTTCATCAAGCTCATCAAGATGATCATCGCGCCGATCATCTTCTGCACGGTGGTGGTGGGCATCGCCGGCATGGAAGACATGAAGAAGGTCGGCAAGACCGGCGGCCTGGCGCTCCTGTACTTCGAGATCGTGAGCAGCGTCGCGCTGGTGGTGGGCCTCGTGATCATCAACATCGTGCGGCCCGGCGCCGGCATGAACGTCGACGTGAGCCAGCTCGACACCAAGAGCATCGCGGCCTACACCGGTCCCGGAAAGATGCAGAGCACCACCGACCTCCTGCTCAACGTGATCCCGAACACGGTGGTCGATGCCTTCGCCAAGGGCGAAATCCTTCAGGTGCTGCTGATCGCCGTGATGTTCGGCTTTGCGCTGCACAAGTTCGGCGGGCGCGGCACGCTGGTGTTCGACGTGATCGAGAAGGGCTCGCACGTGCTCTTCGTGATCGTGGGCTACATCATGAAGGCCGCACCCATCGGCGCCTTCGGCGCGATGGCCTTCACCATCGGCAAGTACGGCGTGAGCTCGCTGCTGCAACTGGGCCAGCTGATGGCCACGTTCTACCTGACCTGCCTGCTGTTCATCTTCGTGGTGCTGGGGGCGATCGCGCGCTTCCACGGCTTCAGCATCTGGAAGTTCATCAAGTACATCAAGGAAGAACTGCTGATCGTGCTGGGCACCTCGTCCTCCGAGTCGGTGCTGCCGCGCATGATGGCCAAGCTGGAGAACCTGGGCGCGAAGAAGTCGGTGGTCGGCCTGGTGGTGCCCACGGGCTATTCGTTCAACCTGGACGGCACCTCGATCTACCTCACGATGGCGGCCGTGTTCATCGCGCAGGCGACCAACACCGACATGACGCTCACGCAGCAGCTCACGCTGCTGGCCGTGCTGCTGCTCACCTCCAAGGGCGCGGCAGGCGTCACGGGCAGCGGCTTCATCGTGCTGGCGGCGACGCTCTCGGCTGTGGGGCATGTGCCGGTGGCAGGCCTGGCGCTGATCCTGGGCATCGACCGCTTCATGTCGGAAGCCCGTGCGCTGACCAACCTGATCGGCAACGGCGTCGCCACGGTCGTGGTCGCCAGGTGGACCAACGACCTGGACACCGTCCGAATGAAGCGCATCCTGGACAACGAGACGCCGGCCGAGGCCGATGCGCCCGAGGCGGTGCTGGACCACGTCGAGACCCACATGCCCGCGGCCCAGCCGCGCTGAAGCGCTCGCATGCCTGTACGGAGCAGCCAGCCTTGAGCATCCCCGTGCAGAAGCACCGCGTCGTCATCGTGGACGGCGGGGCCTCGGGCTGCCGCGTGCTGGTGACGCTGCTGCACGAGATGCGTCGCCGTAGCGCCGACAAGGGCCTGGCCTCGCTGTGCATCGGCGGCGGCATGGGCGTGGCGCTCGCGGTCGAACGCGCTTGAACGGATTCTTTGTCACACAACGCACCAAGGAGAAAGCAGATGAGCGAAAGCAAGCAGCAACACGTGGTCCTGGTCACCGGCGGCATGGGCGGCCTGGGCGAGACGATCTCCACCAAGATGGTCGATGCGGGCTACAAGCTCGCGGTGACCTA